>JAEWHN010000079.1 GCA_023387775.1 Pseudomonadota bacterium | reverse complement strand
TTGCGGCGCTGCTGCACGAAGCCGAGGCACTCACCGCCGGCAACTCCGCCATCAACCTGGTCATCGCATTCAACTATGGCGGCCGCGACGAAATCGCGCGCGCGGCGCGCAAGATCGCCGAGCGGGTGGCCGCGGGCGAGCTGGCGCCTGAAGACATCGACATCGAAACCGTTTCGAATGCTCTCGATACCGCCGAAATCCCCGATCCCGATCTGGTGATCCGCACCAGCGGCGAATTGCGCCTTTCCAACTTCCTGCTCTGGCAGGCAGCCTATAGTGAACTCGTATTCATGCCTTGCTACTGGCCCGATTTCACCAGGAGCCATCTGGCCGAGGCGCTGGAGCAGTATGCCTCCCGCGAGCGCCGTTTCGGCGGCTTGCTCGCCAGTGGCGCGGCATCTTGAGCATCAGACAAATGAACAATCTGCAGCTTCGCGTCATTTCGGGCATCGTCATGGCGGTGGTGGTGCTGGGCCTCACCTGGCTTGGCGGCCTGCCGTTCCGCGCCTTGTCGGCAGTCATCTCGCTGGCGATCTTCTATGAATGGTGCTCCATGTCCCGCACCGAAGCCAATGGCGTGCATCAGTGGTTTTCGGCGGCCCTGCTCGCCGTGGTTCTGCTGGCGCTGCTTGGCGGTTGGCCTTCGGGCGGAGTGCTGCTTGCGCTGGCCGGGGCGGTTCTGGTGTCGGCCGGCTTCGGACTTGTGCGCGGGCAGGGCAACTGGACCGCTGCCGGCCTCGCCTATGCCGGCCTGTCCGGAATCTCGCTGGCATTTCTGCGCGGCGGCGACCATACGGGCCTGATGGCGGTGCTGTTCCTGTTCGCCGTGGTATGGGCGACGGATATCCTTGCCTATTTCGTCGGCCGCGCCGTTGGCGGGCCGAAGCTTGCTCCCTCGATCTCTCCTGGCAAGACCTGGAGCGGCGCCATCGGCGGCACTGTGTGCGGCGTGGCTGCCGGCCTGGCGGTGGCGGTTTGGGCTGGCGCCTCGCTGCTCGTCATGCTGCCGGTGGCGATCCTCTTGTCCGTGATCTCGCAGATCGGCGATCTGTTCGAATCCTGGGTCAAGCGCCGGCACGGCGTAAAAGACTCCAGCCATCTCATTCCCGGCCATGGCGGCGTCATGGATCGCGTCGACGGGCTTGTTGCGGCGGCCTTCGCGCTGTACTTCATCGGCATGCTGCTTGGCGGCGTCGCGGATCCGGTTGGCGGGTTGTTCCCCCGCTAGGTCGGACGGCGGTCAGCCCTCCCGGGCGGAACAGGCGAGCGGGTGCCTTGGATTTGCCGGGATCGGCGTGACACTCGCGACGCGCGCTTGGCGGGACGATTGGTTTTGGGAGCATGACATTGAACGAGATACTTCCGGCGATGTTCGGCACCAGCAGCCTGCTTCTCGGCACGATAATCCCGTTCCTCTTCGTGTTGACGGTCGTCGTCTTCGTGCACGAGATGGGGCACTATCTGGTCGGTCGCTGGTGCGGCATCGGCGTTAAGGCCTTCTCGATCGGCTTCGGCCCGGAGCTGATCGGCTTCAACGACCGGCACGGAACGCGCTGGAAGCTTTCGGCCATCCCCCTTGGGGGCTACGTCAAGTTCGTCGGCGACATGAACGTGACGAGCGCACCCGATGCCGAAGGTGCCGAAACCTTGTCCGAAGCCGAGCGCAAGGTTGCCTTCCACACCCAGCCGGTTTGGAAGCGCGCGGCCACTGTGTTCGCAGGGCCGCTGTTCAACTTCCTTCTCACCATCGCCGTCTTCACCGTCATCTTCTCGCTCTATGGCCGCTTTGTCTCGGAGCCCATGGTGGCCGAGGTGCGGCCAGACAGCCCGGCAGCCGTGGCGGGCTTCGAACCGGGCGATCGGTTCGTCAGCGTCGAGGGCGAGCGGGTGGAGACGTTTTCGGATGTCCAGCGCCTGGTTTCGGGCAGGACCGGCGAAAAGACGGTCTTCATGATGCTGCGCGGGGGCAAGGAAATCACCCTGACCGCCACGCCCGAGCCGATGGAGCAGACCGACGCGCTCGGAAACAAGCTCAAGGTCGGGGTCATCGGCGTCGTCAACGACGAGCAGCTCGGCCGTCCGCGGATCATCCACTACAGCCCGGTCGGCGCCTTCGTCGAGGCGGTGAACGAAACCGGCACCATCATCGCCCGTACCGGACAGTTCCTGCAGCGTTTCGTGGTCGGCCGCGAGGACAAGTGCCAGCTCGGCGGCCCCGTCAAGATCGCCGGCATGGCAGGCAAGGCGGCCAAACTCGGCTTCGAATGGCTGGTCCAGCTCGTCGCATTCCTGTCGGTCGGAATTGGATTTCTCAACCTGTTGCCGATTCCCCCGCTGGACGGCGGCCATCTGCTCTTCTATGGCGTGGAGGCAGTCATCCGTCGCCCGGTGCCGGAGCGGATGATAGAGACATTCTATCGAATCGGCATGCTGATCGTTTTGGGCTTCATGATGTTCGTTTTCTGGAATGATCTGTTTGGATGCTGAAATTTATGAAGAAATTGGGCCAGCGCAGGGGCTCGTTGAGAGGGCGTTTACCATCCGCGTCGATATGCGTGACGCGAATGTCACGCGGGATCGCTAAGTAAATGCAAATTAACCAGAAGCCTTGCGTGTAGGGAAAATCCGGTTAATACGGTAGGGGAAATTGGCCGCACGTCCGGTTTTCTCGCCGTGGGGACTACGAGAAAAAGGTATAATAGCCCGATGAAGGCAGCATCGAATTTTCTAAGCGCCGCGTCCGCGGTGGCTATGTCCGCTTCTTTGGCCGTTCCGGGGGCCGCCGTCGTGCAGCTTTCCGCTGTTTCGGTCGCTTCGGCTGCGGTTATCAGCAATGTCGAAGTGCGCGGCAACAAGCGCATCGAGGCGTCGACGATTCGTGACTACGTTGCCGTACGTCCCGGCAAGTCGTTTTCCGCCGCCGATATCGATGAGGCCGTAAAGCGCCTCTTCGCCACGGGGCTGTTCTCCGATGTCCGCATCAACCAGGTGGGTTCCACGCTGGTCGTGCAGGTTTCCGAGTTGCAGGTCGTCAATCAGGTCCTGTTCCAGGGCAATAAGAAGATCAAGGACGCGCAGCTCTCCGGCACGGTGCAGCTCAAGCCGCGCGGCGCCTTCTCGACCGCGACGATGGAAGCGGACGCCGAGGCGATCCGCGAGTCCTATCGCCGTATTGGCCGCAACGACGCCACCGTGACCCCGCAGGTCATGGATCTGGGCGAAAACCGCGTCAACGTCGTCTTCAACATCAAGGAAGGCGAGCGCACCAAGATTGCGGCGATCAATTTCGTCGGCAACCACGCCTTCGGCTCGCGCCGCCTGGCCGATGTGATCTCGACCAAGAAGTCGACGATCCTTTCCTTCCTGCTCCGCGACGACGTCTACGACGAGCAGCGCCTGCGCGCCGACGAAGAGGCGCTTCGCCGCTTCTACTACAACCGTGGCTATGCCGATTTCCGCGTGGTCTCTGCGTCCGGCGACCTCAACGAGGCGACCAACACCTACACCGTGACCATCACGGTCGACGAAGGTGATCGCTATACCTTCGGCGACGTCGCAGTCGAGACCTCGATCCCCGAACTCGATGCGGCGGCGCTGCAGTCGGTCGTGAAGACCCGCTCCGGCGGCGTCTATAGCGCCAAGAATGTCGAGGAATCGATCATCGCGCTGACGGAATCAGTTGCGGGCAAGGGCTACGCATTCGCCCAAGTCACGCCGCGTGGTGACCGCAACTTCCAGAATCACACCATCTCGGTCGCCTACACCATCGACCAGGGCGCGAAGGCCTATGTCGAGCGCATCGAGATCCGTGGCAACGACTACACTCGCGACTATGTGATTCGCCGCGAATTTGACGTCAGCGAAGGCGATGCCTTCAATCAGGTGCTGATCCAGCGTGCGAAGAAGCGCCTTGAGGGCCTTGGTTTCTTTGAGAGCGTTCAGGTTTCGACCGCGCCGGGCAGCGAGCCCGATCAGGTCGTGCTTGTCGTCGATGTGGTCGAGAAGGCCAGCGGCGAGTTCTCGATCGGCGCCGGCTACACCTCCGGCGGCGAGGCGCCCGGCCCGTCGGTGGAAGGCTCCATCACCGAGCGCAATTTCCTCGGTCGCGGCCAGTATATCCGCCTCTCGGCCGGTGGCGGCCGGAACGCGCGCGACTTCATGGTATCGTTCACGGAACCCTACTTCCTCGGCAGCCGTGTCGCGGCGGGCTTCGACGTGTATCGTCAGACCCGTACCTTCACCAACTACGAGAACGAGTTGAACGGCGGCACGGTCCGCTTCGGCCTTCCGATTACCGAAACCCTGTCGACGCAGCTCGCCTACAACCTGACCCAGGAAAAGTACAAGTTCCGGGGCGATTGCACGGCCGAGAACGCTGGCGTTTCAGGCGGTGATTGCGGTCCTGATGAGATTTCCCCGGCCATTGTGGATGGCGTCAAGAACAGCCCGTGGGTGAAATCGTCGGTTTCCGGCACGTTGCTCTACAACACCATCGACGACATGAAGAACCCGCATTCGGGTATCTACGCCGCGCTTACTACGGAAGTGGCGGGCCTTGGCGGCGATGCCAAGTTTGTGAAGGTCACCGGCCGCAGCAGCTACTATCAGACGCTGTCGGAAGAGTATGACATCGTCGGTCTGGCGAGCGTTGGCGGCGGTCATGTCGCCGGCTACGGTTCCGACAATCTGCGCATCTTCGATCACTTCCAGAGCAATGATCGCATGATCCGCGGCTTCGAATATGGCGGCATCGGTCCGTATGATCCGCGCAACGACGATCATGTCGGCGGCACCAGCTATCTCAATGCTTCGGCCGAGGCTCAGTTCGCGCTTCCGGTCATTCCGGAGAGCCTCGGGCTGCGCGGCGCGGTCTTCGCCGATGCGGCTACCCTGTTCGGCAACAAGATTCCTGTCAGCCAGGGCGGTGTGGACATCGTCGGCAAGGGCATGGAATGGCGTGCATCGGTGGGCGCCGGTCTGATCTGGGCCTCGCCGTTCGGTCCGCTGCGCGTCGACTACGCCATCCCTGTCCTGAAGCAGGAAGGTGACGCAGTGCAGAACTTCAACTTCGGTATTTCGACCCGCTTCTGATCAGAAGCCGGCAAACTTCCGGGCCGCATGGGCCCGGAAGAAAAGGTTCACATGTCCGACCCGGTCTTCTTCGTGCCGTCGCGCCGTTTCACGGCGCTTGAGATCGCGAACCTCACCGGCGCGGAGCTCGTCGATGCCAGCCTTGCCGAGAAGGTGGTTTCCACCATTGCTCCCGCCAGTGAAGGCAGCAGCGACGCCTTGGTTTTCATCGAAGGCAAGCGCAATGCCGGCAGCGTGGAGAGGCTTCGCGCTGCAGCGGTGCTTTGCACGCCGGATATAAGCGGTTTGATTCCTTCGGGAATCGCCATTCTGGTCACGCCCAAGCCGCAGGTGGCTTTTGCCCAGGTGGGCCGGCTTTTGTTCCCCGCCGCCGCTACGCCCGGCACCATGACCGGCGAGACCGGCATTTCGCCGCGCGCTTATGTGGATGCCAGCGCGAAACTTGAAGACGGGGTGATTGTCGAGGCCGGCGCGGTGATCGGTCCCGGCGTTGCCATCGGCACCGGCACCATCATCGCTCCCAACGCGGTCATCGCGGCCAATACGCAGATCGGTCGCGACTGCTATGTCGGCCCGAATGCCAGTGTCCAGTGTGCCTTCGTCGGCAATCGCGTCGTGATCCACAGTGGCGCCAGCGTCGGCCGCGAAGGCTTCGGCTTCGTCGGCGGTGCCCGCGGGCCCGAACGCATCCCGCAAATCGGCCGCGTCATCGTCCAGGACGATGTCGAGATCGGGGCGAACACCACCGTGGACCGCGGCACCATGGCCGATACGATCATCGGCGAGGGCACCAAGATCGACAATCTGGTCCAGATCGCCCACAACGTGCGCATCGGCCGCGGCTGCATCATTGCCGGGCACTGCGGCATTTCCGGCTCCGTCACCATCGGCGACTACGTCATGATGGGCGGTCGCGTCGGCCTTGCCGACCACCTCACGATCGGCAGCGGCGCCAAGCTGGCCGCCGCAAGCGGTTTCATGAACGACGTGCCTGCCGGCGAAGTGTGGGCTGGCCTGCCGGCTCGGCCCATGATGGAATTCATGCGCGATGTTGCCACCATCCGCAAATTGTCATCAAAGCCCAAGAGGGGGTGAACATGGCCGATAACGCCGTAACGACACTCGAAGCCGTCGATATTCTCGGTCTTTTGAAGTTGCTGCCGCACCGCTATCCGATGCTGCTGGTGGACAGGATTGTCGACATCGACGGCGACAATTCCGCGGTCGGCATCAAGAACGTCACGTTCAACGAGCCGCATTTCGCCGGCCATTTTCCGGAACAGCCGGTTATGCCGGGCGTTCTCATCATCGAGGCGATGGCGCAGACCGCCGGCGCCATCTGCATCAAGAGCCAGGGTGACGACAAGCCTTCGCTCGTCTATTTCATGACCATCGACAACGCCAAGTTCAGGCGGCCGGTGGTACCGGGCGACCGTCTTCACATCCATGTGAAGAAGTTGAAAAAGCGCGGTAATATCTGGCGTTTCGCTTGCGAAGCCATGGTTGACGGGGCAAAGGCTGCGGAAGCGGAAATTTCGGCGATGATGTCGCCGCCTACGGCCTGACCAGCGAGAATTTATGCAGACTGAAACCTTCGTTCATCCATCGGCCGTCGTGGAGCCGGGAGCGCAGCTTGGTGCCGGCGCGCACATCGGGCCATTCTGCCATGTCGGCCCAGAGGTGGTGATCGGCGCCGGCACGCGGCTCATCAGCCATGTCACCGTCCTCGGCGCTACCACAATTGGCGAGAACTGCACCGTGCACTCGCAGGCCGTGCTGGGT
>JAEWHN010000068.1 GCA_023387775.1 Pseudomonadota bacterium | reverse complement strand
GCACAGCACCATCACGGTGCATGGCTCGGCTGGCCCCGGCGTCGGCGAAAACATGATGTCGGGCAGCATCGTCGTGAAGGGCAATGCCAGCCAGTATGCCGGCGCGACCGGCCGTGGCGGTCTGCTCGTCATCGAAGGCAATGCTTCTTCGCGCTGCGGCATCTCCATGAAGGGCATCAACATCGTGGTGCGCGGCGACGTCGGCCACATGTCCGCCTTCATGGCGCAGTCCGGCAACCTGGTGGTTCTCGGCAATGCCGGCGATGCGCTGGGCGACTCCATCTACGAAGCGCGCCTTTTCGTGCGCGGCTCGGTGAAGAGCCTCGGCGCCGACTGCATCGAAAAGGAAATGCGCCCCGAGCACATCGCCATCCTCAAGGATCTCCTGGAGCGTGCAGGCATAACGGATGTGAAGCCGGAAGAGTTCAAGCGCTACGGTTCGGCGCGCACGCTCTACAATTTCAACATCGACAACGCCGATGCGTACTGAGGTAAGATAGATATGACCTACCACAATCCTCCGACCACTCCGCGCAAGTCGTCGACGTTCGATGACTACACGATGTCGGAAATCCGCCGCGCGGCGGCCACTGGCATCTACGACATTCGCGGTTCGGGCGCCAAGCGCAAGGTTCCTCATTTCGACGACCTGCTGTTCCTCGGCGCCTCGATCTCGCGCTATGCGCTCGAAGGCTATCGTGAGCGCTGCGACACCTCGGTCGTGCTCGGCACCCGCTTTGCCAAGAAGCCGATCGAGCTGAAGATCCCGATCACCGTTGCCGGCATGAGCTTCGGCTCGCTGTCGGGGCCGGCCAAGGAAGCACTGGGCCGTGGCGCAACGCTCTCCGGCACGTCGACCACGACGGGCGACGGCGGCATGACCGAGGAAGAGCGCGGCCATTCCGAGAAGCTGGTCTACCAGGTTCTGCCTTCCCGCTACGGCATGAACCCGCGCGACCTGCGCCGCGCCGATGCCATCGAAGTCGTGGTTGGCCAGGGCGCCAAGCCCGGCGGCGGCGGCATGCTGCTTGGCCAGAAGATCTCCGATCGCGTTGCCGAGATGCGCACGCTGCCCAAGGGCATCGATCAGCGTTCGGCTTGCCGTCACCCCGACTGGACGGGTCCGGACGATCTCGAGATCAAGATCCTGGAGATCCGCGAGATCACCGATTGGGAGAAGCCGATCTATGTGAAGGTCGGCGGTGCGCGACCCTATTACGACACCGCGCTTGCGGTGAAGGCGGGCGCGGACGTGGTGGTCCTCGATGGCATGCAGGGCGGCACCGCTGCCACGCAGGAAGTCTTCATCGAGCATGTCGGCCAGCCGATCCTCGCCTGCATCAGGCCGGCGGTTCAGGCCCTGCGCGACCTCGGCATGCATCGCAAGGTCCAACTGATCGTGTCCGGCGGCATTCGCAATGGCGCCGACGTGGCCAAGGCACTGGCCCTGGGCGCTGATGCGGTCTCGATCGGAACGGCGGCGCTCATCGCGCTGGGCGACAACGACCCGCGCTGGGAGGAAGAGTATCGTAAGCTCGGCTCGACGGCCGGCGCCTATGATGACTGGCATGAGGGCAAGGATCCGGCAGGCATCACCACGCAGGATCCGGAGCTGATGAAGCGCGTCGACCCTGTCGCGGCAGGACGCAGGCTCGCTAACTATCTGAAAGTGATGACGCTGGAGGCGCAGACCATCGCGCGTGCCTGCGGCAAGAACCACGTGCATAACCTGGAGCCCGAAGATCTGTGCGCGCTGACGATCGAGGCGTCGGCCATGGCGGGTGTCCCCCTTGCTGGAACGAATTGGGTGCCGGGAAAAAACACTTTCTGAACAAGAATTGCCGGGAGGAGAAAATAAATGGGAACGGCTTTCGATACAAAAATCGACCATACGAAAACAACTGACCTCGCCGAATTCGCGAAGGCGAGGAACGTAAGATACTTCATGGTCACCTACACCGACCTTCTCGGCTACCAGCGCGCGAAGCTGGTGCCGACCCGCGCTATCAGCGGCATGCAGAAGGACGGTGCCGGATTTGCGGGATTTGCCGGCGGAATGGACATGACGCCGGCCCATTCCGACATGCTGGCGGTGCCGGATCCGGCATCGGTCATCCAGCTGCCATGGAACCCGGAGGTTGCCTGGGTTGCCTCCAACTGCGTGATGGACGGCAGAAGCGTAGACCAGGCGCCGCGCAACACGCTCAAGCGGCTTGTCGAGGAAGCCGCTTCGGTTGGTATCCGCGTCAAGACCGGCGTTGAGCCGGAATTTTCCCTCACCTCGATGGATGGCAAGCGGGTCGCGGACGAGCACGACAACTCGGCCAAGCCCTGCTACGACCAGCAGGCCTTGATGCGGCGATACGACATCATCGCCGAGGTCAGCGACGCCATGCTGGGGCTTGGCTGGGAGCCGTACCAGAACGACCACGAGGACGCCAACGGCCAGTTCGAAATGAACTGGGTCTTTGACGACGTCATGGTGACAGCCGACAGGTATTCGTTCTTCAAGTTCATGATGAAGACGATTGCGGAAAAGCATGGCGTGCGCGCAACGTTCATGCCCAAGCCTTTCCCGACGCTGACGGGCAATGGCTGCCACGCGCACATCTCCGCCTGGGATCTCGACGGCAAGAAGAACATCTTTGCCGACGACAGCTCGCCGGACGGCCTTTCCGAGAGCGGCATGCACTTCCTGGGCGGCATCATGCGTTACGCACCGTCCATGACCGCGATCATCTGCCCGACGGTGAACTCCTACAAGCGCATCAATGCACCGCGCACCGTCTCGGGTTCGACCTGGGCGCCCAACGCGGTTACGTGGACGGGCAACAACCGCACGCACATGGTGCGCGTGCCGGGGCCTGGCCGCTTCGAGCTGCGTCTGCCCGACGGCGCTGCCAACCCCTATCTGATGCAGGCCGTCATCCTGGCCGCTGGCCTTCGTGGCCTGCGGGAAAAGATGGATCCGGGTCCGCGCAGTGACATCAACATGTACACTGACGGGCATACCGTGAAGAACGCCCCCCGTCTTCCTCTGAACCTGCTCGATGCGCTCCGTCTTCTGGACGAGGACACCGAGTTCAAGGAAGCCCTGGGCGTGGAGATGGTCGACGGCTTCGTCAAGATGAAGATGAGGGAATGGAATTCCTACACGTCGCATCTGACCCAGTGGGAACTCGACAACACGCTGGACTGCTGAAGACCCACCCGCTCCCGAACGGAAAACTGCAGGCCGCCTCGCGGAAGACAAAGAGATGAAATACTCAATTTTTTCGGTCGCGAAGGCGGCGCTTTCCGGCCACAAGAGCTGGGGGCGCGCTTGGCGTGATGCGGCTCCCAAGTCGCACTACGACGTCATCATCATCGGCGGCGGCGGCCACGGGCTCGCCACCGCCTACCACCTCGCGCATCGATACGGCGTCCGCAACGTCGCGGTGCTGGAAAAGGGGTGGATCGGTTCGGGCAATGCCGGCCGCAACACCACCATCATCCGCTCCAACTACGGGCTTCCCGGCAACACCGGCTTCTACGAGCTTTCGATGAAGCTCTGGGAGCGCATGGAGCAGGACCTCAACTACAACGCGATGGTCAGCCAGCGCGGCATCGTGAACCTCTATCATTCCGACGCCCAGCGCGACGCCTTTGCGCGCCGCGGCAACACCATGCGCATCAACGGCATCGATGCGGAGCTGCTCGATCGGGCGCAGATCCAGCAGATGATGCCCTTCCTGAATTTCGACAATGCCCGCTTCCCCATCCAGGGCGGGCTCTTGCAGCGCCGCGCCGGCACGGCCCGTCACGACGCCGTGGTGTGGGGCTATGCACGCGCCGCCGACCAGCTCGGCGTGGACATCATCCAGAACTGCGAGGTCACCGGCTTTGTCCGTGACCAGAACGGCAAGGTGACAGGCGTCGAGACCTCTCGCGGCCGCATCGGCGCCGGCAAGGTCGGCATGGCGGTTGCCGGCAGCACCTCGCGAGTTGCTGCCATGGCAGGCTTAAGGCTGCCTATCGAGAGCCACGTGCTGCAGGCCTTCGTGTCGGAGGCGATCAAGCCGCTCATTCCGGGTGTCGTCACCTTCGGTGCCGGCCACTTCTATGTCAGCCAGTCCGACAAGGGCGGCCTGGTGTTCGGCGGCGATCTCGACGGCTACAACTCCTACGCACAGCGCGGCAACATGCCGGTGATGGAAGACGTCTGCGAAGGCGGCATGGCGCTTATGCCGATGATCGGCCGTATTCGCCTTCTGCGCCAGTGGGGCGGCATCATGGACATGTCGATGGACGGCACGCCGATCATCGACAAGACGCCGGTGGACGGGCTCTATCTGAATGCCGGCTGGTGCTATGGCGGCTTCAAGGCAACGCCGGCTTCCGGCCTGGTCTTCGCGCATCTGCTGGCGACCGACACTCCGCATGACGAAGCGAGGCTGTTCCGCCTCGACCGCTTCGAACGCGGCGCGATGATCGACGAGAAGGGCCAGGGCGCCCAACCCAATCTGCACTGAGAGCGAGGCGGACGGAAATGCGCATTGCATGTCCTTTTTGCGGCGAACGCGAAAACGGCGAATTCACCTATCTGGGTGACGCCAAGCCGAAGCGCCCGGTTGTCATGGCCGTGGAAGCGGGGAAGGGCGCGGAAGGCGAACAGGGTGCCTTCTACGACTATGTCTACCTTCGCGACAATGTCGCCGGCGTGATGAGCGAATATTGGTACCACGGCGGCGGCTGCCGCTCCTGGCTCATCGTCGAGCGCAATACCGTGACCCATGAAATCAGCTCTGTGCGCGCCGCTGCCGGCGCCGGGGCAGCCGCTGCCAAGGCAAGCGCAGAATTCGCGAAGGCAGGTGCAGAATAATGGCATCGCATCAATCACACCGGCTGGCCAAGGGCGGCCTGATCGACCGGACCAGGGCGATCGACTTCACCTTCGACGGCAAGCAGATGACCGGCTATGCCGGCGACACCCTGGCTTCGGCGCTGGTCGCCAATGGCGTGACGCTGGTCGGCCGATCCTTCAAGTACCATCGCCCGCGCGGCATCCTGACCGCCGGCCCTGAAGAGCCGAATGCGCTGGTGGAACTGCGCACCGGCGCGCGGCGCGAGCCCAACACCAAGGCGACCACGGTCGAGCTCTATGACGGGCTGGTGGCGCAGAGCCAGAACCGCTGGCCTTCGCTCGCCTTTGACGTCATGTCGGTCAATTCGCTGGCGTCGCCGATCTTCGTGGCGGGCTTCTATTACAAGACCTTCATGTGGCCGGCGAAGTTCTGGGAGTCGATCTACGAGCCCGCCATTCGCCGGGCCGCTGGCCTCGGCCGCCCGAGCGGCGTGGCCGACCCCGACCACTACGACAAGGCATGGGCGCATTGCGACGTGCTGGTGGTCGGCTCCGGCCCGGCCGGCCTTGCCGCAGCCCTTGCCGCGGGCCGCACCGGCGCACGGGTTATCCTTGCCGAGGAAGACCGCATCGTCGGCGGCCGCCTCAACAGCGACGGTGGCG
>JAEWHN010000040.1 GCA_023387775.1 Pseudomonadota bacterium | reverse complement strand
CATAGGCCCGGAAATCGCCGAAAAACTTCGTGATCGCAGCCGTCAGCGACGTCTTGCCATGGTCAACGTGACCAATCGTGCCAATGTTCACATGCGGCTTGTTGCGCTCAAATTTACTCTTAGCCATTGCTTACTTTCCTTGGCGGCAGGGCTTCAGTTGAGGTTCGAATGCGGGGCGATTAGCGACAATGGCCAAAAAACACAAGAGTCTTTTGCCCAAACGGTGCCAGCCCACCCGGGACACCGCATCGGCGCCGCAGATGGAGCAGAGAATAGGACAATTCCGCCGGCATTATAAGATGCTGCCTGCAACGGGTTCCGTGAGCGGAGCCTTTGGAGCGGGTAGCGGGAATCGAACCCGCGTATTCAGCTTGGAAGGCTGCTGCTCTACCATTGAGCTATACCCGCAACTTCCCTTCGTGGCTCCAGGCCGGCAGTGGTGGAGGAGGTTGGATTCGAACCAACGTAAGCTGAGCTAACGGATTTACAGTCCGTCCCCTTTAACCACTCGGGCACTCCTCCAACTGCTGCTGGAGCCATGCAACGAGGCATTCGACCGATTTCCGAACCGGGAAAAGTCCCACTCGTCAATCTGCGATGCGCTTATGGCGACAAGGTCAGACACTGTCAACCGCGCCATCGGCAATTTCGATAATTTATCACACAGCTTTCGTCGTTGGCATATCCAAAGGCTCACACCCCAGCTATAGAGCGCTCATGAGCAACGAAAAAAAGCCCGGAACGCCCAAGGATACGCACTACGCCAAGCTTCGGCGCGCCTATCGCGACCAGAAGAGCGGCGGCAAGCCGGCTCATCGCCCGCGAGCCGATATCCCGCCCGGCGAAGCGGCGGCCGAGGGCCTGCTGCGCCTCTATGGCCTGCACACGGTGCGCGCGGCACTGGACAATCCGCGCCGCGAAATCAGCCGCATGCTGGTGACCCGCAACGCGCTGGAGCGGCTGGAGATCGGAGACAGGTCCCTGCCCTTTCCCGTGGAAATCGTCGAGCCGCGCGACATCGACAAGATCACCGGCAGCGATGCGGTGCATCAGGGCGTGCTGATCGAGGCGGCACCCCTGAAACCCAAGGCCTTGTCGGCGCTTGGCGAGACGCCGCTGGTGCTGGTGCTCGACCAGGTGACAGACCCGCACAATGTCGGCGCGATCATCCGTTCGGCGGTGGCTTTCGGAGCCGGCGCACTGATCACCACCTCGCGCCACAGCGCGCAGGAATCGGGCGTACTGGCCAAATCCGCCTCCGGCGCGCTGGAGCACATCGACCTGATCGAGGTGCGCAATCTCGCCGAAGCGCTCGGCGATCTGCACGAATCGGGCTTCCAGACGATCGGGCTTGATTCGGAAGGGCCCGCGGAGCTGGAAAAGACATTTTCCGGCGAGCGAATCGCGCTCGTGCTCGGCGCGGAAGGAAAAGGCCTGCGCCACAAGACGCGCGAGACGGTGCAGGCGCTGGCCCGGCTCGACATGCCGGGCGTGATCCACTCGCTCAACGTGTCGAACGCGGCGGCGATCAGCCTCTATGCAGCGCGAAAGCACCTGGCGGGCGTGAAGCCGAGCTAGTTTTAAGAGCGCAAGAATCAGGACATTGATTCTGCTGTCTTCCTGGCGCCGCCGGCATCCGTTATTTACCGGCGCGCTCAGCCCATTCCGGTGATGTGGCGAAGCCAGAAGGCGAGCACGATGAAGGCGATCGCGGCCGTCACACCGGTCCAATCGATGTTCGCCGTCTTGAGAGCCTGAAGAAGCCTGGCCAGAGCGGACCACGCCACCATCACGACCAGAGCGACAAGGACAATCCGGATCATCCGTCACCTCCCCGGGAACCAGGGTTCTCGGGAATAATATGGGGACACACGGCGCGGTTTTAAGACCCGACGGGCCCGTCACGTGAACGGTGGCCTTCGACCGTGAGAACCGCCGGCCTCCAGCCGCCCGGCTGTGGAAAACCGCGCCCGCGGGAGAGATTTGCGTCGGACGGCGGGCCGAATCTCGTTCCTTTAAATTTTGCTTAATTTCTTCCGACTTACGACAGGACGGAAAGCGAGGTTCAATGAAGCGCGTCCTGTTTCTTGTCGCGCTCCTGGCGCTCGGGAGCTGCGCATCCGCGCCGTCGCGTATCAGCGACGTGTGTGCGGTGTTCGATCAAAGAGATGGCTGGTTCAACAGCTGGCATGGCGCGGCAAGGAAGACTGAGCGCGAGTTCGGCGTGCCCGTGCCGATCCTCATGGCCACGATCTACGCCGAGTCTGGCTTCAACCCTTACGCTCGGCCGCCCCGCAAGAAACTGCTTGGCTTCATTCCCTGGACTCGCGCCTCGACAGCCTATGGCTATTCGCAGGCACTTGACGGCACATGGTCGCGCTATCGGGCCGAGACCGGGCGCGCATACGCAAGCCGGACGAACTTTGCCGACGCCATCCACTTCGTCGGTTGGTATCACAGCACCAGCAGCCGCGTGAACGGCATAGGGCGCGACGACGCCTACAACCTCTATCTTGCCTACTACATGGGTCATTCCGGCTACGCGCGGGGCACTGCAAATGCCACTGCGCAGCAGGGCGCCCGCCGGGCGACCACCATGGCAACCAGATACGCCGCACAGCTGCGCTCCTGCGGCCGCTGAGGGCACCGCCCGCGCACGATCCGGACACCGTGTCTTCGTTTCGAGGACACTGCGTTTCCCGAATGCGACATGTTGCGCAATGAAATTTCTTGAAATGTCCGGTCGCAAGGCTCTAGGGGTGAGGCATCATCCGCCAAGGCGGAACCTCGCCCTTCAGCAATCTTGATCGAAGCTTGCCGGCACGACTCCTTCCTGCTCGAGCCAACGCCGCTTTGATCGCATGGAGCGACATTTTACATGTCTTCGACCACGACAGTGACGGCGTCGAGCGCTGTGCCCGCCAATTCACGCTCCCGCGTGATCCTGGCCAGCCTCATCGGCACCACCATCGAATTCTATGATTTCTACGTCTATGCCACCGCCGCCGTGCTGGTGTTTCCCTATCTCTTCTTTCCCAAGGGCAACGAGACCACCGCGCTGCTTGCGTCGTTTGCGGTGTTCGGCGCCGCAATGGTCGCGCGGCCGCTTGGCGCGATCTTCTTCGGCCATCTGGGCGACAAGCGCGGGCGCAAGATCACGCTGGTGGGCGCCTTGCTGACTATGGGCATCGCCACCTTCCTGATCGGCCTGTTGCCGACCTATATCACCGTCGGCTGGTTCGCGCCGGCACTGCTGGTGCTGCTGCGGCTGGCACAGGGCTTTGCGCTTGGCGGCGAATGGAGCGGTGCGGCACTGGTGGCGACCGAAAATGCGCCGGCCGGCAAGCGGGCAATCTACGGCACCTTCCCCCAGCTCGGCGCGCCGATCGGCTTCATCATCGCCAACGGCCTGTTCCTGATCATCGCCGCCACCCTGCCCTCCGAAGACCCCTCGCGGCCTTCGACAGCCTTCCTTGAATGGGGCTGGCGCGTCCCGTTCCTGTTCTCGATCATCATGGTCGCGGTGGGGCTGTGGGTGCGGCTGAACCTGGTGGAGAGCACTGCCTTCGAAAACACGGTCAAGACCGGGCAGGTGCAGAAAGTGCCGATCGTGGCCGCCTTCAAATCGCACTGGAAGGAACTCGTTCTGGGCACCTTCTACATGCTGGCCACCTATGTGCTGTTCTACCTGATGACCACCTTCTCGCTGAGCTACGGCCGCGCCGCCACCAGCGCCGCTTTGCCCGGTCTCGGATACGACTACAGCACCTTCGTGCTGATGATGATCGTGGGCGTGGTGTTTTTCGGCATCTTCACCATGGTCTCCGGCCCGTGGGCCGACCGCTGGGGCCGGCGCAAGACCCTGATCTGGGTCACGCTCGGCATCATCGCGTTCGGTCTTTTCTGGGTGCCGATGCTCGAAGGCGGCAATGCCGGCGTCATGGCCTGGCTCATCATCGGCTTCACGCTGATGGGCATGACCTTCGGACCGATGGGTGCGCTGCTCCCGGAACTGTTTCCGGCCAATGTGCGCTACACCGGCTCCGGCATCTCCTACAACGTCTCCTCGATCCTGGGCGCGGCGATCGCTCCCTTCATCGCGGTGGCACTGTGGAGCGCCGGCGGCGGCAGTCCGTTCTGGGTGGGCGTGTATCTTTCGGCCATGGCCGTCTTGACCCTGATCGCGCTGCTGCTCGGCAAGGAAACCAAGGACGTCGACATCGACGCCTGACCGGCTTCATCGAAGCAATGTTGGGCCGGCGCACACTGTTGCCGGCCCGCCCTGATAAGCATCGCACATCCCCCCCGCGCTGCCGAGCGCCGGGGGTTGTTTCCCGCCCCGCCCCGGATTGCCGAAGACCACAGCTGCGCCATATCTCTCTTGAGGAGGCGTCCCATGAAAGTTGGCTTCATCGGCATCGGGCAGATGGGCGCCGGCATGGCTGCAAACTTGCTGAAGGCCGGCCATACCGTCACCGTCTACAACCGCAACCCGGAGAAGACCAAGCTGCTGGCCGGCAAGGGAGCTTCGGTGGCGGCCAAGCCCAGCGAAGCCTGCCATGGCGACGCGGTGTTCACCATGCTGACGGATGATGAAGCCGTCACGAGCATCGCCCTGGGCAAGGACGGTATCGCCGAAAGCCTGGCCGGCGGCGCCGTGCACATCTCCTCCAGCACCATCAGCGTGGCGCTGGGCGAACGTCTGGCGGAGGCGCACGCAAGACGCGGCCAGCTCTTCGTCTCGGCACCGGTGTTCGGCCGCCCCGAAGTCGCCGCTGCCGGGCAACTTTCGGTAGTAGCGGGCGGAACGGACGAGGCGATCGACCGCGCGCGGCCATTCCTGGAAGCGATCAGCCTGAAGCTTTTCGTCATCTCGCAGGCGCCGAAGGATGCCAATCTGGTCAAGCTCAGCGGCAATTTCCTGATCGCCTGCGTGATCGAGTCTCTGGGCGAGGCGATGGCGCTTGTCGCCAAGGCCGGCCTCAACCGCCGGCAGTACCTTGAAATTCTGACCTCCACGCTTTTCAACGCGCCCATCTACAGCAACTACGGCACGCTCATCGCCGAGGAGCGGTTCCACCCCGCCGGGTTTGCCGCGCCACTCGGCCAGAAGGACATACGGCTGGCGCTGATGGCTGCCGAGAACCTCGGCGTTCCGCTACCGATGGGCAGCCTGCTGAGGGATCGTTTCATCCGGCTGATTGCGAATGGCGGATCCTCGCTGGACTGGGCAGCGATCGGCAGCATGGCGGCAGCCGATGCTGGCATCGAGCCGTTCGCGGGAAGGCTGCGCAGCGGCCCAGGTTAGAGCCGGCAACCCAGAGATAGCGCCTGCCCTGCAACGCTCCGCTCCTAGCGAAAGGTCCACGGAAGCTCGGTGTTGGCGTGAAGGACCCGAGCAGGCTTTCGCCCATCACTGATCTCGAGGACAAGCTTGCGCCGGATTGCCGTCGCATAGTCTTCGGGCCTGCGTGGTGCCACGACGAAAGAGCCGGCGCCGGTGATGACGTTACGTTCCAGATAGCCGGGCAAGTCGTCGGTCACGCCCGGCTCTGTCAGTGACACGGCAATTCCATTGACGATGTGGCCCAGTTCGAGCGCCTTGGCGCGGCTTTCGCTCACGGGCAATCCGTCATTGTTGGTGCCGTTGGTGGAGATGTCGATGACCTTTCGCGCCGCCTGCCCGGGATACGAGCCGAGCAGCAGGCCGGCGACATCTATGGCATATGAGATCGATGTCCTGCCCCGCCCTCTTGGCTCGAGACCATCATTGCCCTGTTCCTGAATGAGATCCGCCGCGCTGGCGGTGTCGGCGGCGCTGCACACCCTGGTCCACGGAAGAACCGTCTCCAGCTTTCCGGCGCTCGACCATTCTATATAGGAGATGGCGATGCAGCCGATGAGCCCGCTCGCAATCGCCCTTGCGACCTCGGCCGACCGCAAGGCTTCGACATGGCCGCTGAGTTGCAACCGGGCAATGTCGCGGTCGATCGACGCTGACTGATCGACCGCGAAAATGATCGCCGTGTCGACCGGTTCGTCTGCGGCTGCCCGGTGTGGGGAGACAGCCAAGGGAAGCGCCAGCACCGCGGCGCGCGCTACGGCACGCCAGATTCTGCTCCGCCGCACTGCGCGGTCATGCCAATCATTCGAGAGCCTCCGGAACAACACATCCAACTGTCGCATGAGAGGAACACTCCGCTGGGGCGGATGCCCCTCAGGCTCATCGCCCGTCGAAATCGAGATCCGATCGGTTGTCGGAAGTACGGTCCTCGCGTTGGCTCGGCCTCGTCAACATCAACAACCTGATGACGTCATGAAGCACTTCGGAAGTGGCGCTAAGCCATTTTCCCAGCATGCAATGTCCTCCACCTGGGTCGATAGTTCTTGGGTCGGCAGAGAAACAAGCGATGATCGCCCTCAGGAATGGACTGCCATTCTGGGGGGAGCCGGCGCATGGTTCCGGCAGCAATTTCTCCTCCGGACCTGCCTCGATGCAGATCTACGGAGACGCTAGCAGGCAACTGTTGCACCAGTATTTGAACCCGCTAGAGCTGTCGGAGCGGGATAGCGAGTTCCGCCTCTACCTCATGATATTGAAGTGCACCGCATTGCTTGCCGCGGACGACCGGCCGGCCCTGGACCGGGTCTGCACCGAGCTCTACGCCATGCGACCGCTGGTGCGCATTCAGATCGGCTTCTATGTCGCCCCGCCCCATCTTGAATGGCTTTCGCCCGACCTGGAGCAGGTGCTCGACAATTTTGGCGAGGTGCAGGCC
>JAEWHN010000061.1 GCA_023387775.1 Pseudomonadota bacterium | reverse complement strand
CTGTGGCGTCTGCGCGGCATGCAACCCGGCCCTCGCAACGGTTTCAGCTATCGTGCCGTCGGCCGCCTCGCGCTTCAGCGTGTCGGAAACGGGCAGGGCAGGCAGCGCGCCATGCCCTTCATCGATGGCGGCGACGACGCGGTCGATGAGCGGTGCGTCAACGAAAGGACGGACGCCGTCGTGGATCAGCACCTTTGCGGGGCGGAGTTCGCCCAGGGCCAGAAGGCCGAGCCGTGTCGAATCTTGCCGTGTTGCTCCGCCATGTACCACTATGACCCGACCTGCGAATTCGCCCAAGGCTGCACGCAGCAATTCGCCGTCGTCGGGGTGAATCACGACAGCAACGGCGCCGATGCCGGGTTGATCAAGAAAAGTTGCAACCGTGCGAGCGAGAACCGCCCGGCCGCCAATGTTGCGATATTGCTTGGGGCCCTCTGCCTGGCCGGCACGTTCGCCACGGCCGGCGGCAACGATCACCACAGCGGTGGAGGCTGGCAAGCTTGTCGATTCAGCTTCGTGTTTTTCCATGGCCGAGGCTTAGTCGCAGCCGGCATGGAAGGCCAGACTTTTCCGGCCAGCGCCTTGCCCATGCCACTTTCCCGCATTGCACAATAGTTATGAACTGTTTACAAAATAAGCATACAGGAAAAATGCTTGGTATTTGTGCATGCCGGATATCCTAACTCACGCGGAACCGCTCGAAGTTGGCGGCGTCAAGATCCGCAATCGGGTGTTTCTGGCGCCGATGTCCGGCATCACGGATGACCCGTTTCGCAAGCGTGCCTATGCGCATGGCGCCGGGCTCGTGGTGTCGGAGATGGTTGCGAGCGGCGAGCTTGCAAAGGGGCATTCGGAATCGGGGCGGCGCATTCGTCATTCCGGCCTGCCGGTGCACATGGTCCAGCTTGCCGGCCGCGAGGCGAAGCACATGGCCGAGGGTGCACGCATCGCCGCCGGCGAAGGCGCCGACATCATCGACATCAACATGGGCTGCCCCGCCAAGAAGGTGACGGGCGGATATGCCGGATCGGCGCTGATGCGCGATCTCGACCATGCCGTGTCGCTGATCGACGCCGTTGTGTGCGCGGTGGACGTGCCGGTAACGGTAAAGATGCGGCTGGGCTGGGACGAGGCAGCCCTGAACGCCCCGGTGCTTGCGCGTCGCGCCGAAGAATCTGGTGTCCGGATGGTCACCGTGCATGGCCGCACGCGCTGCCAGTTCTATCAGGGCAAGGCCGACTGGCGCGCCATCGCCCGCGTCAAGGAGGCCGTTTCCATCCCGGTTGTCGCCAATGGCGACGTGTGCAGCCCTGCCGATGCCGTCGAGATCCTGGCGCAGTCCGGCGCGGACGCCGTCATGGTCGGGCGTGCCAGCTATGGAGCGCCGTGGACGGCAGGCGCCATCGCCACCGGCGTCAAGGCAGGCGTACCGCGCGCAGCCGAGGAACTGGCCGATTATGTCGTCGCGCACTATGAGGACATGCTGGCGCTCTATGGCGTGGAAAGCGGCCTGCGGCAGGCACGCAAGCACCTCGGCTGGTATCTCGACCGGCACGCAGGGGCCACTTCAGCGGACCTGCGCAAGGCCATGATGACATCTCTCGATCCGTCGGTGGTGATCCGCAGCCTGCGGGAGGCATTCGCGACATCCGAAACCGATGCGAGGGACGCCGCATGAGCCCCAATAATGTCCCGGCGACACGCGCAGCCGACGCCGCACAGATCGTCCTCAACACGATCCGCAGGCCGGTGATCATGATCGGTCCCGACGACCACATCACCTATGCCAATGCCGATGCCGAGGATTTTTTCCGCGTCAGCGCCGCCATGCTCGCCCGCACGACGCTGGATCGGTTCGTGCCCTTCGGCAGTCCCATCCTGTCGCTCATTCAGCAGGTGCGCGAGCGGCTTGCCCCGGTCAACGAGTATCGGGTCGACATTTCATCGCCGCGCCTGGGCGTCGAGAAGATCGTCGACATCTATGTCGCGCCGGTACCGGAGCTGCAGGGCTCGGTGGTGGTGATGTTCCAGGAACGCTCCATGGCCGACAAGATCGACCGGCAGATGACGCATCGCGGCGCAGCCCGCTCGGTCACCGGCCTTGCCGCCATGCTGGCGCACGAAATCAAGAACCCGCTCTCCGGCATCCGCGGCGCCGCGCAGCTTCTGGAGACGGTCGTTTCGGACGACGATCGCGCCTTGACCCGACTGATCACCGAAGAGACGGACCGCATCGTGGCTCTGGTCGATCGCATGGAGGTGTTTTCGGACGAGCGCCCGATCGACCGCCATCCGGTCAACATTCACGTTGTCCTGGATCGGGTGAAGGCGATTGCGAAGAACGGGTTCGCAAGCAAGATCAACATCTTGGAGGAATATGATCCATCGCTTCCTCCAGTCTTTGCCAATCGGGATCAGTTGATCCAGGTGTTCCTCAACCTTGTGAAGAATGCCGCCGAAGCCATCGGTTCGCGCGCGAACGGCGAAATAACACTGTCCACGGCGTTTCGCCCCGGCATGCGAGTGTCGGTGCCCGGGTCGCAGGATCGCGTTTCGCTGCCGCTCGAATTTTGCGTGCATGACAACGGGCCCGGTGTGTCGGAGGATATCCTGCCGATCCTGTTCGACCCCTTCATCACCACAAAGCCCAACGGCTCTGGCCTGGGGCTCGCGCTGGTCGCAAAGATCGTGGGTGAGCATGGCGGCGTCATCGAATGCGATTCCACACCACGGGGCGCAACATTTCGGGTGCTGATGCCGGCGTGGACGGACACGTCCCTGCCTCGCGGCGCGACCAGTGAAGGGGGCAGGGAATGACGCTGCGCGGCAACATATTGGTGGCCGATGACGACGCCGCGATCCGCACCGTGCTCAGCCAGGCTTTGTCCCGCTCGGGCCATGAAGTGAGGGTCACCTCCAACGCGGCGACACTTTGGCGATGGGTTGCGGCGGGCGAGGGTGACCTGGTTGTCACCGACGTCGTCATGCCGGACGAAAACGCCTTCGACATGCTGCCGCGCATCAAGAAGG
>JAEWHN010000372.1 GCA_023387775.1 Pseudomonadota bacterium | reverse complement strand
CAATAAATATATCGCGAGACAACAACAAAAGCGGGGAAATAAAATCCGCCAATTATACTTAAAAACTTGAAGTAATATTCGCGCAATCTGCGCTTGATTGGCGGGAATTCAATCCGAGCCCATCATTCTTCCGATCAGGGCAGTTTGGCTTGCGATGCACTCGTCCAGCCCGAAGCGCTGCTCGATGGTCCGCCGTGCGGCGATCCGCAGTTCGGCGAAGCTGTCCGGGCTTTTCAAGGCTTCCAGGATGGACCCGGCAAGGGCGTCCGTGTCGAAGAACGGTACCAGGATGCCGTTGCGGCCCGAGCAGATGACTTCCCGGACCGGAGCAGTGTCGGAGGCGATGACGAGAGCGCCGCAGGCCATCGCCTCCAGGACCGACCAGGAAAGGACGAAGGGGTAGGTCAGATAGACGTGAGCCGCCGAAATCTGGAAAAGCTGACGCAAGACCGGGTGTGGAACCACGCCGGGGAAAACCACCCTGTCTCTTGGGAGATCCAGCGATGCGAGAAGGTGCTCCTTCCACGCCCCCCCGCCAGGTGGCGGCGTTCCATAGCTCACGCCGTCCCCGCCAACAAAGACGAACAAGGCTTCGGGATGTTTCCGGATGACCTTGGATGCAGCTTCCAGTGCCTGCGGGAAGCCGCGGTAGGGTTCGAGGTCGCGTGCGACAAAGGTGACGATGGGAGGATCGCCGGCCTTGAGCACGCGTCCGTCCGGAAGCTTCAAGGAAGCCGCCGGATCTGGGCGCAAGCGTCGCGTGTCTATCCCTTCGTGACACACAGTAATGCGCGCTCGCGCATCGGCCGGATAAAGGCTCCTCTGCCACTGGGTCGGGCTGATGCCGCCCTCCAGCGCCTCCAGCGAAACGAGCTGCGCCATGTTGCGAAGCCTGAGTCGCTTGCGCGTCTCGAGGTCGGGCTCGCTGTCTGGGGCAAATCCGATGTCCGCCCCATCCGCCCGATAGAAGAACTCGCAGTAGCCGAGCGCCGGCACGCGCGGCAGCACGTCCTTCACGAACATCATGCTGCCCCAGCCGATGTGGCCGATGACGATGTCCGGGCTCTGGCCCTGGCGCGCCATCGCGTCGAACGTCTCGGCGACACGGTGCCCGATTCGGACATGGTGGTCGGGTATGCCGAGATGGCGGGCCATCAGCGGATGCGCCCGCGGCCCCGGCTCCGACCGGTGCCGCACGACACGAACCGACGGGATCCGCTGGTCCACGGCCTCGGTTACAAGGCTCACCTCGTTCCCCGCCTGCGCCAGATGGGCGGCCAGGGCGGCGAACTGGCCGAAACCGCGCCGGTGCACGAAAGCTACATGCATGATGCCCAGCAAACCCCCGACAAGGAGCCGCCCTTCGGGCGCACGTCAGACGCCGTAGCGTGCGGCATTGGCCCACATCACCTCGAGCCGGTGCAGCGCCTGGAAGGCGGTTGCGAGATCCCGCAGGTCCTGCTCCACGCAAAAGCTGCGCTCAAAGGCCTTCGCCGCGTCCCGCAGATCTGCACAGAGCTGCCTGCCCCTCTCGGTTAGTCTGATTCGGGCCGAGCGCTTGTCGCGCTGGGAGGTGACGCGCTCGATGTAGTCGCCATCGGTCAGTTGCTTCAGGTAGTACGAGATGTTCGAGCCCACATAGTTGCCGCGATCGAGCAGTTCGCCGACCGAGAGCTCGGTATCGCCAATGGCCAACAGAACCATCACCTGGGCCGGCCCGATGTCGTCGACGCCCCGCCGCGTAAGCTCCGCGCCTATCAGGCCTGAGAAGCGCCGGCTGGACCGCTCGAGCAGACGAGCAAGGTCGAAACATGACACCTGCGGGCCATCGCTGTTCTCGTCCCGGCGCGGCTGGTCAGGGGCGACATGCAGTCTATCGCCCCCGTTCCGTAGTAATACTGCATCTTCCAAACCCATGGACGGGTGGAGAAGTCCTTCTGTCATCACTCTCTCCATTTCAGTAATTTACTTCAAAATTTGAAGTAAAATTCAATAACGCCCCACCCATAATTCCCGCTCTTGAGAATGCCATCATTGTTGTGTCACACTGACGACAGCGATACTGCAATATGTTCTGCATGCTACGCGGATACCACCCTCAAATCACTAAACACGGTTGCCCCAGGCCAAATCGCCCATGCTTGATACTGTTCGAAAAAACCCAGTTGGCAAGGGCCAAAATGGGTCGGCCGTCGCCCAAAATGGGACGCTCAATCCGAGGTTGCTCGTTTTGCAGGCAAGGCGTGTGTTTGCCGTGACGCTCCTTTATGCAGCCTTGCTGAGTGCCTGTATCAACCTGCTGCAGCTGACGATGCCCCTGTTCATGCTGCAGGTATACGACCGGGTGCTGAACAGCCAGAGCATAGATTCCCTCATCATGCTGACGATCCTGGCGGTCGGCGCCCTGGTGGTCTACGGCGTGCTTGATTTCATCCGTGCCCTTTCGTTTCAGGCCATGGGCAGCGCCGTGACGCGGGGGCTGAACCTGCCGCTTCTGACGGCCGCGGTTCAGGCCTCCGTCAACCAGGGGGTTTCCCGGGCAACGCAATCCCTGCGGGACCTGATGGAACTGCGCAGTTTTCTCACCTCACCAGCGGTCAGCGCCCCTCTCGATGCCGCCTGGTCGCCGATCTTCCTGGGTGCCCTGTTTTTGCTGCACCCCCTGTTCGGCGTAGTCGGCGCGATTTCGGTGGCTCTGCTGCTGTGCTGCGGTGTGGTTACAGACCTGCTCACGCGTCGGCTCATGAAGGAGGCAAGTCAGGCCAACATCGAGTCGGTGTCGAAAATTGCTGCGTCGCTTCGCCACGCGGAGGCGATCGAGGCGATGGGCATGCTGCCGGCGCTGGCCCGGCGGTGGCGCGGCGCACAGATGCATTCGCTGGAAGCGCTTGAAAGCAGCGGCAGCAGGAGCAGGGCGATGTCATCAATCACCCGCGTGCTCCGCTACATCATCCAGGCGGTTACGCTCGCAGCCGGCGTCCTGCTCGTGCTGCAACAGGAAGTCACCCCCGGCTCCATGATGGCGGCAAACATCCTTGTCGGCCGGCTGCTCGCGCCCTTCGATTCCATCATCGAGAACTGGCGGCAATGGGTCCTGGCGATCGCCGGCTGGCGTCGGCTCGAGGCGGCCCTGAACGAGGATCTGGCGGTGCGCCAGGCCATGCCGACGGCGCATGCGCACGGCGACCTCGTCGTCGACAAGCTGGTCTACGCGGCACCGGGCATGGACGTGCCGATCATCAAGGGCATTTCCTTTTCCCTTTCCCCCGGCGAGGTGCTGGGGTTGGTCGGCCCCTCCGCGGCGGGCAAATCGACGTTGGCGCGGCTGCTCGTCGGCGTCCTCAAGCCCACGTCGGGCGGCATCTTCCTGGACGGCAACAATGTCTATCTCTGGGAGCGCGGCTCCTTCGGCCGCGTGGCCGGCTATCTTCCACAATCGGTTTCGCTGCTCGAAGGGACGATTCGGGACAACATCTCGCGGATGGAGGACGGCGACCCGCACAGGGTGCTCGAGGCCGCACGGCTGGCGGATGTCCACGACATGATCGGCCGCCTCCCCCTGGGCTACGACACGCCGGTCGGCGACGGCCGCCTGACGCTTTCGGGCGGCCAGAAGCAGCGCATCGCACTGGCCCGCTGCCTCTATGACCGTCCCCGCCTGATCGTGCTGGACGAGCCGAACGCCAATCTCGATGCCGTAGGCGAGCGCGCGCTCATCCGTGCGATCGAAAAGGCCCGAAACGACGGCGCCATTGTCGTGATGATCGCCCATAGGCCGACAATCATGGAGGTCGCGGACAAGCTGCTGGTCCTGGAAAACGGGCGCATCACCCAGTTCGGGGACCGCACGGACGTGGTTGCTTCGATGACGTCCGCTCAATCGTCGCGAGAGGTTGTGGCATCATGATGCGCAAGTCGATGCAGTCGGCACGGACCGAGGTTCAGCCTGTCCGCAGGCCCGATGTCCCGGACCACCACCCGCGGGCGCCGCTACTTGCAACCGCCGAGGAGTTGGAGATGGCCGAGGGCAGAGGCCGTTCGCCGCTCCGGCGCCTTGTCATCGCGGGGTTCACGACAATCATGGTGTCGTTCGGCGGATTTCTCAGCTGGGCGTTTTTTGCCGACCTCAGCAGCGCCTCGGTGGCCAGCGGCACGGTCGTCGTCGATTCGAAGCGCAAGACGGTGAGCCATTTCGAGGGCGGCGTCCTGAGCCGCGTGGTGGTGCAGGAGGGCGATCAGGTCGCCGCCGGACAGCCTCTGATAAAACTCGAGGACACGCGGGCCCGCGCCGATCTCCAAGGCCTGGAAAGCCGGCGTATCGGCCTGATTGCCAAACTGGCGCGACTAAGGGCGGAGCAGGCCGGCACCGAGGCGATAAGCTTTCCCGACGAATTTGGCGGCGGCGACGCGGCAGTCTCTGACGCCATGGCGGCTGAACACGCCTACTTCGAAAAGCGCCGCGAGTCCAAGAATGGTCGCAGCAGCATCCAGCGGACAACGATCGAGGAATTTGCCGAGCGGTCGAAGTTCCTGACGATCCAGATCGATGCCGTCGACCGGCAGATCAGCCTCATCAATGAACAGAGAACTGCCATCGCAACCTTGGTAGAAAGAGGCTTTGCCCAGCGCGCCAAGCTCATAGAGATTGACGCAAGGCTCAGCGAACTCGCGGCCTCGCGCGGCGAGCTTGCCGGCCAAAGAGCACAAGCGGTGAAAGCCAAGGGGGGCGCCGAACTCGCGCTGACAGGAATCGAACGCGATTTTCAGTCGGAAATCGCCGGCGAAATCACCACAGCCCGCCTCGAACTCGCAGATGCCGAGGAGAGGATCGTCGCAGCGAAGGATGTATTGCGCCGCCTCGAGATCCGCTCCCCCCAGGCCGGCATCGTCACCAACATCCGCGTGCGCACGCCGGGAAGTGCCGTGACGCCAGGCGAACCGCTGCTCGACATCGTGCCGGAAAGCGAGCCGCTCCTCATTGAGATGCATCTCAGCACGCGCGATATCGACAGCGTCGCGGTCGGTTCGCAGGCGCAGATCAGGCTGACGGCATACAACCAGCGATCGCACCTGCCCGTGGCCGGCAAGATTATCTATGTGGCTGCCGACCAGTCGGTCGATGAAAAATCGAATGTGGCCTACTTCGTCGCGCGAGCCCAGGTCGACCCGAACTCGCTGGCCGCGAATCCGGATATGCGCCTCTATCCCGGCATGCCGGCGGAAGTGCTGATCGTGCACAAGCCGCGCCGGGCGATTGACTACCTGGTTTCTCCTGTCGCCGACAGCTTCAATCGCGCGTTCAGGGAAGACTAGCCCCAACGCTGCGTGAGTTGGGCGTGCGGGGTGCCGCGGCCAATCCACCATAGCCTATGGGGCCCTCTGGCGGCTCGCCACGCGGGCTGGCGGCGCGTGTCTCGCATCGAAGGCCGCCCCGAATTTATTTCAAATTTTGAAGTTCTTTGTGTGGAATCCAAAATTATAGTCTTCGTAAAACCACTATACTTTCTTTTATAATTACATATATTTACTTGTTCAGGTCGATTTTTTATCAAAAAACATCATTTTATACTCCCGCACGTGTTGCACTTATCTTCTTTGCACTGCACAATGGTCTCGCGTAATCCTCGGATCCCACCGACGATGCACGCGTTCAAATGGCGAAGAGGAGAAGCAGATGGCCACATTGGAAGGCGGCGCATATGACGACGTCCTATTTGGCTCTCGCTTTGACGATGTCATCCGCGCCCTTGGCGGCGATGATCTCGTCAAAGGAGGCAACGGGGATGACATCATCTTTGGTAACGGCGGCGACGACGTTCTGTTCGGCGACAATGGAAACGATACTCTGTTCGGCGGCGACGGAAACGACATCCTCTATGGCGGAAACGGCAACGATATCCTGGACGGAGGTCCCGGCGACGACATCCTCTATGGCGGAAACGGCGCGGACATCCTGAGCGGTGGCGCCGGCGACGACATGCTCTTCGGCGACAACGGCGACGACATCCTCCGGGGCGGTGCCGGCAATGACATCCTGATGGGCGGCAGGGGTAACGATTTCCTGTTCGGCGGCGACGGAAACGACATCCTCAACGGGGGGCAAGGCGACGACGTCCTGGTCGGCGGCAACGGCAGCGACCTGTTCGTCTTCGATGGCGGCGGCGGCAACGACGTCATCCTCGATTTCACCCCCGGCGAGGACATGCTGCAGATATCGAAGAACATCAACGGTCTCGACGTTTCCTCCCCGGAAGACCTGGCTTCGCGCATCACCCAAGTCGGCGGCAATGTCTTGATCGATCTCGGTCATGGCGACACCCTGACGTTGATCAACGTCGACGCCAAAGACATGCAGGCTCACCCGGACCAATATTTCACGGTTCATTGAGCCTGAGACGGCGCGCCCCGCCTCTCCCCCCCCCCAGCGGGGCGCGCCGTATCCCCTCCAGCCGATCCAAAGGACCAACGCGTGACGTCCGACCGTTTGATGGTCGCCGGCGGCGGTTCCAGCTTTGCACAGGCCTTCCAGCTTTGCTCGGAGGTGGCTGTCGTGGTCTGGGACATGCCCCCGCAGCAACCAGCCTTGGGCAAATTCACCCTGGCCATGCAATCCCAGCCGGTCCCGCTTGTCAGCATGACCCTGCCGCGGTCCGATGGCGGGCAGTGCGTGCTGTGGGCGATGAAGCCGGGAAGCGAGGCGGAAGACGCGCAGATTGCCGCAGCGGACGGAAGCACGCTGCAGGCATTCGCGCTCCAACCCACCTCACGGCTACCGCTCCTCGACGTGGAGGCCCTGCTGGGCAACCTCTCGCCCGAGGGCCGCGTCAAGTTCCTGAACAATCTTCTGACCGTGTGGCGCAGTGCGTTCCGGCTGTCCCGCGACGAGCTTTTCAGCAGCGTTGTCGAGGATGCCGTCTTCACCCTCGTGCCGGCGCCGCGACTTGCCACTTCCATCTGCGAGATCGCTCCCCGACGCTATCTCGTCAAGACCGAAATCAGTCCTGAGTTGGGCGAGATCAGCGGCATCTATGCCATCGGCGCCAGTTCCGTTCTGCCGCTGGCGTCGCAATTTGTCCTCGGCAACAGTTCGGAGCGGGGGTGGCAGTCCTGCCATTTCATTCTCGACTCGCCGCAGCCTGCCCGACCGCTTCACATCATGTTCCTGGGCAAAAGAGGCATCGCAGTCCGGAACCTGCCGAACTGCAATCCGCGCTACCCCGGTCTTCAGAAATGGTGGGCTGAGCAGCGCGGCGGCTCGGGACTGCGCGAGTTCGTCGTGCGGCAACTGTCAGACCAGCCCGGCGGCGGCACGGCGGCCGCGATCGATCTCCAGTTGCGGGCTCCGCTTCCGGCCCGGCAGGTCGCGAGGTCGCAGATGCACGCCGCTGTCGACATCGCCCTATCATTGCAGGGCGGCCTGCTCGCCGGTGGCTGGACCAAGGATCCGACCTTCACCCTTGCCGGCATCGACTATCTCAGGGAGGACGGCACGGTCCTGCCCCTCGACGGCAACTGGTACGAGTTCCCGGCCTGGAGCCGTGACGCGAAGACCAAAGCAAAGACCGACGTGACCGGCTTCATTGCCTGGCTTCCGCTGGACGAGCCGCTTGGTCCACTGCTCCAGCCTCGCTTCCAGTTGCGGCTCGCCTCGGGTGCGGTGAAACCGCTCGTACCGAAGCCGCAGCCCTTCGAGCCAGCAGCGCAGCGCAACCGCATCCTGCGCGCCGTTCCCCCACAGCATGCCGTCGACGATGCGTTCCTGACCATTCTTGCCCCGGCCCTCCAGTGTGTCGAACATGCGCTGGGCAAAACCACAGGGATCGACCACACGAAGGACTATGGCCAGCCTCGACAGGCGCCGCTCGTCTCGATCGTGGTGCCTCTCTATCGGGTCCTCGATTTCCTCCGTTTTCAGCTGTCCGGCATGGCCACCGATCCCTGGCTGGCGGAGAATGCCGAGATCATCTTCGTTCTGGACTCCCCCGAGATCGAGGACGAGACGAAACACATGCTGGGCGGGTTGCACATCCTGCACGGCCTGCCGATGAAGCTAGTCGTGATGAGCCGCAATGGCGGCTATGCCCGGGCCTGCAACGCGGGCGCGCGCTTTGCGCGCGGCACGGTTCTCGTGATGCTCAACTCCGACGTCGTGCCGCGCGGCCCGGGCTGGCTCCAGCTGCTGGCGCAACCGCTTCTCGAACAACGGAAACTCGGCGCCATCGGCCCAAAGCTGATCTTCGAGGACGGCTCGCTGCAGCATGCCGGGCTCTATTTCGGCCGCGACCAGCGCGGCATCTGGCTCAACCACCATTTCTACAAGGGGATGCCGGGACGCTATCCGCCGGCGCAGGTCGCCCGCAACGTTCCTGGCGTCACGGGCGCATGCCTGGTGACGCGCAGGGAAACTTTCGAGCGGGTCGGCGGATATACGGAGGACTATGTCATAGGCGACTACGAAGATAGCGACCTCTGCCTCAAGATCCGGCGGCTGGGTCTGCAGATCGCCTATGAACCGGCGGCCTGCCTCTATCATTTCGAGCGTCGGTCGATCCGCCAAAGCCAGGACTACATGCGCGGCGTCGCCAGCCAATACAATGCCTGGCTGCACACCCAGCGCTGGGAGAACGACATCGCCGCGCTGATGCCTGCCTATTCCGACGGCGCACACGGGACGGGCGTCTCCATCGAAATCCAAGCGAGGGAAAGGAACGCCGCATGAGCGAAGCGGTTCTCCGCCATGAAATCGGACCGGCAGCTACGGTTCAGGAGGATCGCGTCGGCTGGCTGATGGAGGCGGTCCTGCGCAACCGCTTTCTGCCGCAGCCGGATGCGGGCAGCGTGTTCGTCGGGGACGGAGATTTCCGGGCCGTCGGGGCGGAGTTTCTGGGCCATTTCATCCGCTTGGGCGGCCTGCGGCCGGAACACCGCGTGCTCGACATCGGCTGCGGCATTGGCCGCATGGCCGTTCCGCTCACTCAGTATCTGGATGTGGAGAAGGGACGCTACAGCGGGCTCGATCCGGTCGAGGGCGGCATCGCCTGGTGCCGGCGTTTCATCACCCCGGTCTATCCCAATTTTACGTTCCAGCGGCTCGACATTGCGCACAAGCTCTACAATCCCCAAGGCAAGATCAGCGGGGAGGCGCTGAAACTCCCCTACGCGGACCGGCAGTTCGATTTCGCGATCATGACGTCCGTCGTCACGCACTTGCCGCCCGACGAGGTTCTCGTTCACCTGAGCGAGGTCGCCAGGCTGCTCAAACCGGGCGGGCGCTTGTTCATGACCGCCTTCGTCGTCGACAGCATCGCGGCTGCAAACGCATCCGGCAGGCGCGACCCCAGGCTTGGCTTCGTGCGCGATGGCGACGGGCCGTGCTGGTTTGTTCCCGACATGCCGCCGCTCGCCGCCGTCGGGTTCGACGACGGCTTCCTGGACCAGGCCCTGGAAAGGGCCGGGCTTGTGATCGCACTCAAATCCTTCGGCCACTGGCGCGGCCAGGACGCGGACCACTACCAGGACCTCTATGTGGCCGAATGCCGAGGAGCCCAGCGGTAAGCATGCGCATCCTTGTAGCGGCGCACAACCATCCGGCCCTCCATCCTGGCGGCACCGAGATCTTCGCGCATGACCTTTTCCGCGCCTACCAGCGCGCCGGCCACGAGGCGCTCTTCCTCGGCGCGACGAACCAGATCCATCGCGAGGTTCGGCCCGGCACGAGCTTCCAGGGGCTCGGCGACGCGGCAGACGAAGTGCTGCTGTGGTCCGGCCACTTCGACCGTTTCTATATGAGCCAGGTCGACCTCTACGGCGTCGTTCCGGACCTGGTGGAGCTGCTGTCCGACTTCCGGCCGGACGTGGTGCATATCCATCACCTGCTGCTGATCGGCGCCGAGTTCCCGCATATCGTCCGGCGAACGCTGCCGGATTGCCGCATTGTCATGACGCTCCATGATTACTATCCGATCTGCCACCATGACGGCCTGATGGTGCGCACCAGCGGCAAGGAGCTCTGCCACGCCGCAAGCCCGGACCGTTGCCACGCCTGCTTCAAGGACATCCCTCTCGATCGTTTTGCATTGCGGGAGCGCCATCTGAAGGCCCTGCTGAGCACGGTCGATCACTTCGTCGCGCCGAGCCGCTTCCTGCGGCAGCGCTTCATCGACTGGGAGCTTGCCGAGGACGCCATAAGCGTGATCCCCAACGGCCTGCCGCTTCGGCCCACGCCTGCGGTCGCGTCAGGCGGCGCCGGACGTCCGACAGTGTTTGGATATTTCGGCAATCTCAATCCCTGGAAGGGCGCGACGGTTCTGCTCGAGGCCGCCAGGCTGCTCATCGCCGAAGGGCTCGAGTTCGAATTGCGCGTCCACGGCGGCACCCCGTTCCAGAGCGAAGCCTTTGTCGCCGAAATCGACCGCCTTTTCAGCGACACCGCGCCGACGGTGCAGCGGCGCGGGCCCTATCGACGCGAGGACGTCGCCGAGCTCGTTGCCGACGTCGACTGCACGGTTGTGCCGTCGATCTGGTGGGAAAATGCGCCGCTCGTCATCCAGGAGGCCCAGGCGCAAGGGCGGCCCGTCATCGCCAGCAACATCGGCGGCATGGCCGAACTGGTCGAAGACGGCGTCAATGGCCTGGGGGTTTCCCCCAACGATCCGCGCGCGCTCGCCTCGGCGATGCGCCGCATCGCTGAAGAGCCGGAACTGCGGCGTCGGCTTTCCAGCAACGCACGCCGGCCCGACGAGATCGACACGACCGCTCGGCGCTACCTCGAATTGATCGAGGCGATCGAGCCCGCACGTCGTTCCCAAGCAGCATGAGGAACAGCTGAATGCCTGTTGGTGCCGAGAAACCAAGCGCAATGGCCGAGCAGAACAACACCAAGCCGGTGAATGGACGCGTTGACGCCATCGACCAGGGCCGCGTCTTCGGCTGGGCCTTCGACCCCGCCGAGCCGCACAGGCGGGTGGCGATCCGCGTAATCCTGGACGGCAAGACGATAGCCGAGGCGGCTGCCGACCGCGATCGTCCCGATTTGCGGCGCAACGGCATCGGCGATGGCAAGCACGCCTTTGAGATCGCGCTGCCGGAACTAGCGGTCTCGCGCGCTTCCGATCTTGTCGTGGTGGCTGTGAACGGGCCGGACAATGAGCAGGCGTTACGCGTCCCCCTCCCCAACGAGCAGGCCGCTGAAGCCCTGATCGCCGCGCCACTCACCAAGGTCCTCGACAAGCTGGACGTTCTGATGGCGTCGCAACGGCAGCTGCAGATCTCCCAGCGCTCCGTCATGCGCACGCAGCAGATCGACGATACCGGCGAGGCCGAGACGGTCGGACTCATCGACATCAGTACCGCCGTCGCCAACCTCCGCATCGAGATCACGCAGCGGCTGAGCGATCTCGACGTCTATCTGATGCGGCTCGACAGCGTGGTGGCGGGGATGGAAAAGACCCTGAGCGGACTGCAGAAGCGCTCCAACGGGGAGTTGAAGCCGTTGCTGCTGTTGCTTTTCGTCCTGGTGGGTTTTGCGGCGGGTGCTGCCATGACGCTCCTTGTCAGGATCTGACCATGCTGGCCGTGGAAAATGGACCTCCCCCATCCCTGACCGCCGCGCCCCGGCGTACCGGCAGGATCCCCAGAGCCGGAAGGGTAACCGGCTGCCCGATCGGCGGTTCCACCATGCTCGTGATCGGCACGGGCGGCCCGATGCCAAGCGCGGCACCTGCAATACTCAATGACGATCCCGCCGAGATCTCGTCTGCCGCCGTCGTCAGCTGGCGATTGGGGGCGCCGTTGCCGACCGCCACGCACGGCTTCGCGGCCCTTCTGCCCACGAATAGCGCCGATAGCGCATTCGCGACCGTACAGTTCGAGCAGGAAGGCGCGCCCAAGCGGTACGTCTTCACGCCTCGAACGGTCTCGGTGAACGAAGCTGCCGCGCTGCTGGCCGAGCTTTGCGGCAGCCGACTGGCCGCTACCATCGACGCGCTGGCGGATTTGCTCATCGCGGCGTCGTCCGACCCTCACAGGTTGTCGGCCGTCGTCACCTTGGTCAAGGCGGCGCATGGGAGCAACGGCTTCATAGAGTTGCTTGGCGAAGGCCAGGACGGGGAGATTTTCCTGCAAGGCTGGGCCTCCGACGTCATGCCTGGCATGGCCCAGGCGGTGGTCGACGGCGACAGACCTTTGGTCGCGGAAAGCGCAATTGCCGTCTACGCAAGGCAGGACATTCCCCAGGGAGCCGCGGCCTTCGCCGGACTTCTCGATGCGGACGGGGCGATCAATCCTGGCGGCATCGAGGGCCTCGTCTGGCGCGGCCGCCACGGCTGGCGCCATGTGGCCGTCCACGAGCGCAAGCTGATTGCCGGACCGCTGGAAACACCTGGCCACGTCCGCTCTGTGCTGCTGCGGGCAAACAGCACCCCGCAAGCTCTGCTGCGTCTGCGCACCGCGGCCAACAGCTTCGACGGCACCGAGACGGTGTCGAGCCTGCCGCTTCCGGTCCGCATGGGTGTAGACCGCGTATTCCAGGTGGACGGCGCGGGCTTTCTTGTCTCCGGCTGGCTGCTTGACCCCGACAGTCATGTCCAAAGCGTGAAGTTGCGCCGTTACAATGGCGAAGCACGGCTTGACGACAGCTGGAGCCGGTACGACCGGACCGATGTGACCGATGCCTTCGCAGACCACCCCGCCTTCTCGCGCGCATTCGACCTCGGCGGCTACAGGCATGGCTTCGTCTCCCATGCGCGGCTACCGGGCGGCGATCCGTCTTCGGCCCTCTACCTGGAACTCACATTGCGCGACACCCGCCGCGCCTTCATGCCGCTCTCGCCCTTGCGGACTACGCCCCGCCTTGCGGCGGTGCGCCAGATGCGCGCCATCGACCCATCCGATTGGGCACTGCCGGAGATCATAGACCGCCAGATTGTCCCACTTCTCTGCACCTCGGAAAGGGTATCGCCAACCGTCGAGGCCGTTGTTGATCCAGGTCCGTTCGAGGCGGCTGCCGGCCCGCCGATCGTCATCAGCGTCGGGGAAAACGACGAGGACGGCATCGCCCCCCTTCTCGCCTTGCTGGCGATTGACCCCGAAACGAAGCGCGCGCCGATTGCCCTTGTCGTGCCCTCGGAACGCTTTCATCGGCAGGTGGCCCGCGTGGGGAAGCTCGCCGCGTTCTACGGGCTCGCGCTCAGGCTGGTCTCGGCCGGAGAGGCGGGCGATGCCTATGACCTTCTCGAGGCCGGGGCGCGGGCACTGTCGTCGGACACGGTAGTCCTGCTTTCAGCATCGTTGGTGCCGCACAAGGCCGGCTGGTATCGCAAGCTTGTCGGCACCCACGAAGCACTCAAGAATAGCATCATCTCCCCTACCCTCGCCTATGAGGACTATTCTGTCCGCTGGGCGGGGACCTGGCCCGCGCGTCGCTACGAAGGCTACCCCATCGGCGCGGTGACCGGGTTTAAGCTGACGCCTGTTACGGCCGCATCGCTCGAGTGCTGCGTGATGCCGCGCGAGGCCCTCGTCAAGGCCGGCGGCTTTGCGGGGGGATATCTCGGCTCTCTGGAAAAGGGATTGGACCTCGGCCTTCGCCTCGGCCGCGGCGGCGTTGCCTCCTACTGGCTGCCATCCGTGCAGATGCTTGGTTCGGACGAGACGTCGAGCACAGCCACATCGGCGATGGGCGCTCTGGTGGAGAGCATCGATCGCAAGATTTTCGATGCCCGCGGCACGGCTGACCTTGCCGGCAAAGAAAACCCATCGGAGGGGCCGCGGACATGACCGAGCAGCTTCGGGTCCTCATCGTCTCGCACGGGCATCCGGCGCTCGCGCTGGGTGGTGCCGAAATCGCGTCCCACAGCCTGCACCAGGGTCTGAATTCGCTGCCCGATGTGGAATCGGTCTATCTGGCCCGCGTCGGCCAACCCTTTCCGCGGCATGGTGCTTCGGCACTCATGAGCCATTGTGCAACCGAGGACGAACTGCTGTTTCACGCCGACGACTACGACCCCTTCTTCCTCTCTAACCGCGATACCGAGGCTCTGCAGCGCGACCTCGTGCGCTT
>JAEWHN010000336.1 GCA_023387775.1 Pseudomonadota bacterium | reverse complement strand
GTGCGGGAGGCCTGGGCCCTGCTCTCGCCGGAGCGGATATACTGGCCCAACGATGCCAGCCTCGACATTTTGCGGCGGTGCGACGGGAAGACCACCGTCGGCGCCATCATCGAGGCACTGGCCCTCGAATATGACGCTGAAGAGGAAGAACTGGCCGCCGATGTCATCGCCTTCCTGCAGGAGTGGACCGACAACCTTCTGGTGACGCCATGAATGCCACGTATTTCCCACCCGTCAGCATGCTCGCAGAATTGACGCATCGCTGCCCGCTGCAATGTCCCTATTGCTCCAACCCGCTCGAGCTCCTCAAGGCCAACCGGGAACTCGACACCCAGACCTGGCTGCGCCTGTTCAACGAAGCCGCCGATCTGGGCGTGCTGCAGGTTCATCTCTCCGGCGGCGAGCCGACCTTGCGCCCCGACCTGGAAGAGATGGTCGCGCGGCTTGCCTCGCGCGGGGTCTACACCAATCTCATCACCGCCGGGGTTCTCATTGCCGAGGGCCGCATCCGGGCGCTGGCCGAGGCGGGGCTGGATCATGTGCAGCTCAGCATCCAGGGGGCCCGGCCCGAAACCACCCAGCGCATCAGCAATTATCGCGGAGCGCATGAGAAGAAGCTGGAAACGGCCAGGCTCGTGCGCGCCGCCGGCCTGCCGTTGACCATCAATGCACCCATCCACCGGCACAACATCGACCAAGTCGGCGAGTTCATCGAGCTTGCACTCTCGCTCGATGCGGAGCGGCTCGAGATCGCCAATGTGCAATATTCCGGCTGGGCGCTTCTCAACCGAAACGCCCTGATGCCCAGCCGCGAGGCCGTGGACCGGCAGACCGAAGTCGTCGAGGCGGCGCGCGAGCGACTGCGCGGCATCATGAATATCGACTATGTCACGCCCGACTACTTCGCCATTTACCCCAAGCCCTGCATGGGCGGCTGGGCGCGCGACGCCTTCATGGTGGCGCCGGACGGCACGGTGCTGCCCTGCCACGCTGCGCAGACCATTCCCTGGCTGAGCTTCGAGCGCTTCGGCGACCGCACCTTGCGGGAAATCTGGGACCATTCACCGGCTTTCAACGCGTTTCGCGGCACCGACTGGATGCAGCAGCCTTGCCGCAGCTGCGAGCGGCGCGAGATAGACTGGGGCGGCTGCCGTTGCCAGGCCATGGCAATCGCCGGCGACGCTGCCGCAACCGACCCGGCCTGCGTGAAGTCGCCGCTTCATGCCAGAATGGCGCAGCTGGTCGAGGAGGCGCTGGCGACCGCGGGCTCGGACAGCGCCAACACCACCTTCGTGTACCGGCGCATCGCCCCTGTCCGCGAACCGGTGTGACACGGGGCGGGCACGCCCGCGCCGGAAGAGCTTCGAAGTTCAGACCAGGAACGGATTGCCGCGGCGCTCCTCGCCGAAGCGGCCGCCGGGCCCGTGCCCGCAGATGAAGCCGATGTCGTCGCCCAGCGGCAGCAGCTTTTCCTTGATCGAGCGGATCAGCGCGGCGTGGTCGCCGCCCGGAAGGTCGGTGCGCCCGATGGAGCCGTGGAACAGGACGTCGCCGACATGCGCGAACTTAGCCGCGCGATTGTAGTAGACGACGTGGCCGGGCGCATGTCCGGGGCAATGCAGCACCTCGAACTGATGTTCCCCGAAGGAAACCGTCTCGCCTTCGGTCAGGAACCGGTCCGGAACGCAGTTGCGCACGGCACCCGTCAGCCCGAAACGCACCGCCTGCGTCTCCAGATTGTCCAGCAGCATGCGGTCGGCCTCATGCGGTCCGACAATTTCGACCCCCAGCGCGTCCTTCAGGTCCATCGCCCCGCCGGCATGGTCGATATGGCCATGGGTCAGCCAGATCGCGGTGATGTTGATGCCGTTGTCCTTGATCGCGGCGAGAATCCTGTCGACGTCGCCGCCCGGGTCCACCACCACGCCGGACTTGTCGTCGGCGTCGAACAGTATCGTGCAGTTCTGCTGGAAGGGCGTGACTGGCACGATCCCGGCGTTGAGCTGGCCCATGGCATTCCTTTCGTCTGTGCGGTGCTCATTTAGGCACGAACAGCCGCAGCGTCCACCGCCGGGGGGCAGCAGCCGCCAATGAAAAATGGACGGCGCCAGGGCCGTCCATCAAAGGGCTCCAAAAGCAGGAGCGCGTTTCGCCCGTTCGAAACGGGTGATGTTACCGCAACTCAGGCCCGCTTGTTCATCGTGGACATCACCGTGCCTACGATCGCCGTCAGCACGCCGCCGCCGACAAGCCCGCCGACCGCATCGCCGAGCGCGCCCGACATCGCGCCCGCAACATTGGGATCGGAAAGAACCCTGGTGACGAGCTGGCCGCCGACCACGCCGCCCACGGCACCGGAGATGACCTTTACTGCTGCACTCATCGCTGCCTGTTTCAGCGCAGCACCGACGCCAAGCCCGCCGATGGCGCCGGTTACCAACTGTATGATGATCGGAAGAAGTGCTTCCATAGACATTCCCTCCCACAGTAAGGCCGACTCGCTCGACCCGACCTGCTCATCAGACGCTCAATTGGGCGAAATTCAAATAGGCTGAGCCAAAATAAAACGGGCGACCTCAAGGGCCGCCCGTCTTAAGCTCACGCGTATTTACGCGAATATAATTTATTCCGCAGCCATGGCCTGCTTCGGCTGAACTGCTGCCGAGTAGTCTTCCATCAGGGTCTTGCAGATTTCGCCGACCTGGAAATTGTAAGGCCCGATTTCCGAAACAGGCGTAACTTCCGCGGCGGTGCCGGTCAGGAAGCACTGCTCGAAGCCCTCCAGCTCTTCCGGCATGATCGCGCGCTCGATCACCTCGAAGCCGCGGGCGCGGGCCAGGCCGATCACCGTCCGGCGGGTGATGCCATTGAGGAAGCAGTCGGCTTCCGGCGTATGGATCTTGCCGTCCTTGACGAAGAAGATGTTGGCGCCGGTGGCCTCGGCCACGCGGCCGCGCCAGTCGAGCATCATGGCGTCGGCATAGCCCTTGGCCTCGGCGGCATGCTTGGACAGCGTGCAGATCATGTAGAGGCCCGAGGCCTTGGCGTGCGAGGGCGCAGTGCGCGGGTCGGGGCGGCGATACTCGGCCATGTCGAGGCGGATGCCCTTCAGCTTCTGCGCCGGGTCGAAATAGCTCGGCCACTGCCAGATGGCGATCGCGCAATGGATGCGGTTGTGCTGGGCCGAAACGCCGAGCGAGTCGCTGCCGCGCCAGGCGATCGGGCGCACATAGGCATCCTTGAAGCCCTGCTTCTTCAACAGCTGGCGGCAGGCTTCGTCGATCTCGGCCACGGAATAAGGTATGGTGAAGCCCAGGACACGGGCCGATTCATGCAGGCGCTCCGTGTGCTCGGTCAGCTTGAAGATCTCGCCGCCATAAGCGCGCTCACCTTCGAAAACCGCGCTGGCATAGTGCAGACCATGCGTGAGTACGTGAATCTTGGCGTCGGCCCATTTGACGAACTCACCATCCATCCAGATGAAGCCGTCAAGCTGATCAAAGGGAACTGATGCCATAATAAACCTCCGGCGGGCCGCGCCCGCACCCGTTTCGCTGTTCGAAATTCGTCAGCCGCCAGGGTCCTGCCCCATGGGCCGCTAGTAGTTTGAAGCGTAGGCCGATAAGACCGGATAGGCAAATGCACGAAATTCCGCCTGGAGCGGCTGCGGCTTGCCTTTTCGTTCGCAATCGGCCGTAAAGCTTGGCAAAAATTACCATCGGCCCTAAAATATGTCAACAAGGCTGACATAAATTTGAAGAGTCTTGCAGGAATAGCCATGACGGATCGTAAAGGCTCGAATGCCATCCCCATCAGAACCGCCCTCACCAACGAGGACGGCGTAGATTTGGCCATCATCGAGCTGCTTTTCTTCGCCTATCGCGATTTCACGTCCGATCCCGACCAGATGCTGGCCGAATACGGCTTCGGCCGCGCCCATCACCGCGTTCTGCACTTCGTCAACCGCATGCCCGGCCTGACCGTGGCCGAGCTTCTGGACGTGCTGAAGATCACCAAGCAAAGCCTTGCCCGCGTGCTGAAACAGCTGATCGACACCGGGCATATCGTGCAGGTTCCGGGCCCGCGCGACCGGCGCCAGCGCGAACTTTATCCCACGGAGAAGGGCCGCACCCTGATGCTGGCTCTGGCGCGGCCACAGTCACGCCGCATCCTTGCGGCATTGGGCGAGTCTTCAGCGACCGAGCGCGAGGGGATCGAGCGGTTTCTCAAAGCGATGGTCAACCCCGAATTGAGAGCGCAGATTGACAATCTGCCTGGAAATACGTCAGGAAAAGGCCATGGAGACGAATGAGATTTCCGAAACGCCGACGGTGCCAGACGATGACGCCCCGCACCTTCTGGTTGTCGATGACGATACTCGCATTCGCAACCTGCTGAAGCAGTATCTCACCGAAAACGGTTTCCGCATCACCGTTGCGGGAAATGCGGCTGAGGCGCGGCGCAAGCTCGCCGGCCTCGATTTCGACCTGATCGTCCTCGACGTCATGATGCCGGGCGAAACCGGTGTCGAGCTGACCAAGGCGCTGCGCGAGGAAAAGGAAGTTCCGATCCTCATGCTGACGGCGCTTTCCGAGACCGACAGCCGCATAGCCGGGCTGGAGGCCGGCGCAGACGACTACCTGCCCAAGCCTTTCGACCCGCGCGAGCTGATCCTGCGCATCAACAACATCCTGCGCCGGGGTGGGCCGCAGACCACGCCAAAGCTCGAGCAGATCGTCTTCGGGCCCTACACCTTCCAGATCGCGCGGCGCGAACTGAAGAAGGGCGGCGAGTTGCTGAAGCTCACCGACCGCGAGCAGGAGATTTTGGCGATTTTCGCCGAGCGCGCCGGCGAGACCATTCCGCGCCACGAACTCGTGGGCGAGGAGTCCGAAGTTGGCGAGCGCACCATCGACGTGCAGATCAACCGCCTTCGGCGCAAGATCGAGCGCGACCCATCCAACCCGGTCTGGCTCCAGACGGTCCGCGGCATCGGCTATCGCCTGAGCGTCGAATAGCAGCCATCGCCTGGCGAGGCGGGGCCCCGCCCCCGCAACCGCCGACAAAATGCTCCATCTGCCGCTTGGAGCGACAGGCTTGCGGACTATATAGAACGCTTCGCGGGCGCAGCATGAAGCGTGTCGCGCGGCGGCGCGATCGAAAAGAAGGGCAACGAACCCTCCTCGGCTCCCCAAGGCGGCTGTTTTGCTTGTAGGTCGCCCGTTCAGCGTATACCGCATGGAGCATTCACCGAAACGCGCCCGCGCCAGGGCAGGCGACGGAAGAGCAGATGGCGACATCGGAATTGAACGATCCGGAAAACGACAGCTACCGCGCCCGCACCCACCGCGCGGCCGTTTCCATGCGCAGGCACTGGCACAGGTTCTGGCGCCTGGTGTCGCTCTATCTGCCCAAGCGGCTCTATCCGCGCTCCCTCATCATCATCATCACGCCGATGATCCTGCTGCAGTCGGTAGTGGCCTTCGTCTTCATGGAGCGCCACTGGCAGACGGTGACGCTGCGCCTGTCGCAGGCGGTCACCCGCGACATCGCGGCCATCATCGACATGATCGAGACCTATCCGCATGACGACGACTACGCCAACGTCATCCGCATCGCCCAGGACCGGCTAGCGCTGAAGATCGACCTGCTGCCGCCCGACCCGCTGCCGCCGCCGGGTCCGAAGCCGTTCTTCTCCATCCTCGACCAGATCCTGTCGTCGGAGATCACCAAGCAGATCAACCGTCCCTTCTGGATCGACACCGTAGGCAACTCCAACATCGTGGAGGTGCGCGTCCAGCTCAAGGACAAGGTGCTGAGGGTGTTCGTGCGCCGCAGCCAGGCCTATGCATCCAACACCCATATCTTCCTGATCTGGATGGTGGGCACCTCTCTGGTGCTGCTGATGATCGCCATCCCCTTCCTCAGGAACCAGATCAAGCCGATCCTGCAGCTTGCCGAGGCAGCCGAAAGCTTCGGCAAGGGCCGGCCGATGCCGCGCGACTTCCGCCCGCGTGGCGCCGACGAGGTGCGGCGCGCCGGTTTCGCCTTCATCCAGATGCGCGAGCGCATCGAACGCCAGATCGAGCAGCGCACGGCGATGCTGACGGGCGTCAGCCACGACCTGCGCACCATCCTCACCCGCTTCAAGCTGCAATTGGCGCTGTCCGGCAAGAAGCCCGACCTGCAGGCGCTGAACCAGGACATCGACGACATGCAGTCGATGCTGGAGGGCTATCTGGATTTCGCCCGCGGCGAGGCTTCCGAGGCCCCCGGCCGTTTCGACCTCGAAGCCTATTTCGCCAAGCTCAGCGACGAAGCCAAGCTGCGCCAGCGAGAGCTGTCGACCTCGCTGACCGGCGAGAGCGTCGTGCTCGTGCGAGCCAACGCCTTCACGCGCCTGCTTTCCAATGTGGTCGGCAACGCCTTCCGCTATGCCAGCCAGGTGCGCGTCAACGCCACCCACACGCGCGGCTCGCTGACCATAGTGGTCGACGACAACGGCCCCGGCATCCCGCCCGAACAGCGCGAAGAGGTTTTCAAACCGTTCGTTCGACTGGACGAAGCCCGCAACCTCGACGCCACCGGCACCGGGCTCGGCCTTTCGATCGCCAGCGACATCGCCCGCAGCCATGGCGGCGACATCTTGCTGGACGGCAGCCCGCTGGGCGGCCTGCGGGTGATAATCCGGGTGCCGGCGTAAGTTCGGCGCCCTGCCCCTAAGGCTTTATTACGCGACGACGGACGCGGCCGGCGGTGTCTTGCGCGCCTTGAAGAAGCGCACGAGAGCAATCGTAATCGCGCCGCCCACGACCAGGACGCCCAGCGCCAGCACCGGACGATAATAGAACCACGCAACCGCGATCGTCGTCGTGCCGACGATTATGGTGAACAGGAAGGCTGCAAGGCCCGTTCCCAGCCGCACCACGTCGCCAAGCAGCGGAATGACATCGGCAATCACACCGAGCGGCTGCATCATCATCGCGAAGCCGATCATCAGCACGACAAGCCCGACCGCGCGGATGATCCAGCTCAGCAGCTTGTTCTCGCTGGCGGCATGGGCGAACATGGTGTCCGCTGCAACGGATCCGCTCTCCACCAGCAGCAGCCTGTCCCCGGCCCTGGTCTGGTAAGCTTGGAAAGAATTGCCGGTTTGCTTGCCGATGACGCTGGTGGGACCGAGCGGAACCAGTTCGTAACGGACGCGGTAGTCGCCCACGGCCGGTTTCTTGGGGTTGTCGCCCAGATAGACGCCGCCATCGGCAAACGTCACCTTTTCATAACCCGACCAGGCCGCCTCGATCGCGCGCTGCTGGTCCGAAGACAGCTTCAGCGCCTGGCCGCCGCCGATCTCGTCGAGAACCGCGTCATCCACGACAAAGGCGTCGATCCGGGCCTCGGAAATCTGGAACACGTCGGACTCGAGTTCCATCGAAGGATTGTCGTGCCCCGCCGGCTGTTCGAACCGCGAGGAATCGATCGCCTCGTCCGACCACGCCTTCGAATAGCTGTAGGTCGTGACAGTTTCCTCGCCGCCCCCCCACGTCTTCTTGGTCTCCTCGCTGGTGCTCTCGTGCCACTGGTACATCTCGACCGTCCGCACCAGCCGGATGCCCGAGACCTCGATGCCGAACTCCTCGTCGGCCAATATTTCGTCGGTCGTCACCGTGCCGGAGATATGGACAAGCTTGCCCTCATTGGCGGCGTTTATCTCCTGGCTCGGAACCGTCACCACGGCGCTGGCGCCTTCGGCCAGCGAGCGTGCGGTGGTGACCGTGCGCCCCTCGTTCCAGAACAGCAGCACCACCGCACCCAGAACCAGAATGAAACCTATCAACGCACCCAGCACCGACTGCTTGATGCGCTCGAACCACGAAACCGAGGTCGTCCTTACAATGCTGTCGCTCACCTGTTTCCCCCAAACAGCAAGAGGCAGGCCAAACGCCCGCCTCGATTCCCTGCCGCCCTGTACTTCGACCCGGCGGCGATCCGGTAGCCCGGAGGCATTTTAGGAAGTGTGAATGCGGCAATGGCGGCGTATCGAAGCCGCCTCATCCTGCTCAGAAAAGGCGGCTGCCGCTCGGCACGGGCCGCTCGATGGCGCCGAGGACGACGTCACCCTGCTCATCCGGAAAACCGAGCGTGAGAACCTCGGACATGAACTTGCCGATCTGGCGCGGCGGGAAATTCACGACGGCGAATACCTGGCGCCCCACCAGCGTCTCGAGCGAATAGTGCTCGGTGATCTGGGCGGAGGACTTCTTAACGCCGATTTCCGGGCCGAAATCGATCTTCAGCTTGAACGCCGGCTTGCGGGCCTCCGGAAACGGCTCGGCCTCGACGATGGTGCCGGCGCGGATGTCCACCCGGTCGAAATCCGCAAAGGTGATCTCGGGCTTTCTTTCGCCGTGCGCAGACATCGCAATCCACTCAGGCGTTGCCGCGGGTCTCGAACAGAACGCCCGCCAGCGCGTCCCTGGCGGAAGTGCCCGACCAGACCACGAACTGGAACGCCTGGAAATAGCATTCGCAGGCCTCGAGCGCCGAGGAAAGCAGCACCTCGACCTGCTGGCTGGTGGGCTCCACGCCGCCGGCAAGCAGCAGCGACTGGCGGAACATGATCGCGCCTTCCTGCTCCCACAGGTCGAAATGGCCGAACAGCATCTGCTCGTTGATGAGCGACAGAAGCCGCATGATCTCGACGGCCCGGGTTTCGGGCACCTTGATGTCGAAGGCGCAGGCCAGGTGCAGCGCCTCGAAATCCTCCATCCACGAGAAGGAGACGTGATAGTCGGTCCAGGTGCCGGTCACCGAGATGGCGATCTCGTCGTCACCCGTGCGCTCGAACGACCATTCATTGTTGTTCGCGACCTGCTCGATCACATCCACCGGGTGGATGTCGCGTGCGAATTCCAGTTCGACAAGTTCCATAAAATGCTTCCTGACGTTCTCGGAGCACAACTGATGGCTCCGCGGGACGGGCACACGCGAACACATGCTATTTTCTAGAAATCAGTCGGCAGGATAGATCAACACAGGAACACTTGAACCGGACCCCCACCGCCCGGCGCATGAGACGGCTTCGAATCATGCAACAAATTCAGTGTATTGATGCAGAGTCGCGTTACCAGCCCCTTTTTGCCGGACGCGCCACAAGGGTGTGGAAAGCGGCTGAATCAAAAACTTATGGAAGCCGGATAAATGATTCAGCCGAAAGCGCTTTTTCCAAGCAGCGCGTTGTGGATAAGGTTAACGAATTATTTCTTGGATGAAGTCTTTCCGGCGCGTTTTGCAACGCTTTCCGAAGAAGTTTCCGACGCCTGCTCGGCAGGGGCCGGGAATCTCGCCTCAAGTTCTGCAACGCGGGCGGCAAGCCTTTCGTTCTCGGCGCGCACCTTCAAGGTCATCTCGCGCAGGGCTTCGAACTCCTCGCGCTGCACCACGTCCATGCTGTTCAGCACGCGTTCGGCCTGGCTCTTGAAGGCGGTTTCCATCTCCCGGCGCACCCCTTGCGCCGCGCCCGCGGCGTCGGTCACAAGCTTTGCAAATTCATCCAGAATGCGGTTCGGACCGTTAGACATGGCAGCACCTCGTTGTTGCAATTTCGACGTAGTGCCGCTGCGTAGCGAATGCAAGACTATTGGCCAGGAAGCACAGATGACACCGGCTTCCATCGCTTGCCGCAAATGATAACAGTTATTAAATTGGCGTTACCAACAAAGGGAGCCAGCCATGGCCATCAGTGCCGATCTTGGTGAGCCGCTTGAGGAATTCGTCAACCAGCTGGTGAAAAGCGGCCGCTACAACTCCAAGAGCGAGGTGCTGCGCGAAGGCGTGCGCCTCATCCAGGAACGCGAGATGAAGCTCGCCGCGCTAGACGCGGCCATTGCCCGGGGCATCGCCGATGCCGAAGCGGGGCGGGTCAAGCCCGCAGAGGAAGTGTTTGCTCGCCTTGAGGCCAAGTACAAGGCGCAGACCGGTAAATGACGCGCGTCATCTTTACCGACGCCGCCGAAGGAGAAATCGAAGCTATTGGCGACTATGTCGCCCTGGAAAGTCCCGCTCGCGCATTGGAACTCGTGCGCGAGTTGAGAGAGAAGTGTCTCAGCCTGTCCGAAATGCCCAAGCGCTTCCCTCTGCTGGACCGCTATGGGTCGAGCGGCATCCGCCGCCGGGTTCACGGCAACTATCTGATCTTCTACCGTATCGAGGACGACGCGGTGCAGATCATTCACATCCTTCACGGCGCAACGGACTACGAACGGCTTCTCTTCCCCGAATAGTGAACCATTTGCGCTTGAGTCGGTCTGGCTGACCTCACGCTTGCCTTGACCCTGCCAAAAGCCTGCCGCATGGTCCGCGCCTGAACCGCCCTTCCCGAACGGGAGTTTCACTTGAGCACCTATCTCGCCTTGCCGCTGGCCGCCCTGCCGTTTCCGAACATCGATCCGGTCATCGTCCAGATCGGGCCGCTGGCCATCCACTGGTATGGCGTCGCCTATATCGTCGGCATCCTCTTTGCCTGGTGGTACGGCAAGCGGCTGGTCACCAACCCTAAGCTTTGGCCCGACGGCAGGTTGCCGATGAAGCCGGAAGATCTCGACGACTTCATCGTCTGGGCGGCGGCCGGCGTGGTGCTCGGCGGTCGCATCGGTTACGTGCTGTTCTACGATCTGGCTCGCTATCTGGAGCACCCGCTCGACATCTTTGCCGTCTGGCAGGGCGGCATGTCGTTCCACGGCGGCTTTCTCGGCACGGTGCTGGCGATCATCCTGTTCGCGCGCTCGCGCGGCATCTCCGTCTGGACGATGTTCGACGTCATCGCCGCCGGCGTGCCGGTAGCGCTCGGCCTCGTGCGCCTCACCAATTTCATCAATTCCGAGCTCTGGGGCCGGCCGACAGACGTGCCATGGGCCATCGAGTTTCCCACCGGCGGCCCATTCACCCGCCATCCCAGCCAGCTCTACGAGGCGGCGCTCGAGGGCCTGGTGCTGTTCCTCGTGCTGCGGATCCTCACGTACAGCTTCCTCAAGCTGAAATCTCCCGGCTTCGTCTCCGGCGCCTTCGTGGCCGGCTACGGCGCCTCGCGCATCTTCGTGGAGTTCTTCCGCGAGCCTGACCAGCAGATCGGCTATCTGTTCGGCGGCTGGCTCACCATGGGCATGGTGCTGTCAGTACCCATGGTTCTCATCGGCATCTGGGCGATGCTCAGGGCCAAGCCCGTCAACACGGCTCCCAGCACGGCATGAGCACGCTCAAGCAACGCATAGCAGCTCAGATCGCCACCGGCGGTCCGATCTCGGTCGCCGAGTATATGGCGCTTTGCCTGTTCGACCCGCAGGAAGGCTACTACACCACCCGCGAGCCTTTCGGCATCGCCGGGGATTTCACCACCGCTCCCGAGATCAGCCAGATGTTCGGCGAACTCGTCGCCGTCTGGCTGCGCACGGCGTGGGAAGCGGTCGGCCGCCCGTTCCCCTTCATCCTGGCCGAAATCGGCCCCGGCCGCGGCACGCTGATGAAGGACATGCTGCGCACGCTGTCGAAGCTCGACCCCGGATTTCTGGCGCAGGCCACCGTCGCCATGGTGGAGACCAGCCCCAGGCTGACCGAGGTACAGCGGAACACGCTGGCTGGCGCGCCTGCGCGGGTTGAATGGGTCCGAAACATCGAGGCGCTCGCGCCGCTCCCCCTGCTCATTGTCGGCAACGAGTTGTTCGACGCCATCCCGGTGCGCCAGTTCGTGCGCGCGGGCAATGCCTGGCGCGAGCGCGCCGTTGCTCTCGACGATGCCGGCAACCTCCAGTTCGTCGCCGGGGCCGGCTTGCTCGATGCCGCCCTCCTGCCGCCAGACGCCACCGGTGCCGCGGAAGGCGCTATCGTCGAACTCGCGCCGGCACGCAGCGCACTCATGGAAGCCATCGCCGGGCGTATCGCCTCCCATGGCGGCGCCGGCCTGTTCATCGACTACGGCTATCTGACCCCCGGCGTTGGCGACACGCTGCAGGCGTTGAGAAAGCACCGCTACGAGGACGTGCTGGAAAATCCCGGCCTGGCCGACCTCACCACTCATGTCGATTTCCACGCGCTGGCGCAGGCTGCGCGCGGCCACGGCCTCGACGCGCATCTCGCCACCCAGGGCGATTTCCTGCTCGGCATGGGGCTGCTGGCGCGCGCCGGCTTGCTGGGCGCCAATGCGGACACCGCCGGCCGCGAAAGAATCCACAGCGAAGTTGAGCGCCTGGCCGGCCCGGATGCCATGGGAAATCTGTTCAAGGTTCTGGCCGTCACCCCGCCGGGAGTTGCCGTCCCACCCTTCGAACAGGCGCATTGACTTGGCCAACCGGCTGCCCCACTGTCCCATCCTCGCGACCGAGGGCGGCGGCTGAAGGTAAATTTTCAGCCTTGACGCAACCGCCTTCGCGAAGAACAAGGCGGGCCATGTCAGATCGATCGACGCTGAATCCAATCCGCTCTGCCCGCCTGGCCGAAGCTGAAGCCCGCGGCATCCGGCACGGCTACTTCACGCGCCTTGGCGGAGTTTCCGAAGGCATATATCGCGGCCTCAACATCGGCGCGGGCTCCGATGACGACCCGGTGCGGGTGCGCGAGAATCGCCGCCGAGTTGCCCAGTGGATGGGCGTTGATGTCGATTCGCTGCTCACCGCCCACCAGATCCACTCGGCCGATGTCATCGTGGCGCGCGAGCCCTTCGACGGGTCGCGACCTAGGGGCGACGCCCTCGTCACAAACCGCCCAGACATCGCCATCGCCGCCTCGACCGCCGATTGCGGCCCGGTCCTGTTCGCCGACGCCGAAGCTCGCGTCATCGGCGCCGCCCATGCCGGCTGGAAAGGCGCCTTCGGCGGCGTGCTCGAAAACACCGTTACCGCCATGGAGGCGCTTGGCGCTCAGCGCGAACGCATCGTCGCCGTGCTCGGCCCCTCCATCGGCCCCGCCAATTACGAGGTCGGCCCGGAATTCGTCGATCGCTTCCTTGCCGCCGACGCGGATAACCAACGCTATTTCGCGCCCTCGCAAAACGTCGGGCACGCCATGTTCGATCTCAACAGCTACACGGTGGACCGGTTGCGCAGATGCGGCGTTGCCGCCGAGTGCCTCAACCGCTGCACCTATGAGGAGGAAGACGTTTTCTATTCCTACCGCCGTTCGACGCACCGCAAGGAAGCGGACTACGGCCGGCAGATCTCAGCAATTGCTCTGGAGGACATTTGATGGCGCTGCATTTCGAACGCACGGAATACGACGCACGTCGTGACCGACTGATTATCGAGATGGCCGAAAAGAAGGTGGATGCGATCCTGCTGTTCGCGCAGGAAAGCATGTACTGGCTGACCGGCTACGACACCTTCGGCTTCTGCTTCTTCCAGTGCCTGGTCGTGAAGGCCGATGGCTCCATGGTGCTGCTCACCCGCTCGGCGGACCTGCGCCAGGCCCGCGCCACCTCGATCATCGAGAACATCGTACTGTGGACCGACCGCGAGGGCGCCAACCCGGCGCTGGACCTGCGCAACCTGCTCAACGATCTCGACCTGTTGGGCGCGCGCATCGGCGTGGAATACGACACGCACGGCCTCACCGCCTATAATGGCCGCCGCCTGGACGATCTGCTGCAGACCTTCGGCCAGATCGCCGATGCCTCGGGCATTGTCTCGCGCCTGCGCCTGTTCAAGAGCCCGGCGGAAATCCAGAAGGCGGAGAAAGCCGCAGCACTGGCCGACGACGCGCTCGACGCGGCGCTGCCGCTCATCAAGCAAGGCGGCGACGAAGGCGCTATCCTGGCCGCCATGCAGGGCGCCATCTTCGAGGGCGGCGGCGACTACCCGGCCAATGAATTCATCATCGGCTCGGGCGCCGATGCGCTGCTGTGCCGCTACAAGGCCGGCCGGCGCAAGCTCAACAAGAATGACCAGCTCACGCTGGAATGGGCCGGCGTCTATAATCATTACCATGCTGCGATGATGCGCACCGTGCTGACCGGCAAGGTATCCCGCCGCCATCAGGAACTGTTCGACGCCGCCCGCGACGCACTGCTCGCCGTGGAAAAGGCGATGACGCCCGGCAACACCTTCGGCGACGTCTTCGAGGCGCATGCCCGCACTATGGAAGCGCATGGCCTGACCAAGCATCGCCTAAACGCCTGCGGCTATTCGCTCGGCGCCCGCTTTGCCCCGTCGTGGATGGACATGCCGATGTTCTACCTGGGCAATCCCGAGCCCATCGCGCCAGACATGACGCTGTTTGCACACATGATCATCATGGACTCAGAAACCGAGACCGCAATGACGCTTGGCCGCACCTATCTCACCACCGAGACGCAGCCGCGGCCGCTTTCTCGCCATGATCTCGACTTGATCGTGAAGTGAAACCGCCACAATGCGGCGAAGCCTTCAGATGCGGAGAATTGAAACGATGAAGCAATTGCCGAGCCGGGTCACGGCACTGCTTTTCGTCGCCGCAGCCCTTTCGGCCTGCACCAGCACGCAGGACGTTCTCGAGCCGTCGGCCATCGCCGCCCAGCAGTCGGGCGCGGCCACAGGTGCGATTTCCACCAATGCGCGGGTCCAGATCGCGCCCATCGTCGGCGCCAGCGTGGAAGCGGCGACGCCGCTCACCGAAAGGCTCGCAGTTCGCGCCCGCGAGCGCGGCATTCGCCTGGCCGGCTCCGCCGACGCCACGGCCACCCATGTGCTGAAGGGCTATTTCTCGGCACTGACCGAAGGCAAGGAAACCATGGTGGTCTACGTCTGGGATGTCTACGATCCCGAAGGCACGCGCCTGCACCGCATCAACGGGCAGCAAAAGGTCCAGATTTCCGGCGGCGACGGGTGGAGTACGGTTCCGCCGGCGGCCATGCAGACCATAGCCGACTCGACCATCGACCAGCTCTCCTCGTGGCTGGCCGGCCACACTGGCTAGGCTCCGCCGGCGATATATCAGGCAAAAATCCGCGACTCGGCTTGCAATAGCGGCACAGCCCGCTAAAAGCCCGCTAAATTCCTCCTCCCGAAATCCTTCACCAGGAACGGTGCATGAAACTCTTCGCAGGCAATTCCAACCGGGTGCTGGCAGAAGCTGTCGCCCGCTATCTCAATATCCCGCTCGGCAAAGCCAGCGTCCGCCGCTTCGCGGACCAGGAGATCTTCGTCGAGATCCAGGAGAATGTGCGCGGCGAGGACGTCTTCATCCTCCAGTCCACCTCTTTCCCGACCAACGATCACCTGATGGAACTTCTCATCATGATCGATGCCTTCATGCGTTCGTCTGCGCGGCGCATCACGGCGGTCATCCCCTATTTCGGCTATGCTCGCCAGGATCGTCGCGCATCGGGCCGCACCCCGATCTCGGCCAAGCTGGTCGCCAACATGATCGCCCATGCCGGCGCCAACCGCGTGCTGACGCTCGACCTCCATGCCGGGCAGATCCAGGGCTTCTTCGACATTCCCACCGACAATTTGTTCGCCGTGCCGGTCATGGCCCGCGACGTGAAGGCCAAGTACAAGCAGCTCAACAACGTCATGGTCGTATCGCCGGACGTGGGCGGCGTGGTGCGCGCCCGCGCGCTGGCCAAGCGCCTCGATGCCCAGCTTGCCATCGTCGACAAGCGCCGCGAGCGCCCCGGTGAATCGGAAGTCATGAACGTCATCGGCGACGTGCGCGGCAAGGACTGCCTGCTGATCGACGACATCGTCGATTCCGGCGGCACGCTGTGCAACGCGGCCGACGCGCTGCTGGCCAACGGCGCCACCAGCGTCACCGCCTATATCACCCATGGTGTGCTTTCGGGCGGCGCTGCTGCGCGTATCACCGGCTCGAAGCTGCAGGAACTGGTCATCACCGATTCCATCCAGCCGACTTCAGCGGTAGAGGCCGCGCACAACATCCGCACCATCTCCATCGGTGACCTGATCGGCGAGGCGATCTCGCGCACGGCTTCGGAAGAGTCCGTCTCCAGCCTGTTCGACTGACCCGCCACAATGGACTGCAGCGCCGCGTGCCCTTCGGCTACGCGGCGCTTTTTGCTTTTCGCAAGGTTGGGCCGTGCCGGTTTTTGCCGCAACGAGCCGCCCGCAGCTTGCCGCTTTCACGGCAAAGCTTTAGGAAAGCCCTTAAAC
>JAEWHN010000090.1 GCA_023387775.1 Pseudomonadota bacterium | reverse complement strand
CAACGCACCGTTGCTGTCAGGAAATCGCTCAGGCACGCCGTCGCATCAGCGCCGCGTCAGTTCACCGTGTGGGCCGTACCGGGCAGATCCAGCGAAAAGGCCGGGATCTCCACGTCGAAAAGTTCGTCGCGTTCGTTGCGCATGGTGTAGCGTCCCACCATGATGCCCGACGGCGTGGTGAGCGGGCAGCCGGACATGTACTGGTAGCTGTCGCCGGGGTTCAGCTCCGGCTGTTCGCCGACGACGCCGGAGCCGCGCACTTCCTCCACCCGGCCGCTCTCGTCGGTGATCTGCCAGTAGCGCGACAGCAACTGCACGAATTCGTCCGACTGGTTGGCAATGGTCACCCGATAGCCCCAGACATAGCGGCTTTCCGCGGGGTTGGAGCGTTCCTCGAGATAGAACGGCTCCACGCTCACCTCGATGTTGCGCGTCACAGCGCGGTACATGGCAGTCGCACTCCTAAGTTCCCGAAAGAATCGGCCCTGAGCGGCAGACGGTCAACAGCTTTGCTCCATCTTCCTCGTGATTGTGATTTCCCCATGGCGGCAATTGGCGTCTATTGGGCGCAATGACGCAGCAGGGGGTAGGCGGATGCTGGACGGTTGGGCGCGCAAGCGCATCGACCCGGTGCTGGACGCAGGCGGGGCCCTGTTGGCGAGGGCCGGGGTATCGGCCGATGCAGTGACGTTCGTCGCCTTCGGCGTCGGGTTGCTGGCTGCTGCGGCGATTGCCAAAGGCTGGTTCCTCGCCGGGCTTGCGCTGCTGCTTGCCAGCCGGCTCGGCGATGGGCTGGATGGCGCGGTGGCGCGGGTAAACGGCCGCACCGATCGCGGCGGCTATCTCGATATCGTGCTCGACTTCGCCTTCTACGGCGCCATTCCGCTCGGTTTCGTGCTGGCCGATCCTGCGGCCAATGCGGTTGCCGGCGCCGTGCTGCTGCTTTCCTTCTACGTCAACGGCTCCACCTTCCTCGCCTACGCAGTCATGGCCGAACGGCGCAAGCTGCCGGGCAAGCCGCGAGGCGAGAAGTCGCTGTTCTTCACGGCGGGCCTCGCCGAAGCCACCGAGACGCTGGCCGTCTTCACTGCCTTCTGCCTGTTCCCGGGCTGGTTTCCGGCCATTGCCTATGCGTTTGCTGCGCTCAGCTTCTACACGGCGCTGTCGCGCATCGTGCTGGCGGCGCGCACATTTCGATGAAGGCCTCATGCCGCATTGCAAGCCGCGCCTGCCGCCCTTAGCTTCCGCGCGCATCGAAACTTCGGGGGAATCGCGTGAACAGGGCAGTCCGAATTTGCCTGCTGGCGGCCTGCCTCGCGTCGCTGACTGTCGTCGCGCACGCAGAGTGGCAGGCGGTCGAGAAGGTCGAGACCTACGCCATATCGGGCAAGACGGGTGCCGAGCTCTACGCCTCGATCGGCGAGCGTGGCCCGAAGGTGGGGAGCCTTGGCGTCCGCACAATCGCGCACACCAATTTCAAGCTCACCTGGTCGCGCAAATACGAACCGCAGAAGGACGGCGCCTGCACCCTGGTAACGGCGCGGCCCAACCTCGCCATCACCTATCTGCTGCCCCGGCCGAGTGGAAAGCTGCCGCCGGCCGTCCGGACGAACTGGGATGCGTTCTATTCCGGGGTCGAGGCGCATGAGCGGGTGCACGGCGACCACATCAAGGACATGGTCAGGGAAATCGAGCAGCTGAGCATCGGCTTTTCCGTTCCAGACGACGCCAGTTGCAGCAAGGTCCGCGAAGAGCTGACGAAGCGCCTGGCGGAAATCTCGCTGGCGCAGCGCCAGCGCAGCCGCGATTTCGACCGCGTCGAACTCAGCGACGGCGGCAATGTCCACCAGCTCATCCTTGCATTGGTGAGTGGCGGGTAGGCCGCGGGCGGCCCGTTATGGACTGCCGGTTGAGAGTCCGAGGCCTGAGTCCCCGGAACCTCCGCACGTCGCTATCGCTCGTGCTCCGGCCCGAGGACGACGGATTGAATTGAAAGTATCCAGCAAACCGTCAACGTCGCTTTCGGCGTGCCTCCGACGTCGGCGAGTTCACGCAGGCTATCCCATAATCATCTCGCTCGAACAGGTGTGATAGCGGAGCGATGGGGCGTTCGTGATTGGCGTCGGCCCGCCCCACCTCCGTCATCCTCGGGCCGGAGCACGAGCGATAGCGACGTGCGAAGGTTCCGGGGATCCATGCCGGTCGACCAAAGCTGCCGCAGCGGTGCAGAAAGAGCCTGTCGCACGCCACTACGTGCATGAAGGTCCAAGGGGTCTCGTGCTGCCGCAAGGACCCCTCCCGCCTCGCTTCGCTCGGCACCCTCAGGGGGAGGAGGAAGTCGGCGCCCCTACGCCGCCGCCTTCAGCGCGCCGTCGATGTCCTTCAGAAGGTCGTCGATATCCTCCAGCCCCAGCGACAGGCGAAGCGTGCCGTCGCCGATGCCGAGTTCGGCGCGCGCCTCGTCGGTCAGGTTCTTGTGGGTGGTGGTGGCCGGATGGGTGATCAGGCTCTTGGAGTCGCCGAGATTGTTGGAGATCAGCACGATGTCGAGCGCGTTCTCGAAGGCGAAGGCCGACTTCTTGCCGCCCTTGAGATCGAAGCAGATCAGGGTGGAGCCGCCCGACATCTGCTTTTTGATGATGTCGGCCTGCGGGTGGTCGGCCCGGCCCGGATAGATCACGCGCGCCACCTCCGGCCGCGCGGCCAGGAAATCGGCGATCTTGGCCGCGCTTTCCGTCTGCTGGCGCACGCGCAGTGGCAGCGTCTCCAGCCCCTTCAGCAGCGTCCAGGCGTTGAACGGCGACAGGCTCGGGCCGGTGTGGCGGAAATAGTCCTGCAGGTTCTCGTCGATCCACTGCTTGTCGGACAGGATGACGCCGCCCAGGCAGCGGCCCTGGCCGTCGATATGCTTGGTGGCCGAATAGACGACGATATGCGCGCCGAGCTCCAGCGGCTTCTGCATCAGCGGCGTGGCGAACACGTTGTCGACGATGAGGCGGGCGCCGATCGAATTGGCCAGTGCTGCCACGGCGGCGATGTCCACCACCTCCAGCGTCGGGTTGGTCGGGCTTTCGAGGAAGAACACCTTGGTGTTGGGGCGCACCGCCTTTTCCCAGTTGGCGATGTCGCGACCGTCCACCAGCGTCGCCTCGATACTGTAGCGGGGCGCCAGCGTCTCCACCACCCAGCGGCAGGAGCCGAACAGCGCGCGTGCCGCCACGATGTGGTCGCCGGCCTTGAGGCTGCACAGGATCGCGGCCGTCACCGCCGCCATGCCAGACGCCAGCGCGCGGGCGTCTTCGGCGCCTTCCAGCGCGCACATGCGCTTTTCGAACATGTCGACGGTCGGGTTGGCGTAGCGCGAATAGATGAAGCCCGGCGCCTCGCCCTTGAAGCGCGCCTCCGCCGCCTCGGCGGTGTCGTAGACATAGCCCTGGGTCAGGAATATCGCCTCGGCGGTTTCGCCGAACTCGGAGCGCAGCACTCCAGAATGGACGAGTTGGGTTGCAGGCTTCCAGTCGCGCTTGTTTTTTGTCATAGCCTTGATCCAAACACAAAAAAACCGGCCGCGAGGAGTCGCATGCCGGTGCACGAGCGGCCCTTTAGCGACTTGTTTAACGTGGCTGCAAGCCGACCGGCAAATCACCACGGGGATAAAGCCCATTTAGACCTCGTGCCGGCTTGCGTCAATGATCTACATCATTAAACGTCCTTCGATAATTTCAGCGGAGCAGGCATTGGCGAAGGCAGGCATTCTTCCGGATCAGGAGATCTCGGCACTCTTCCAGTCGGGAGCACTGGTTTCCGCACGCCCGCTCGACGCCGACCAGATCCAGCCGGCGAGCCTCGACCTGCGTCTGGGCGAAAAGGCCTACCGTGTGCGCGCGAGCTTCCTGCCGGGCCCCGGCCACAAGGTTGCCGAGAAGCTTGACCGGATCAAGCTGCACGAGATCGACCTGACGCAGGGCGCGGTGCTGGAAACGGGCTGCGTCTACATCGTGCCCTTGCTTGAAAGCCTCACGCTGCCTCCGGAGATTTCAGCCTCGGCCAATCCGAAGAGCTCGACCGGTCGGCTTGACATCTTCACCCGCGTCATGACCGACAACGGCCAGGAGTTCGACAAGATCGCGGCCGGCTACTCCGGGCCGCTCTATCTGGAAGTCAGCCCGCGCACCTTCCCGATCATCGCGCGCACCGGCTCGCGCCTGTCGCAGATACGCTTCCGTATCGGCAACGCGCTGCTGACCGAGGCCGAGCTTCACGAATTGCACCGAGCCGAAACGCTGGTCGCCTCCGAGACGCCCAACATTTCCGGCGGCGGCATCGCGCTGTCCATCGACCTGCAGGGCGACAAGGACGGCCTGATCGGCTATCGCGCCAAGCATCACACCGGGCTGATCGACGTCGACAAGCGCGCGGCACAGGACCTGCACGATTTCTGGGAGCCGCTGTATCGGCGCGGCGCGGGCGAGCTGGTGCTCGATCCCGACGAGTTCTACATCCTCGTCAGCCGCGAGGCGGTGCATGTGCCGCCCGGCCATGCGGCCGAGATGACGCCTTTCGACCCGCTGGTCGGCGAATTTCGCGTCCACTATGCCGGCTTCTTCGATCCCGGCTTCGGCCATTCCGCCGCCGGCGGCACCGGCAGCCGCGCCGTGCTGGAAGTGCGCAGCCACGAGGTGCCCTTCATTCTCGAGCACGGCCAGATCGTCGGCCGTCTCGTTTACGAGCACATGCTGTCTCGCCCGAACGCGCTCTACGGCACGGACCTCGGATCGAACTATCAGGCCCAGGGCCTGAAACTCTCCAAGCATTTCCGCACCGCCTGAAGCGAGTGGCGCCGCCGCACCTTGCTTGTAAAGGTGCGGTCAGTTCAACTCGGAGGCATCCGCCTCGAGCATCGCGGCCGAACTGTTCCTGGCTGCCCGGTACTCGGGCACCAGATGCGACAGCAGTTCGATGACCCTGTCGGCATCCTCACGTGCCACCGCAGCTTCCAGACTGGCAAATGTGCGGTGCAGCAGCGTCTTGTCGATCACGCGCGGGGAGGCGATCACATAGCCTTCGTCGGTCTTGGCGTCCCGCACTTCCGAAGGATCGAACAGTTCCTCGTAGAGCTTTTCTCCGGGGCGAAGCCCTACGAAGGAGATTTCGATGTCGGCATGCGGCCGGAAGCCCGCAAGCCGGATCATGCGTTCCGCCAGCTCCACGATGCGGACGGGCTTGCCCATGTCCAGCACCATGATCCTGCCGCGCTCGCCTTGATGCCGCAGCGCGTGCGCAGACGCATGCAGGACCAGGCGCACTGCCTCGGGAATGGTCATGAAGAAGCGCACAATGTTCGGATGCGTAACCGTCACCGGGCCACCGGCTGCGATCTGTTCCTGGAAGCGGGGCACGACAGAGCCGTTCGAACCCAACACGTTGCCGAACCGCACGGTCTTGAAACGGGTGGTCGCCGAACTCACGTCCAGGGCCTGGCAATAGGCTTCCGCGGCGCGTTTCGTCGCCCCCATCACGCTCGTCGGGTTCACCGCCTTGTCGGTGGAGATCATGATGAAGGCTTTGGCATCGTTGGCCAGCGCTGCGTCGGCCACGTTGCGGGTGCCGAGAATGTTCGTCTTGATGCCTTCGATCGGGTTGTCTTCTACCAGCGGAACATGCTTGAGCGCCGCCGCATGAAACACGACATCCGGCCGGTAGATGCGGAAAACGTCGTTGACGCGGGTTGCGTCGCGCACATTTACGAACCGGGTGACGATCGGCAGTTTCGGGTAGGCTTCGCGCAGCTGATTGTCGATCGTGTAGAGATGGAACTCCGAACTGTCGGTGATGATCAGCAGCCCCGGATTGGAGGTGGCAATCTGCCGGCAGAGTTCCGAGCCGATCGAGCCGCCAGCACCGGTAACCAGCACCACGCGCCCGTTGATCAGGTGGGCTATGCTTTCCATGTCGGGCGCCACCTCGGGGCGTCCAAGCAGGTCCTCCAGCTCGATGGGCTTGGGTTCGGCCAGAAGGCTGCTGGTGACAGACAGCGTCGCCGTCATGTCGGGAATACGGGTCACCTTCAGGCCCGAGCCTGTGGCCACTTCGAGAATCTCGTTCAGTCGCTGCCGGCTCGGCTGCTGCTCCGTGACGACCAGTTCCGAAATCTTCAAGCCGCCGCGTTCGAGGCGTCCGACATGGCTTTCCATGTCGGCCAGCGTCCCCACGACCTTTACGCCGTGCACCATGCGCGAGCGGTTGCGCGGGTCGTCATCGAAGATCGCGAGCACCGACAGGTTGCTGGTGCTGCTGCGCCGGGTGCTGCGGATGAAACTCTCGGCGCTGTTCGACAGCCCGAGAAGCACGACCTTGCGGTTCCTGTTGGCCCAGTTCGATCCGAAGAAGCCCGCCTTCCAGTTGCCCTCCATCGCCAGCCGATAAACGACTCGCGTGGCGGACATGCCGGCTATCAGGAAAAGGGCTGACAGCACGGGAACGCTGCGCGGCATATTTACGCCGCGCGACAGCAGGAAAGCACCCATCGTGTAGACGCCGACTGCGACCACCGTCGCCTTGGTCAGGGCGCCCAGTTCCGAAAGCGACACGTAGCGCCAGGAGCCCTTCTGCACATTGAAAATGAAGAAGCAGGCAGCGCAGATAGCAGTGAACGAGGCCGTCTTTTCCCACATGCCGGGCACATGCGCCAGACGGATGTGCCCATACGCGCACAGGTAGGCGGAAAAGAACGCGCCTGCGGCGATTGCCAGGTCAAGCGCGATACTTCCGAGCCGCCAGAGATTGATTCTGCGCGCGCCGAAAAGCGAAATCATGCCAATTTGTGTCCCCGAAGCGTTTGACGCCTCATTAAGGCCTTGAATATAAAGCCTTGGACCTCCCAATAACACAAAGGCGCCCAAATTGGCGATAGGGCCACAGAAATGCCTTCGTTAATTCACCGGGTATTCAACGGCAGGCGCTTTCGCCCGGACCTTGAAAGCGCGACACCGGTGCATGCCGGGCCAGCCGAGGCGGAACTGTCTTGACCAGGATCCTGGTCACAGGTTCTGGCGGCTTCGTCGGCAGTCACCTGCTGAGCAGGCTGGCCATGGACGGGCACGATATCGCCGTTGCGACACGGTCGCCGATCGCGAATGCCGTCGGCCGGCCTGAGACGATCGTCGTCGGCGGCCTTGGCCCGCATACCGATTGGAGAAGCGCCTTGCGCGGCTGCGATGCGGTAATCCACCTGGCGGCGCAAGTGCCGGGGCGGGGCATCACACCGGGCGTTTTCGACAAGGTCAACAACCTCGGCACCGCCCGTCTCACCGAACAGGCTTTCGAAGCCGGGGTGAAGCTGTTCGTCCACTTGTCCAGCGTCGCGGCGGCTGACAATTTGAGCGGCGCGCCGGTGGCCGGCGATACCCCTCTGCGCGGACCGGGCAGCCCTTATGGCCTTTCCAAGCTGGCTGCCGAATCCCACGTGGCAGGCTTTTCGCGGCAAGGTCGCGTCGGCGTCTCGATCCGGGCGCCGCTGGTTTACGGCTGGAACGCCAAGGGCAACTGGGCCCTGCTGCAGCGGCTGGCAGCTTCCGGGCTGCCATTGCCCTTTGCGGCGGTTCGCAACCGCAGAAGCCTGATTGCCGTCGACAACCTCGCCGATGCCATTGCAACGGTGGTGAACGCTCCGCTCCTTGGACAGGAAAGCGGCGGTGTCTATGCGGTGGCGGATTCCGAGTCCGTCAGCCTGGCTGAGTTGATCGGCTGGCTCCGGCAAGGCATGAAGCGCCCGCCTCGACTATTGGCCTTTCCCGAGAGCGGCTTGCGGGCGCTGTTGGGTGCGGCGGGACAAGGCCATGTCGCGCGCAGTCTTCTGGGCGACCTGGAGGTGGATTCCAGCCGCTTCCGCGCGGCGTTCCGGTGGACGCCTCCGCTCACGGCCCGGGAAGCCATATGTGCCTCTGCTGCGCGTTATCTTCTGGAACGGGGCGTCTAGCCGCGCAGCCTGTCGCCTCGGCCAGCGCCGCGGAAAACCGTGGCCCACAAAATGCGCAGGTCCACCGCGAGCGAGGCGGTCTTTACGTATTCGGCGTCGACCGTGGCCAGGCGCTTCGGGTCCGACATGTCGATGCCGTGGATCTGCGCAAGGCCGGTTATGCCGGGTCGTAGCGCGAGAAGCCCGTATTTGTCGCGTTCCCGAACAAGCTCGGTCTGCGTTGGCAGGCAGGGCCGGGGCCCGACGAAGCTCATCTCGCCGCGCAGCACGTTGTAGAGCTGGGGCAGTTCGTCCAGCTTGCTTCGGCGCAGGAAATGCCCCAGCGGCGTGACGAAGCTGACGGAGCCTTCATGCGAGGGCACCTCGGGCGTCTCCACATGCATCGTCCGGAGCTTGTGGCAGTAGAAAATCTCGCCGTTCCGCCCAACCCGGCGTTGCGAAAAGATGCCCGGCCCCGGTGACGTGATGCGGACCGCCAGCA
>JAEWHN010000021.1 GCA_023387775.1 Pseudomonadota bacterium | reverse complement strand
CCCCGATCCCTCCGGACATTTCCTCGCTGCCCTTCGGCAGGACGGCCTGTCCAAAACCCAGCTTTTCGGCTTCTTTGAGGCGCTGCTGCGCATGCGCAACCGGCCTTATCGCGCCCGAAAGACTGATTTCGCCGAAATAGACGCAATCAGCCGGGAGGGCAAGTCCGGTGAGCGAGGAAACCAGGGCCGCCGCCACCGCGAGGTCCGCCGCCGGCTCGGAAATGCGGTAGCCGCCGGCGACGTTCAAGTAGACGTCGTGCTGGCCGAAACGCACGCCGCAATGCGCCTCGAGCACCGCCAGCACCATCGCAAGGCGCGGGCTGTCCCAACCCACCACGGCGCGGCGCGGAGTGCCGAGAGTGGAGGGGGCCACGAGCGCCTGGATTTCGACCAGAACCGGGCGCGTGCCTTCCATGCCGGCAAAGACGGCCGCGCCCGGCGACTTGGCGTGGCGTTCGCCCAGGAAAAGCTCGGAGGGGTTGGCGACCTCGCGCAGGCCCTTGTCCGACATTTCGAACACGCCGATCTCGTCGGTGGGGCCAAAACGGTTCTTCACCGTACGCAGGATGCGATAGTGGTGGCCGCCTTCGCCTTCGAAATAGAGCACCGCGTCAACCATGTGCTCGACCACGCGCGGGCCGGCGATCTGGCCTTCCTTGGTGACGTGGCCGACCAGCACCACGGCCGCTCCGGTGGACTTGGCATAGCGGATCATCGCCTGCGCCGAAGACCGCACCTGGGTGACGGTGCCGGGCGCGGAATCGGCAAGGTCGGTCCACAACGTCTGGACCGAATCGATGATGACGAGGTCGGGCCGCTTGCCTTCGCCGATGGTAGCCAGAATGTCTTCCACGTTGGTTTCGGCGGCAAGCTCGACCGCCGAGCCGGCGACGCCGAGGCGCTGTGCGCGCAGGCGGATCTGCGCGACGGCCTCTTCGCCTGAGACATAGACAATGCGGTGGCCGCGCCCGGCGAGCGCCGCAGCGGCCTGCGTGAGCAGGGTGGACTTGCCGATGCCGGGGTCGCCGCCCACGAGAAGTGCGGAGCCACGCACGAAGCCGCCGCCGGTGGCGCGGTCGAGCTCGCCGATGCCGGAGGCGATGCGCGGCGCATCCTCGATGTCGCCCGACAGCGAGGTGAGGGTGACCGGCCGCCCCTTGCGTGCGCTGCGGGTCGAAGCCGGGCCGCCGCCGATACCGCTGTTGGTACCTTCCTCTACCAGAGTGTTCCACTCGCCGCAGGCGTCGCATTTGCCAGCCCAGCGCGTATGCGCCGTGCCGCAGTTCTGGCAGATGAACTGGACGCGGGTTTTAGCCATTACTGTGTTCTCGAAACCAACAAGGCGCGCCGATCTCTTGCCGCCCGGGCGAAAGCACTTCGAACGTCGCGAAAAAATGCGGCTGGCAGCAGCCCATAAGCGACGCTTGTTGCATCGCCAGCTCTTGACGGGCGCAAATCCGGACCCGGCCAAATGAACCTGTTGGCTTCCGTAAGCAGGATCCACGACCGTGCGCCATCCAAGCCCAGGCGGTTCTTGGTTGCGGCAGGGATTTCGATCGCCAAGGAGGCGCTGGAAGGCGGACTATGTGTGATGGGAAGGACAGTCACAGTGGTGCCTTCAGCCTCATCGGTTGCGGTCAATACAATTGCGCAAGGTCGATCCTTGCGCCCTTCTTCCTGTCCGGCGCGATGCTCGGCCACCCATAAATAGCTATATCTGATCACCAGACCTGGAACGGGCTTCGGCAGGCTCGCCACGCTCAGCGATCAGTTTCGTGATTGAAGGACTCTGCCTCTGCGGGCGGCTCCGAAGCTTCGATCGCCGCAAGGTCAGCCTCCGTAAAATCTTCAAGACTGAGCACCTCGCGGTCGCGACGCTTCAGGCGCTTATATTCTTCAGTCGAGATCATGACCGTGCGCTCGCGCCCGTTCCGTGTGACTGCAACCGGCTGGGTGAGCGCCAAATCCTGATACCGTCCTATGTTGCGCTGGAACTCGGCGGCACTAACCTTGATCATCGTAGTCGACCATCCATACAATACAGATTTTACATATATTGCATAAAATATGGATTTTTTAAAGGGTGCCCTGGGAGGCACCCCGGTTGTCAATTCTACTCGTACCGCTCCGGCAGGTGATGCTCTTCCGCCAGGTCCGAGAAGCGGGTGAACTGGCCCTCGAATGCGAGGTCGACCGTGCCGGTGGGGCCGTGGCGCTGCTTGGCGATGATGAGTTCGGCCTTGCCCTTCACCTTCTCGAACTTCAGCCGCCACTCCTCGTACTCGGCCGTGCCTTCCTCGGGCTGCTTGTTCTGCAGGTAGTATTCGTCGCGATAGACGAAGAGCACCACGTCCGCGTCCTGCTCGATGGAGCCCGATTCGCGAAGGTCGGAGAGCTGCGGCCGCTTGTCGTCGCGGTTTTCGACCTGACGGGAGAGCTGTGACAGCGCGATGATCGGAACGTGGAGTTCCTTGGCCAGCGCCTTGAGGCCCGTAGTGATCTCGGTGATTTCCTGCACGCGGTTTTGCGAAGACTTGGCGCTCGAGCCCTGCATGAGCTGCACGTAGTCGATGACGATGACTTCCAGCCCGCGCTGGCGCTTCAGGCGGCGCGCACGCGCGGCAAGCTGGGCAATCGAGATACCGCCGGTCGCATCGATGAAGAGCGGGATCTTCTGCAGGGTCTGCGAGCAGGCGACCAGCTTTTCGAAATCTGTCTCGGTGATTTCGCCGCGGCGGATCTTCGACGACGAGATTTCGGTCTGCTCGGAGATGATACGGGTTGCCAGCTGCTCGGCCGACATTTCGAGCGAGAAGAAGCCGACCACCCCTCCATTGGCGGCCTTGAAGGACCCGTCGGCCTGCTGCTCCGGCTCATAGGCGTGGGCGATGTTGAAGGCGATGTTGGTGACCAGCGAGGTCTTGCCCATGGCCGGACGACCGGCAAGGATGATCAGGTCGGAGGGCTGCAGGCCGCCGAGCTTGCGGTCGACGTCGCGCAAGCCGGTGGAAATGCCGGAGAGGTGGCCGTCGCGCATATAGGCGGCGTTGGCCATGTCCACCGCGGTCTTGACCGCATCGTTGAAGCTTTCGAAGCCGCCGTCATAGCGTCCGGTTTCGGCCAGCTCGAACAGGCGGCGCTCGGCATCCTCGATCTGCTGCTGCGGCGACACGTCCACCGGCGCGTCGAAAGCGATGTTGACCATGTCCTCGCCCACCGTGATGAGCGCCCGGCGCGTGGCAAGGTCGTAGATGGCGCGGCCGTAGTCGGCGGCGTTGATGACGGTGACGGCCTCTGCCGCGAGGCGGGCAAGGTAGTGGGCGACAGTCATGTCGCCGACCTTCTCGTCCGAAGGCAGGAAGGTCTTGAGCGTGACCGGATTGGCCATCTTGCCCATGCGGATGAGCTCGCTTGCCACCTCGAAGATCTTGCGGTGCAGCGGCTCGTAGAAATGAGCGGGCTTGAGGAAATCGGAGACGCGGTAGAAGGCGTCGTTGTTGACGAGGATGGCGCCCAGAAGCGCCTGCTCGGCCTCGATATTGTTGGGTGCCTCGCGATAGAGCGGTGTTTCCGCTACCTCGAACTTGCGTGCCGCTTCTGCCATCTTGTCCCCGACCTTGCCCTGTATCCTGCGGTACCAGACACAGGCGCCCACTTGTGAACAATCGCCTCTTGGTGCCCATTATTCACAGCCATCCCGAGCCATCCACAGGCAGCTTGGCCGGCTAAGCGAATCCTGGTTGACGCGAATCGTGTGCAGAGATTAGCCGATGTTGCGAGAACAAAACAGGAAACTTGAATGGTGCCTTGGCGCTTTCCTATGTTCTTCCACAAGGTTGCACAGCACAGCAAACACGATCAAACCGGCGACCCGAAAGGCTGGCATATCAGGTCATTGCCTGATTGGGAGCAACATGGATCCGGTATCTAAAGCCCTGTGGTTCGTCGAAAGCTATTTCGCGGACGAGATCAGCCTGGACGATATCGCCAGGGTTGGTGGTGTTTCGCGTTTCCATATGTCGAGGGCGTTTGCGGCTGCCACCGGCCGATCGATCACGCGTTATGTGCGCGGACGCCGGCTCAGCGTGGCGGCGCGCTGCCTCGCAAACGGCGCCCCTGATATCCTGTCGGTGGCACTGGATGCCGGCTACGGCTCCCATGAGGCTTTTACGCGGGCGTTTCGCGAGCAGTTCGGGCTGACGCCCGAAGCCGTGCGCGCGCAGCGCCCTCTCGACAATCTCCAACTCGTGGAGCCGATCGTCATGGACGACACACCGACCGTAAAACTGGAAACGCCCCGCTTCGTCGACGGCAATGCGATGCTCATCGCCGGACTGGGCGAGCGCTATGCTTATGATTCCCCCAACAATACGATTCCCGCGCTGTGGCAGCGCTTCGATGCCTATCAGGGCAGCATTCCGGGCGCAGTGCCGAATGCATGGTATGGGATCTGCTGCAACTTCGACGACACCAGTTTCGAATATGTCAGCGGTGTCGAGGTCGTCGATTTTTCGGAAATGCCGAAGGAGTTCAGCTGCGTGCGGCTGGCGCCGCAGAAATATGCGGTGTTTGTCCACCGCGAGCATATATCCACCATCCGCAGCACGGTTCATGCCATCTGGCGCGACTGGCTGCCGAACTCGAAGTATGAGGCAGCTGATGCACCGAATTTCGAGCGCTACGGCCCGGAATTCGATGGCCGGACCGGCAATGGCGGGCTCGAAATCTGGATTCCGCTGAAGGGGTGAGGGCCTAGGCCGCGCGCGGCGCCAGCAGGATGATGCAGGCGCCGGCAATGCAGACCGCGGCGCCCACAATGTCCCAGCGGTCCGGCCGCACCCCCTCGGCAACCCACAGCCAGCCGAGCGAGGCGGCAATGTAGATGCCGCCATAGGTGGCGTAGGCGCGGCCCGCCGCGGAAGAATCAACCAGGGTCAACAGCCAGGCAAACGCCATCAGCAGCGCAACGCCCGGCACGAGCCACAGGGCAGACTTCCCCAGCCGCAACCACGCCCAGAAGGAAAAGCAGCCGCCGATCTCGCAAAGAGCGGCCGCGACGAAAATGGGAATGCTCAATTATTGCCCTCCGGCTGTTGCTGAATTCTTCAAGGTAAAATTGCCGGAAGGCAAGGAGGCAGCTACTCGCCAGCCTCGGAAATGCGTCGCTTCGGCCGCTTGCCAGCCTTTTCGGGCTGGGGCGCGGCCGGGCCGTCTCGCATGGCCAAAGCCTTCTCGCACTTGCCGATATAGTCGCGCGTCAGGGGCACGATGTCGTTGCGGCGCGTGAACTGGATCTGGAACACCATCATGTCCTGCCAGCGGAACGAGGCCTCGGAGCCTGCAAGGTAGAACTCCCACATGCGGCAGAAGCGCTCGTCGTAGATTTCCCTGGCGCGCTCGCGATTGGCCATGAAGCGCTCGCGCCAGTTCTTCAGCGTCTCGGCGTAGTGCAGCCGCAGGATTTCGACGTCGGAGACCATCAAGCCCGACTTCTCGATGATCGGCAGAATTTCCGAAAGTGCCGGGATGTAGCCGCCAGGGAAGATGTATTTGCGGATGAAGGCGTTGGTGGCACAGGGCGGGCCGCTGCGGCCGATCGAATGCAGCACCATCACCCCGTCGGGCTTCAGCAGCGTGGCGCACTTCTCGAAGAAGGTGCGGTAATGGTTGACGCCGACATGCTCGAACATGCCAACCGAGACGATGCGGTCGAAGCGCTCGGTGAGGTGGCGATAGTCGCGCAACTCGAAATGGGCGTGGTTCTGCAGCCCCTCGGCGTGCGCGCGCTCGGTTGCGACCGCGTGCTGTTCGGTGGACAATGTCACCCCCAGCACGTCGGCTTCGAAATTGCGCGCCATGTAAAGCCCGAGGCCGCCCCAGCCACAGCCGATGTCGAGCACGCTGAGGCCCGGCTTCATGCACAGCTTGGCGGCAAGATGCCGCTTCTTGGCAAGCTGCGCTTCCTCGAGCGTCATGTCTGGCCGCTCGAAAAAGGCGCAGGAATACTGCATGTCCGCATCGAGGAAGAGCTTGTACATCTCGCCGGAGAGATCGTAGTGGCGCTGCACGTTGCGCCGCGACCGGCCGGTGGTGTTCAGTTGCTGCATCCGCCGGAAGGCATGGCGAAGCCCTTCCACGGCCCTGGTCCAGGCCGCCTCGACGCCGCTCGGTCCCATGTTCTGATAGGCGATGTGCAAAAAGCCTAGAACGTCGCCTTCGATGACGTCGAGGTCGCCGTCCATGAATGCCTCGGGCAGGGCCAGCATCGGGTCCAGGCCGATCGCGAGCTCTGCCTTGCGCGTGTGCAGCACCAAGTGGACATGTTGCCCACTGCCGTCCCCAAATCTTCGGGACGCGCCGTTCGCCCCCGTGACAGTCAGATTCCCGATGCGCACCAAGCGTTCGATGATGCGCTGCAGCAAAATATTCATCGCACAGCACCCGCATTCACGAAAAAGGTCGGCGCCTATTGTGCTTCAAAGCGCCGCAGGTGCAATAGTTCCAGTTTGTACAAAAAAAGCCCGGGCTTGGGGCCCGGGCTTTGGTCCAGATTAGTTCTGAACCGTCGAGACTATTCCTGTTCTTCTTCTTCCTCATTCGGGTCGAAGAAGTTGTCCGGGCGGGCGTTCTCGTTGATGTCCTCGCCATAGATCGCTTCGGCCGAATCCAGCTTCTCGCCGGCAGCCTGGCGCTCGGCCTCGTCGGCCGTGCGGGCGATGTTCAGCGTGATGGTGACTTCGACTTCCGGATGCAGCGCGATCGCCACATTGGTGAGGCCGATGGTCTTGATCGGGTGGTTGAGTTCGATCTGCGTGCGGTTGACCGAGAAGCCCTCGGCGGTCACGATGTCGGCGATGTCGCGGGTCGAAACCGAACCGTAGAGCTGGCCGGTTTCGCCAGCCGAGCGCACGACCACGAAGCTCATGCCGTCGAGCTTGTCGGCGATCTGCTGGGCTTCCGACTTGCGCTCCAGGTTGCGGGCCTCGAGCTGGGCGCGCTGGCCTTCGAACTTCTTCTTGTTGGCTTCATTGGCGCGCAGCGCCTTGCCCTGCGGCAGCAGGAAGTTGCGGGCAAAGCCGTCCTTGACCTTGACGGTGTCGCCCATCTGGCCGAGGCGGGAAATACGTTCGAGAAGGATGACTTCCATCGTTCCTGTCCTTTGTCTGTGCCGCGAGCGGCGTGATTTGTTCGAGACGGGTCAGGAAGCAGGCTGGCGCTTGGCGCCTAAGGTCGCTGTCCTGCCTGTCCGGCAGTTAGAAGCCTTCGCGAAGTCCGGCCTCAACTCGGGATCTTATTGTCTCTCACCGCGCCCGTCGCGGAAAGAGGGAAAGGGCGGCGGGCCGCCCTTTCCGGTGTTTGTTCGGCGTAGTCCTTATCCGAAAAGTCTGCAACTTTTCGGGGCCACGCCCGGTCTTACTTCACCACGTAGGGCAGCAGGCCGAGGAAGCGGGCGCGCTTGATCGCCTTGGCGAGCTCACGCTGCTTCTTCTGGCTGACGGCGGTGATGCGCGACGGCACGATCTTGCCGCGCTCGGAAATGTAGCGCTGCAGCAGGCGCACGTCCTTGTAGTCGATCTTCGGGGCGTTGGCGCCGGAGAACGGGCAGGTCTTGCGGCGGCGATGGAACGGACGCCGGGTCGGGATCTGGTTGATGTCGACCATTATTCTGCACCTCCTTCAGCAGCTTCGCGCGGACGGCGCGGGCCACGGTCACGGTCACGGTCGCCCGAGCGGCCCGGACGGTCGCCGAAGCCACGGTCGCCACGCTCCGAGCGCTCTTCGCGCTTCTGCATCATTGCCGAAACGCCTTCCTCGTGCGCCTCGACCTTGACGGTCATGAAGCGCAGGATGTCCTCGGACAGACCCATCTGACGCTCCATCTCGGCCAGAGCCACCGGCGGGCAGGTGAGGTCCATCAGGGTGTAGTAGGCCTTGCGGTTCTTCTTGACGCGGTAGGTGAGGGATTTCAGTCCCCAGTTCTCGACCCGACCGACCGATCCGCCGTGCGAGGTGATGACGCCCTTGTAGTGCTCCACGAGCGCGTCGACCTGCTGCTGCGAAAGGTCCTGGCGGGCAAGAAACACATGTTCGTACAGAGCCATTGTTCTTTGCCTTTCTTCGTTTCTCTGCCCGGTTCCGGCGGCTAAGCCTCTGCAACTTCTCTTGATCCCTCCACGGCGCAGCCGATTCAGGAGAAGAAAGGAGCATGACGAGACGGTCGAGAGCGGAGACACGGGAGGCGGAAGCACTTCTTGCTTCACACGGAAAGCTCCTCGAAAAGAGCGTCCGGCCCTCCGTTCAGCCCCCAGCTGGGACCGGCAGATTGCGCGGGTCTATACAGCATTGGGGCGAGAAAGCAAGGTTGCCGCAGCCATCGGGTGCCGCGAATGCATTTTTAACCACGCTTGCGATCGGGCCAACCGAATCACGTCGGATCAACCTCGTCTTCACTTTGTCCGCGCAGGAAAGACTGTCTGCTACGCATTCAGGGGGTAACGATGCTCGTCAGTCGCTTCTGGAAATCGAGGAGTGGCAACTTCGCGATGATGTTCGCGATAGCTTTGCCTGCCGTGCTGGCCGGTGTCGGACTGGCGCTGGACATTTCTAACCTCATGACGGCGAGGTCGAAGCTCCAGAATGCGCTCGACTCCGCGGTTCTTGCTGCGTCCCGGCTGGCCGATGCATCAATTTCGCGAGACGACGCATTTCAGGGGTTTTTCAAGGCAAATATCGCCAACGGTCGGGAACTCCTTAGCCCCGTCGCGTATCTCACTGTCGAGCAGGGAACAAACTACATAAAGACCTCAGCCACCGCGCATGCAACCGTCGCGCTGAACCTGGGCTTCATCTTCGGCCAAAGCGCCCAGGTCGCGGTCGCGTCGAGCGCGTATCAGTCGACGGCGAAGCTGGAAGTCGCGCTTGTGCTCGACAACACCGGCTCGATGGGCGACAGCAACATGAAGGCGCTGCGCGAGGGAGCGACAAGTCTCATCACCACGCTTCAGGATGCCAAAAAAGAGCAACCTGAACGTGAGATCAGGGCCGCGCTGGTGCCTTTCGTGACGGCGGTGAACATAAACGGCGAAGGCTTCAAGACTTCCTGGGTCGACATGAGGAAGACATTTCCCACGAACGATCCGGGCCTCAATGGCCGGAATTTCGACTTCATCACGAGCAACAACGTTAGCTACCGCGTCGGTCACGCCAAACTGTTCGATGATCTTGGTGTGAAGTGGAAGGGTTGTGTCGAGGCGAGAACCGTCAAGTTCAAATCCAACAACACGATCGATCTCTCGGCGTCGCCCGGTTTGGACGACACCGCTCCGGACCAACTGAAGCCGGCAACCCTGTTTGTTCCATACTTCGCGCCCGACGAGCGCGGCGATCCTTACAAGGCGCGAAACGAGGACGGCTCCAATTATAACAACTCATATCTGAAGGATCTTGTTTCAGGCACGGGCAAGACGGACGCTGAAAAGCACAGGTCCATCCAAATGAATCTGTCGAAATACACGCTGACCAATAAGAGCACCGCCATCATCAACGAGGTCGCTCCGCTCACCAGTGGTCCGAACTATGCGTGCCCGACCCCGATCATGCCGCTGACATCCGACCTGGACAGGCTGAAGGCAGAGGTCAGCAAGATGACCTATTGGAACGGCTCGGGCACCAATGTGTCGGAGGGACTGGTCTGGGGATATCGTGTTCTTTCTCCCGGCGAACCCTACGCGCAGGGCGATGACTTCAACTCCGATGGTACCTCGAAGGCGGTCGTTGTTTTTACCGATGGCGAAAACAACGTGTTCGGCCAGAAAACTGCACCGATCAACAAGTCCGACTACGGCTCCTACAACTATCTCGACCAGGGCCGCATGGGGTCGACCGACCGAACCCAGGCGCTGAAGAACGTCAACACCATGACGCAGACGGTGTGCACGACGTTGAAGGCGCAAGGCGTCAGGGTGTTTACCGTCGTTCTCGGTGCAGATACCGCCGCTAATCGCGAACTCTACAGCAATTGTGCCTCGGCGCCCTCGGATTACTATCCGACCAAGGACCAGGCGCAACTGAAGGCCGCATTCCAGAACATCGCGTTTGCGATCTCGCAGCTTTACGTCACCAACTGACGCCGCCGCTCGTCTCCGACCCCGGCAGGGCCCGCCAGGCTCAGGTTGAGCCTGGTGCCTCCGAGGCCACTTCCGGGAAAAGGCGCTCGGCGGCGTAGCGGCTGCCGAAGATCATGTCGTACTGCAGCAGCCGGAAATTCCGGATTTCCGGCGCGATGGACTTGGCGCGCGACCATTCGGGCGTCGCATCGCCATCGGCGCTTACCAGCATGTTGCGGTCGATCACGCCGAACTGCTTTCGTATCTCGCCCAGAAAGCCGGTGTAGAAGGGATGGCCGATACCGGCTGTCTCCAGCACGTGCAGCGGCAGGAAGGCCGGGCTGATCGAGCCAAGGTCTTTCGCCGGGCCGGTGCGGTTGGACCATACCACCAGCGGCGTCTCGTGCTGGGCGGTCATTTCTTCCAAAGGCGCCAGGCGCTTGGCGACATTGCCTTGCATGAAGCCGGTCTCGACATAGACCGGCCCGAGCGGCGGCAGATGGTCGCCGAACATGGCGACGATGGTGTGTCGTTCCCGCTTGCCGGCCCATTCGAGCAGCCGGGCCAAGGCCCGGTCGCCGTCGGCGGCGCCTTCGGTAAAGCTCAGAATGCTGTCCAGGCTCTTCTTGCTCACGTCGCCAGAGACGGTGTGGCTCGGGTCCGCATATCGGTTGGCTGCATAGGGGCCGTGGTTCTGCAGCGTCACGGAGAAGAAGAAGAACGGCTTTTCGGCGGCATCCGCCTGGCGGATCATTTCCTCGATAAGTGCAGCATCGGAAGCGAGGGGTCCGCGGCTCTCCAGCGCCGGCAGGTTTTCCTGCGACATGAAATGCTCGAAGCCGAAGGCCTGGTAAACCGGGGTGCGGTTCCAGAACCAGCCGGCGAACGGATGGAAGGCGCGGGTATCGTAACCTTCGGAGCGCAGGAAGCTGGCGAGTGAGGGAATGGGGCGGCGCACATATTGCTGGTAGGGGATGCTGCCATAGGGGAGGAAGGCGTTTGAAAAGCCGGTCAGCGCCTCGAATTCGACATTGGCGGTCATGCCGCCGAATTCGGGCGAGAAGATGTGCCCGGATTGCAGGGCGCGCGTGGTGGCAATCGGGTCGGGGCTGATGACGATGCCGGGCAGCCGGGTCGGATCCCAGAACGACTCGTTCATGACGATGATGATATCGGCCGGTTCGCTCGGAAGGACCGTCGCCGCCGTTGCCGGCCTGGCGATTGCCTCGATGGCCTGCGCCGAATAGCCCGCCGGCGCCGAAACCTTTGCCATCGGCAAGTTGAGCGTGAAGGCGATCGCAAAGCCGTTGCTGTTATAGTTCTCCTTTTGGTCCCACATCATGGGGATGATCTGCAGCCGGTCACGCGCCCAGGAAAAGGTCGCGTAGTCCATTATCGAGCCGAAGAAGACCAGCGCCGGCAGGGCCAGCCCCAGTCGCGCGGCGCGGCCATGGAATGAAAGCACCGGCGCCCGGCGGTGCCAATATTTCCAGCACACCCCCAGCACCGCGGCGCCAGCAAGGCAGCCGACGGCAAGCCCCACCGCCATCAGCGGACGGTCTCGCGCCAGCAACGGCATCAGTTCCATGATCTGGCGGGCATAGAGAAAGTCAGTCGGATAAAGCGGGTCGCCGAGATAGAAGGACTTTTGGTGCGCCAGGAAGGCGAGCAACAGGGCCAGCGGCGCAACCAGCAGCAAGGCATGATGTGCGCGGCCGAGCAGGGCGTCGAGCAAGATAAGCAGCAGCGCGAACAGGCCGACCGTCGTCCAGCTGGGTCGGAACGGCTGGCGGAAGAAGTCGAGCGTCTGCGAGAACGATCCCCGCACGATCAGTTCGACACAGAACACCAGCAAGGCCGAGATCAGAAGGGTCAACAGCAGCGTGCCGGCAAACCGAATCGCGCCGGCCTTGTGCCCGCGCAGCCTTCGCTTTTCGCCATATTCCAAGGCAGACCGTGCCGCTGCAAACTGGTTTGCCAACTCCAAAACCTCACCCAATGCAAGAATGTGTCATCTCACTGTCATCTAATTGTCACAAAAGCTAGACAGCCGTTGGGATCTGGCGAGTTCAAATCTCCATTACAGCGCAGAGACCTAAGCGTGTGCGGCGCGCCTGGTTCGCTCGCGCCGGGTAGGCGACGGGCACGACACGGGGCGGTTTTCGTCCTCTCGCGGGGCGTTTTTGCCGGGGCAGATACTGCGCGCGGCCTTGACTTTCCGGCCTTCCTTGCGCCACACGGCCATCGAGTGAAACTAATTCCGGGAGCCTGTTATGGCCGTCGCATTCACCTTTCCGGGGCAGGGCAGCCAGGCCGTGGGCATGGGCAAGGACCTTGCGGATGCCTTCCCCGAGGCCCGCGCGGTCTTCGAGGAAGTCGACGAGGCCCTGGGCCAGAAGCTCTCGCAGATCATGTGGGAAGGCCCCGAGGAAACCCTGACCTTGACCGCCAATGCGCAGCCGGCGCTGATGGCCGTGTCGCTGGCGGCACTGCGCGCCATGGAAGCACGCGGCTTCTCGCTGAAGGACAAGGTCGCCTATGTGGCCGGCCACTCGCTCGGCGAATATTCCGCACTCGCCGCCGCCGGCATGTTCTCCATTGCCGACACGGCGCGGCTGCTGCGCATTCGCGGCAACGCCATGCAGGCGGCGGTTCCGGTGGGTGAGGGCGCCATGGCGGCCATCATCGGCCTGGAGCAGGCCGATGTGGAAGCCGCCTGCGCCGAGGCGGCCAAGGGCTCGGTCTGCCAGATTGCCAATGACAATGGCGGCGGCCAGCTGGTGATTTCCGGCGCAAAGCCGGCCGTCGAGCTTGCCGCAAAGCTCTGCACCGAAAAGGGCGCCAAGCGCGCGCTGATGCTGTCGGTCTCGGCACCTTTCCACTCTGCCCTGATGGGCCCGGCGGCCGAAGCCATGCGCGAGGCGCTGGCGGGCGTCGCCAAGCAGGCACCGGTGGTGCCGGTGGTCGCCAATGTCGTCGTCCAGCCGCTGAGCAACCCCGACGAGATCGTTGCCCGCCTCGTCGAGCAGGTCACCGGCCGCGTGCGCTGGCGCGAGACGGTGGAATGGTTCGGTGCCAATGGCGTGAAGACACTATATGAAGTGGGCTCGGGCAAGGTGCTCTCGGGTCTTGCCCGGCGCATCGACAAGGAAATCGCCACCAGCGCAATCAACACGCCCGCCGACGTCGAAGCAGCGGTCGAGGCGCTGGCCTAGAAGTCTGAGGCTGCTCCCTCAGCAAGGGAGCGCAATCGATACAGAACCTCTTTGGAGAGACCGATCATGTTCGATCTGACTGGCCGCAAGGCACTCGTTACCGGAGCCACCGGCGGCATTGGCGAGGCGATTGCCCGCGCGCTGCACGCGCAGGGCGCTACCGTCGGCCTGCATGGCACCCGCGCCGAGAAGCTCGAAGCACTGGCTGCGGAGCTTGGCGAGCGCGTAAAAGTGTTTCCGGCCAATCTGTCGGACCGCGACGAGGTGAAGGCGCTCGGCCAGAAGGTCGAAGCCGAACTCGAAGGCGTCGACATCCTGGTCAACAACGCCGGCATCACCAAGGACGGCCTGTTTGTGCGCATGTCCGACGCCGACTGGGATGCCGTCCTGGAGGTCAATCTCACCGCCGTCTTCCGCCTGACTCGCGAGCTGACCCATCCCATGATGCGCCGCCGCAATGGCCGCATCATCAACATCAGCTCGGTCGTGGGCGTGACCGGCAACCCCGGCCAGGCCAATTACTGCGCCTCCAAGGCCGGCCTGATCGGCTTTTCCAAGTCGCTGGCCCAGGAGATCGCCACCCGCAACGTGACCGTCAACTGCGTCGCCCCGGCTTCATCGAATCAGCAATGACCGACAAGCTGAACGACAAGCAGAGGGAGGCCATCATGGGCGCCATCCCGGCCAAGCGCATGGGCACGGGCGCGGAAGTTGCATCGGCTGTAGTCTATCTTGCTTCGGATGAAGCGGCCTACGTGACCGGCCAGACCATTCACGTCAATGGCGGTATGGCGATGATCTAAGGCAGTGGTGGCGGGGACCTGGAAAAAGCGGCGCAAGGCGCAATTTCTGTACACAGGCCCCGCGAACCGCACGAGATAGGCGTTTTCGCATTGGACGTTGCCCAGTTTTCGTGTAATGCCGCCATGAATGTACGGCGGCAAGGGCTCGCGCCCTGCCGCCGTAGCCACGTTCCCTAGGGGGAATATCTTTCAACTTGATTACCGGCATGCGTGCCGTTAACGAAGACAGACAAATTTAAGACGAGGATGCCCAAATGAGTGACACCGCAGAGCGCGTCAAGAAGATCGTTGTCGAACATCTCGGCGTCGAAGCCGACAAGGTAACCGAAGGCGCCAGCTTCATCGATGATCTGGGCGCAGACAGCCTGGACACGGTCGAACTCGTCATGGCTTTCGAAGAAGAGTTCGGCGTTGAGATTCCGGACGACGCGGCCGAGACGATCCTGACCGTCGGCGACGCCGTCAAGTACATCGACAAGGCTTCGGCCTGACGCCATAATAGCCCAGCATTCCGAGAATACCGCTATGAGGCGTGTCGTCGTCACCGGCATGGGTCTGCTTTCGCCATTTGGCGTTGGCGTTGAACATGGCTGGAGAGAGCTTCTGAGTGGTCGGAGTGCCGCCCGCCGGATCACCCATTTTGAAGTCGAGGATCTTGCCTGCAAGATCGCGAACGTGATCCCGCGGGGCGATGGCAGCGGCAACACCTTCAATCCCGAGGCCGTTCTCGAGCCGAAGGAACTGCGCAAGATCGGCGACTTCATCCTTTACGGGATCGCGGCCGCCGACGAAGCGCTGAAGGATTCGGGCTGGCAGCCCAAGACGCCGGACGAGCAATATGCCACCGGCGTGATGATCGGCTCGGGTATCGGCGGCATCGAGGGTATCGCGGAAAACGCGCTCACCCTGCGCGACCGTGGCCCGCGCCGCATCAGCCCGTTTTTTATCCCGGGCAACATCATCAATCTGGTTTCCGGGCAGGTTTCGATACGGCACGGGCTCAAGGGCCCGAACCATGCCGTGGTCACCGCCTGTTCGACCGGCGCGCACGCCATCGGCGACGCCGCCCGGCTGATCATGTTCGGCGATGCCGACGTGATGCTCGCCGGCGGTGCGGAAGCTCCGGTCACACGTCTTTCGCTGGCCGGCTTTGCCGCCTGCAAGGCGCTTTCCACCGACCGCAACGACGCACCGGAAACGGCTTCCCGCCCGTATGATCGCGACCGTGACGGCTTCGTCATGGGCGAGGGCGCTGGGGTCGTGGTTCTGGAAGAGCTGGAGCACGCCAAGGCGCGCGGCGCCAGGATCTATGCCGAAGTCGTCGGCTATGGCCTCACCGGCGATGCCTATCACATCACGGCGCCGTCCGAGGACGGCGAGGGCGCCTTCCGCTGCATGACGGCCGCGCTGAAGCGCGCGAACCTTCAGCCCGCCGACATCGACTACATCAACGCGCATGGCACCTCGACCATGGCCGACACGATCGAGCTTGGGGCGGTCGAGCGGCTGGTGGGCAATGCGGCTTCCAAGGTGTCGATGTCGTCGACCAAGTCGTCCATCGGC
>JAEWHN010000406.1 GCA_023387775.1 Pseudomonadota bacterium | reverse complement strand
TCATTGCCTCCCTTGCGCGGCGCTGCTTTGCACTTTACGAACTCGCATTGATGAAAAGCGAAAAGCCCTCAATCTTTCTTCCCGACCGTTCGCCGCTCAAGGTGACGAAGCTGGTTTTCTCCGGCTGCTCCATCATGTGCGTGGCATCGGCCGTCGATCCGCTGCGCGCGGCCAATCGCGTTTCGGGCGAAACGCTGTTCGACTGGAAGCTCGTGTCGGTCGACGGCGAGCCGCCGGTGACGACTTCCGGGCTGCCTGTGGCAGTCAGCGGCAAGTTCGATCCAACCGAAACGACCGACGTGCTGGGTATCATCGGCGGCTTCGGCACCAAGACGCAGGGCTCCGCTGCCCTGCTCGCGGGCTTGCGCCGCGTGGCGCGCTCGGCGCGCGCGGTGGGCGGCATCGAGGCCGGCACCTGGCTCGTCGGCCGCGCCGGGCTTCTGGAAGGCCGCAGCGCCACCACGCACTGGGAAGACATGGAGGATTTCACCGCCGCCTTCCCGGGCGTCGACGTGCGGCCGGACCGCTACATCATCGACGGGCCGATCTTCACCTCGGGCGGCGCATCGCCCACCTTCGACCTGATGCTGCACCTCATCCGCTCGCGCCTCGGCATGGCGGTGGCGCTCGATGTCGCCAGCGTCTTCATCTACGACCAGGCGCGCGCGGCGACCGACGCGCAGCCGCTGGTCTCGCTCGGCCGGCTCGACGGCTACGACCCGCGGCTGGCGCAGGCGATCCGCCTGATGGAAGCGCATATCGACCAGCCGCTGACGATCTCGGCAATAGCCCGGCGCGCCGGCGTCACGGCGCGCGCGCTGGAAAGGATCTTTGGAAAATCGATCGGCGAGCCGCCAGGCGCCTATTATCTGCGCCTGCGGCTCAGCGCGGCGCGGCGGCTGGTGGTGGACACGGCCGTGCCCATGGCCGACATCGCAGCGCGCACCGGCTTTTCCAGCGCGGCGAGCTTTTCGCGGGCCTTTTCGAATGCGTTCAACATTTCGCCGACGCAACTTCGGCGGCGGTAACCAGGAGTCTATCTGCGCTACTTATCTGAGGCAGATATCTTTCCGTCGTCCTCGGGCCCCGAGCGCAGCGAAAGCGGAGCGAGGGGTTCCGGGGACCCATGCCTCGGACTCTCAACCGGCAGTCCAAGGCAAGGTATCCAATCACATGACCGCCGAGGCCTGGATCCCCGCGATCCTGCCCTTCTCGCCTTTCGCTTCGCTCAAGGCTTGGCGGTCAGGACGCGAGAATGACGGGGGTTGCTCGCTGGCCGACTACCGCCGCGCCAGTATCCACTCGACCGCCGCGGTAATGTCGGCCACCACCGCCGTGGGCGAAGGTTCAAACAGCCGTTCGTCGCCGACGCGATATTTCCCTGTACGCACCAGCAACGCGGTAGCGAGCCCGGCCCGCAGGGCGCCGGCGACATCGCCTTCCGCATCGTCGCCCACCATCACCGCGTCCTCCGGCAGGCATTCCATGCTGGCCAGCGCGGAGAGGAAAAAGCCCGTCGACGGCTTGCCGAGCACGGTGGCCGGCCGCCCGCAGGCGAATTCGAGTGCCCGGACGAAGGGGCCCGCATCGAGGCTCAGCTTGCCATCGTCGTCCTTGAAGACGCGGTTGTCGGCCAGCGCCAGAAACTCCGCGCCATCGTTCAGGGCGCGGAAGGCCGCATTCAGGCTCGCATAGTCGAAGGCGTTTGCAGCATCGCCGATGACGACCGCAAGCCGCTCGCCGGCCGGCATGTCGCGAAAGTCCGGCTCCAGATCGGGGTGGATCAGCACACGCGCCGAACAGCCATGCGCCGCGAGCCAGCCGCGCGCGGCTTGCGCTGGCGTGAACAGTTCGGCCGCGTCGACCTCAATGCCCAGCTTTTCCAGCCGCGTCAGCACCATCTGCTTGGTCGAGCGCGTGGTGTTGCTGACGAAGCGCAGCGGCAAGCCGGCCCCGCGTAGCCGACGCACGGCGTCGGCAGCCCCCTCTATCGGGCTGTCACCGTCATAGAGCACTCCGGCAAGATCCAGCAGCACGCCGCGTAGCATCGCCGAAGCATGGCGAATGGGCGACCCTGCGTCAAACCGGACGCAAGTCGAATGCGGGTGGCCACCTCCGCCCGAGCATCAGACGTAGCGGTTGACGACATTCTCCAGAAATTCCTGGCGGCCGGACTTCGGCCGCGGCTCGATCTGGTCTTTCACCACGCGCTCGGCGATGTCCTCCAGCGTCAGCCTGCCGGACAGCATTGCGCTTGCCTCGGGCGACTTCCAGCCGGCATATCGCGCCTCCAGCGGGTCCGACAGCGCCTTGTCCTCGATCATCCTGGCCGCCGCCTTCAGCCCGCGTGCACAACAATCCATGCCGCCGATATGGGCTATCAGCAGGTCTTCGGGGTCGAGCGACTGCCGGCGCAGCTTGGCGTCGAAATTGGTGCCGCCGGTCTTGAAGCCGCCGCCCAGGAGGATCTGGTAATAGGCCAGCGCCATCTCCGGCACGTTGTTGGGGAACTGGTCGGTGTCCCAGCCCGACTGGTAGTCGTTGCGGTTCATGTCGATGGAGCCGAAGATGCCCAGCGCATTGGCCAGCGCCAGCTCATGCTCGAAGGAATGGCCGGCCAGGATGGCGTGGCCCTGCTCGATATTGACCTTCACCTCGTTCTCGAGGCCGTAACGCTTGAGGAAGCCGTAGACGGTGCCGACGTCGAAATCATACTGGTGCTTGGTCGGCTCCTGCGGCTTCGGCTCGATCAGGATCGTGCCCTTGAAACCAATCCGATGCTTGTAGTCGACCACCAGCGACAGGAAGCGGCCCATCTGGTCGAGCTCGCGGCCCATGTCGGTGTTGAGCAGCGTCTCGTAGCCCTCGCGGCCGCCCCACAGCACATAGTTCTCACCGTTCAGGCGCTTGGTGACGTCAATACACGTCTTCACCGTCGCGGCGGCATAAGCAAACACGTCCGGGTCTGGATTGGTCGCTGCACCCGCCATGTAGCGGCGGTTGGAGAACAGGTTCGCCGTGCCCCACAGCAGCTTGACGCCGGTCTTGCTCATCTTGCCGGCAAAATAGTCGCCGATCTGGTCGAGACGCGCAGCGCTTTCGGCGAAATTGTCCGCCTCGGGGCGCACGTCGGCGTCGTGGAAGCAGAAATAGGGAACGCCCAGCAGCGAGAACATCTCGAAAGCGACGTCGGCCTTCTGCCTGGCGAGATCCATCGTGTCGCCGAACCACGGCCGCTCAAAAGTCTGGCCGCCGAACGGGTCGCCGCCCGGCCAGGTGAAGGAGTGCCAGTAGGCG
>JAEWHN010000399.1 GCA_023387775.1 Pseudomonadota bacterium | reverse complement strand
GCCCATGGCAATGCCCAGCCGTGCGCCGGGGTTCTCCGCCGGCGGCACGTCGGCGCCGCAAGCACGCTCCATGTGCAGCGCCGTCTCGAGCAGGCGCCTTATGTCGAGACCCATCGCGGCTGCTGGCACCAGCCCGAACTTCGACAGCACCGAATAGCGGCCGCCGATAGACGTCACGCCGTGGAAGATGCGGGCGAAATTCATGCGCCTGGCGCGGCGTTCCAGGGGCGAGCGCGGGTCGGTCACGGCGATGAAGTGCTCGCCCGCCTTGTCCATGCCGCGCAGGGCCGCGACGCGATCGATGAAATAGTCGAGGAAGATGTTGGGCTCCAGCGTGCTGCCGGACTTGGACGAGACGATGAACAGCGTCCTGCCGAGATCGATTTCGCGCTCCACCGCCTTGATCTGCGCGGGGTCGGTGCTGTCCAGCATGTGGAAGCGCGGCCAGCCGGGTTGCGGCCCGAATGTCTGGGCAAGAACCTCTGGCCCCAGGCTCGAGCCGCCCATGCCCAGGAGCACGACGTCGCTGAACCCGCGCCGTTTCACCCCGTCCGCGAAATCCTGAAGCCGCTTGATGCCTGCCAGTTCGCGCTCGGCGACATGCAGCCAGCCAACCCACCTGTCCTCGTCGGTGTTGTCCCACAGCGACTTGTCGCCGGCCCAGAGCTTGCGCATGCGCCCGGACTTGCGCCACGCTTCGGTCTCCTCCCGCAAGGCGGCAGTCATTTCCGCCGAACCCGCCGCGATCTCCAGGCCGGGGGTATCACCCTCCAGCAACATGCGACGGCGGCGTGCGATGGTGCCGAACAGCTTGTCGAAGGAATCGGCGAACTGCTGGACGCCGTCCTTGACCAGTTCCGCCGTGACCTCATCCAGCGATATGCCGAGCTCCTCCAGGCTGGAGAGCATCGTGCGGGCGCCGGCAACGTACTGCTCGATGGCGTCGGGCACCACCCGGCCGTGGTCGCGGAAGGCGGTCATGGTCGCCGGCGGGATGGTGTCCACCGTATCTCGGCCGACGAGCGCTTCGACATACATCGTGTCCGGATAGGCCGGGTTCTTGGTGCTGGTGGACGCCCAGAGCAGGCGTTGCGTCATGGCCCCGGCCGAAGCCAGGCGGCGCCAGCGCTCTTCGGCAATAATCGACCTGTAGAGGGAATAGGCGAGCTTGGCGTTGGCGATCGCCACCTTGCCGTGCAGGCGCTGCGCCGCTTCCTTGTCGGCCAGCCCGTCCAGCCGCTTGTCGACGGCGGTGTCGATGCGGCTGACGAAGAAGCTGGCGACCGAGCCAATCCTGGAAATGTCGCCGCCGGCGCGCTGCAGGTCCTCGAGCCCCGAAATATAGGCCTCGGCCACCTGCTCATAGACCTTGACCGAAAACAGCAGGGTGATGTTGATGTTCAGGCCACGGCCGGTCAGGGTCCGGATGGCCGGAATGCCCGCCGGGGTCGCCGGCACCTTGATCATCAGGTTGGGGCGGTTCACCGCCGCCCACAGCCGCATGGCTTCGTCTATGGTCGCCTCGGTGTCATTGGCAAGGTAGGGTGAGCATTCCAGGCTGATATAGCCGTCCCTGCCCCGCGTCTGGTCGTAGACCGGGCGCAGCACATCCGCGCCGGCGCGTATGTCGGCCAACGCCAGATGCTCGTAGATGGCGGAAACGCTGTGGTCGGAATTGGCCAGGAAGCGCTTCAGCGAGTCGGCATATTCGTCGGTTTCGCCGATCGCCTTCTCGAAGATGGTGGGGTTGGAGGTGACGCCCTTCAGCCCGTCCTTCCGTATGAGCGCTGCCAGCTTGCCTTTGTCGATAAGGCTGCGTTTCATATAGTCCAGCCATGGCGACTGGCCGCATGCGTCGAGTTGGATGAGCGGGTTATTCATGGTCTCTGTCTCCTCGGCCCTCCATCTGCTCCCTGGCGGCGGCAAGCACCTCGTCGGGCGTGAAGCCGAATTTCTTGAGCAGGTCCTTCAGCGGCGCCGAAGACCCGAAGGTGTGCATGCCGATCTTGGTCCCCGTTTCGCCGACATAGCGATCCCAGCCGATCTTGGAGCCCGCCTCGACCGACACGCGCGCCTTGACGTCCGGCGGCAGCACGCTGTCGCGGTAGGCCTGATCCTGCTGCTCGAAGAGTTCCCATGACGGCATGCTGACGACGCGCGCGGCAACGCCCTCCTGCCTCAGCGTCTCGTAGGCCTGGATGCAGAGCGCGACCTCGCTGCCCGTGCCGATGAGGATCACCTCCGGCTTGCCCTTCGCGGCGTCTGCCATGACATAGGCGCCGCGCGCGACGCCCTTGGCCGAGGCGTAGCGGGAACGGTCGAAGGTGGGCACCGGCTGGCGGGTCAGCACGAGGCTGGCGGGCTGATGCTTCTGCGCGATGATGACACGCCAGGCCTCGACGACCTCGTTGGCGTCGGCCGGCCGCAGCGTGATCAGGCCGGGAATGCTGCGCAACGCGACGAGCTGCTCGACCGGCTGATGCGTCGGCCCATCCTGGCCGACGCCGATCGAGTCGTGCGTGAAGATGAAGATCACCGGCAGCTGCATGAGCGCGCCGAGCCGGATCGGCGGCTTCATGTAGTCGGAAAAGATCAGGAAGGTGGAACCGTAGGGTCGCAGCTTGCACAGCGCCAGCCCGTTGAGCACCGCGCCCATGACATGCTCGCGAATGCCGAAGTGGAAGTTGCGGCCGCCATATTCATGCGCCTCGAAATCTCCCGCCTGCTCAAACTTGAGGAGCGTCTTGGTGGAGGGCGCGAGGTCGGCGGAGCCGCCGATAAGCCAAGGATAGCGCGGCGCGATGGCGTTCAGCGCCTTGCCCGAAGAGTCGCGGGTGGCAAGACCCTTGGCATCGGCCGGGAAGACGGGAAGGTCGGCGTCCCAGCCGTCGGGAAGCTTGCGCTTCTGCATCCGGTCGAGCTCGTCGGCGAGTTGCGGATAGTGTTCGCGATACGCCTTGAACCTCTCCTGCCAGGCCTTGCGGAGCTCCTTGCCCCGCCTGCCGATGCCGGCGCGGAAATGCTCGCGCACGCCGTCGGGCACCAGGAAATGGGCGTCCTCCGGCCAGCCATAGGTGCGCTTGGCGAGGCGAATCTCTTCCACGCCGAGCGGCTCGCCATGGGCGGCGGCGGTGTCCTGCTTGTGCGGGGCGCCGTAGCCGATATGGCTTTCCAGGATGATCAGCGTGGGCACGTCCTTGGTGTGCCGGAACGCCTCGAGCGCCTGGGCGATGCGCTCCGTGTCGTTGGCGTCGCCCACCCGGCGCACGTTCCAGCCATAGGCGAGGAAGCGCGCCGCCACGTCTTCGGTGAAGGAGAGGTCGGTGTGGCCCTCGATCGTCACCCGGTTGCTGTCGTAGATCCAGCACAGGTTTCCGAGCATCAGGTGCCCTGCCAGCGAAGCGGCCTCGCTGGAGACGCCTTCCATCATGTCGCCGTCGCCGCAGACCGTGTAGACGTCGTAGTCGAACATGGTGAAGTCGGGCCGGTTGAAACGCTTTGCCAGCCAGTCTCCGGCGATCGCCATGCCCACGCTGTTGGCGCAGCCCTGCCCCAGCGGGCCCGTCGTGGTCTCGACGCCCGTGGTCAGGTGATATTCGGGATGGCCGGGGCACTTGCTGCCGATCTCGCGAAACCGCTCGATGTCCTCGAGCGAGACCGAGGGCCGGCCGAGTTCTTCATATTCCGCGTCCACGGCCTTCACGCCGGTCAGGAACAGCATCGAATAGAGCAGCATCGAGGCATGCCCGTTGGAGAGCACGAAGCGGTCGCGGTTCGGCCAGATCGGGTCTTGCGGATCGAAGCGCAGGAAGTTCTGCCAGATCGTGTAGACCAGCGGCGCCAAGGCCATCGGCGTGCCGGGATGACCGGAATTGGCCTGCTGCACGGCATCCATGGACAAGGTGCGGATGGTGTTGATGCAAAGCAGTTCGATGGACCTGGCGCTCGGCTCTCCTTCCATCGCCAGGTCTGGAGCCCCAGTGCCCGCGCCTGCCCGGCGGCCTCTTTTCGCACTCGGCTGAGCTACACCGGTCTGGGCGTGAATAGGATCCATCCTCGGGTCTCCTCCGCCATTGTGAAGCTTGGATTGGTTGGAGCTTGATCCAACGTCGGCGGCCCATGGGCTCGCGGTGATGCTCAGTTAAAACTAGGGGAGCCGCCCGGGGAGGAAAGGTGGCCAGCGCCCGATATTGCCGGCAGAGCGATCTTACAGCGTTGCGCCCGACAAGAGCCGCTCGCCGAAGCGCGAATGCCACAAACCAGGTTGCGACAGCGCGGCTATGTTATCGGCCGAGGCAGATTTGCCCATGTGCGCCGAAGAAGCAAATGCCGCCGGAGCGCCTGGGGGTGCCACGCACACGGTCCAGGAACCGTGAATTGACCCAGCCGTCGCGAGTGCGCCGAGACTCGACATGACACCAGCGGCGCGAGGAGGCGCATCGGGTAACATTCACTCTCTCTCCGCCGCGCAGACGCCCGACGACGCGGTGCTTGGGGCCCGGCCCGGAGCGGACATCGACGCTGCGGGTAACGACTGCTCGGGCCGCCTCGGCCGGCACCACCGGCAGGACCATCGTTGTTGCTGCAAGAGCAGCCAGGATTGCCATTTGCTTCCCGTTCATGACCTGCCTCCTTGGCCTGGAACCGCTCACGCTAGCGTCCATGTTTAACCAGGAAACATAGGCCGGGACGGGCTGAAGGCCAGCCGCCGCCACACTCTGCCTGTCTTCCTCGCTCCTCCGCGAGCGACCGGCTCGACGGGAGCTTCGCGCCAAGGTTGTCGGACCAATTTGCTCGCGCCGACACAGGCAGATGCGCCGCTCGCAGTGGCCCAACGAAACCCTCCGAAACTGGCTGCATCTTTTGTGGCGGCTGACTGGAATGATGCGTTCAAATCAAGGAGCGCAAATGTACACCCCGCCTGCCTTCGCTGTGACCGACGCGGCCGAACTTTACGGAATGATCCGGCAATGTCCCCTCGCAAGCTTCATCACCGCAACGCCGGAGGGCCCGATGGCCACTCCGCTGCCGATGCTTCTCGATGAGAATGAGGGAGAAAGCGGCGTCCTCTACGGGCATCTCGCGCGGCCGAACCCGCAGTGGCAGGCTGATGTCATCGGCCATGGGCTGGCGGTTTTCATGGGCCCGGACGCCTATGTCTCGCCTTCCTGGTACGCATCCAAGGCTGAACATGGAAAGGTGGTCCCCACCTGGAATTACACGGCCGTGCAAGCAAGCGGACCAGTCGAGTTCTTCAGTGATGCCGAGCGCCTGCTCGACGTCGTAACCCGCCTCACCAATCTTCATGAGGGCACCCGCCAGGCGCCCTGGGCGGTAACCGACGCGCCGCAAGCTTATGTCACCGCTCAACTACGCGGCATCGTTGGTCTTCGCATGCCGATCGTGTCCCTGCAGGGCAAGCGCAAGATGAGCCAGAACCGGCCCGCGGCCGATCGCAGAGGCGTGAGCCAAGGGCTTGCCGCCAGCAGCCGTGAAAGCGACCGCGTCGTTTCGGACCTGATCCCGACTGAGTGAGGCAGTGCGAAGGGCATGGCCGTTCAACTGCTCCCAGCCGGTGAAATCAGGCTGATATCTCCCTTCCAATCCGCAGCACCTCCGAGACGAGCAAAGTAAGGTCGTCCGGCCGCGTGCGATGGTTGCAGATCGCTGCACGCAGGCAATGCCGCCCGCCTATCGTCGTGTCGGACAGCGCTGCCACGCCGGTTTCCTGCAGGCGCAGCATGATCTCGACATTGATCTGCTTCAGTTTCTCCTCGTCCTGGCCCTCGGTTGCGTAGCGGAAGCAGACGATGTTGATCTCCGGTTCGGCTACCAGTTCCAGGGGCGGATGCGACCGGACGAGATCCGCGAGGAAGGCGGCCTGGGCGACGTTCTGGTCGATCAACCGGCCGAACTTGGCGACGCCGTGTTCCATCAGCGCCATCCAGACCTTCAGCGCCCCGAACCCGCGACTGGTCTGCAGGCCGAACTCGTAGAGCCATTGGCCCGAAGCGATGCCGCGCGACATGCCCTGGAGATATTCGGGCGACACGGCGAAGGTCTGCCGGTGTTGCATGTGGTCCCTGACGAGCGCGCAACCGACCTCGAACGGCGCGTGCAGCCATTTGTGCGGGTCGAGAGCGACAGAATCGGCATGTTCCATGCCCTTCACGCGCCAGGCATTGTCGGGCGCGATCGCCAGCAGGGCGCCGATGCACCCGTCCACATGGAACCACAGCCCCTCCTCGGCGGCGATCTCGGCAAGTGCTGCGAGGTCGTCCACCGCTCCCGAATTGACCGTGCCGGCCGTGCCGATGATGCAAGCGGGCTTCCAGCCGCGCTCCCGGTCCTCGGCAATGGCGGTGCGGAGGGCAGCAAGGTCGATCCGGTAGCGGGTGTCCGTCGCAATCCTGCGCAGCGCCTTGTTTCCGAGGCCCAGCGTCTCGACCGCCTTGCGGTGGCAGGAATGGACCTGGTCGGACGCGTAGAAGCGCAAGGGCCGGTCCAGCGCGGCAAGGCCCTCTTCACGCAGGTCGATCCCGGCCATGGCGTTGCGGGCGACCGTCAGGCCGATGAGGTTGGCCATCGAGCCGCCGCTGACCAGCGTTCCGCTCGCCGTGGCGGGGAAGCCGATCATGTCGCGCAGCCAGCCCACGACCTGCTGGTCGACCAGGGCGGCGGCATGGCTGCCGCCCCCGAGGTTGGAGCCCTGGACCGCGGCGATGAAGTCGCCCAGGGCGCCGGTGAAGTTGCTGGAGCCCATGTACCAGGACCAGAACCGCGGATGGGTGTTGCCCATCGGATAGGAAAGCACATTGTCCCGCACCAGCCGATAGACGTCCTCGACCGGCATCGGCCCATCGGGCAACGGAGCCCGGAACGTGGCTTCCACTTTCTCGGGCATGGGCCGCCACACGGGGCTCTCGCGCAGCTGGGCGACGTGCTCCACCGCATCGTCCACAATCCGGTGTGCGAGTGCGGCAAGGGAGCTCCACTCGGGAGGGTCGAGGCTTTCCGTCCGGTCGAGCAATCCCTCGGCCGGGCCTGGCAGTTTCAACGGGTAAGCCTGCATCAGTCTCTCCCGATTTATTCGGCGGCGAGCTGGAAGCCGGGCGTGGAGCGCGAGAGCTCCATTTCCTCGGCGTCCATCTCCGCCGGGATCGTCTCGAAGAGCGGGGTCGACAGGTAGCGCTCGCCGGTGTCGGGAAGCATGCACAGGATGACCGAGCCCGCCGGGGCACGTTCCGCGACCAGGCGCGCCACGGCAAAACTCGCGCCGCCCGACACACCCGTGAAGATGCCCTCTTTCTGCGCAAGAGCCCTCGCCCATTCCATCGCCTTGGGCCCGGCAATCGGCATCACCTCGTCACAGTAGTGCTCGTCGATGGCCTCCTGCATGACATCGGGTATGAAATCCGGTGTCCAGCCCTGGATCGGGTGCGGCTCGAAGGCGGGATGGCTCGCGGCCGGCGCCCCGTCGGCGCCCCGCTCCTGCACATGGCCGCTGGCGATCAGCTGGGCGTTTGCCGGCTCGCTGAGCACGATCTTCGTTTCCGGTCGTTCCCGGCGAAGCACGCGCGATACACCCACGATGGTGCCGCCGGTGCCGTAACCGGTGACGAAGTAATCCAGGCGAGACCCCGCGAAGTCGTTGACGATTTCCCGGCCGGTCGTCGCTTCATGGATTGCGGCGTTTGCCTTGGTCTCGAACTGGCGCGCGAGGAACCAGCCGTTCCTCTCGGCAATTTCCACCGCCTTGCGGTACATGCCAAAACCCTTTTCGGCCCGCGGCGTCAGCACCACCTTGGCACCCAGCATGCGCATGAGCCTGCGCCGCTCGATGGAGAAGCTGTCGGCCATGGTCACGACGAGCGGATAGCCCTTCTGCGCGCAGACCATGGCGAGCCCGATCCCGGTGTTGCCGCTGGTCGCCTCGACCACGGTCTGGCCCGGTTTCAGCGCACCGCTGCGCTCGGCCTCCTCGATTATGGCGACCGCCAGCCTGTCCTTCACGGACGAGGCCGGATTGAAGAATTCCGCCTTGACGTAGATCGTGGCATTTTCGACGCCGAGATTGTTGATGCGGATCGCCGGCGTGTCGCCGATCGTCTCCAATACGCTGTTGAAGAGCCGTCCACGGCCTTTCGTGGTCCTCAGTCCTGTATCTGTGAGCATGTGATCCTCGCTGTGCAAAGCGCCCGGTCCATGTCCTGTTTTCCCGGGCGAGAAGCTTCCGGATGTCAGTTGGTGTGAGGAATGCTAGAGTAGCGGGCAACTGTCCGGCGTGTGAGCCGGCGTGGGAACGCGCATGGAAACGGACGTCCACGACGTGCCTGATTCAACGCAGGAGCTTGAACTGCGCCTCCTCGGGCCGGTGCAGGTGTCGCGCGCGGGTGTCCCGTTGCCGCTTCCCGCATCGCGCAAGGTCCGCGCCTTGCTGGCCTACCTGGCCGTCGCCAGGGGGCCGGTTTCCCGCGAAAAGCTTTGCGACCTGCTCTGGGATGGGCCGAACGACCCGCGTGGCGAACTGCGATGGTGCCTGAGCAGGCTGCGCGTGGTGCTGGACACGAATGGCCGCAAGCGGGTGAGCGCAGTTGACGACCGGATCTCGGTCGATCTCGACGGTTGCGACGTCGACGCGCTGCGTCTCTTGCAGGCGGTGCGGGGCGGTGTAGACAGGCTCGACCTGCAGGACCTGCGGACGATTGCATCGCGATGCGACGGCGATTTCCTCGAGGGTGTCCTCATCCACAACTGTGCCGCTTTCGAACACTGGCTTGGCGGCCGCAGATCCGAGTTTCGCTCTTGCCGGTTGGAGATCGTTGCGGAAATCGGGCGCAGGACGCCCGTGGGCAGCGCGGAGGGTTTGCCGGCCGCGCGCCGGTGGGTCGATCTTGCCAGGCTCGACACCGGCGCAAACATCCGCTTCCTGTCGGAACTGCTGCACAGGCGCATGGTGGACGAGTGCAACCGGCATCTCGCTACGACCGCCCGGCTGTTTGCGGATGAGGGGCTGGATTTCGCGCCGGTTCGCGCTGCATGGGAGCATCTCAGGCGCGCCGCTGCGCAACCTGCCGCGGCGGCGGCCTCCGACCCGGTCCGGGAAGCTGCGCAGTCCATCCATCCGGCCGCGTCTCGCCGCGCCTCCATCGCCGTCATGCCCTTCCGCGAACTGGGTGCAGCACCGCAGGGGCGGCACGATCTCGGCTCGGCCGTGACACATGACGTCATCAGCCGGTTGGCGCGGTTGCGCAGCCTCTTCGTCATCGCCCGCGGTTCGGTGTTTGCGGTTGCCGAGGAGGGACTGGGACTGCCGGAAATCGGCCGTCGGCTTGGCGTCGACTACGTGGCCACCGGTTTCATGGAAGGGCACGATCACGGAGTCTGCGTCAGCGTGGAAGTCGCCGAGGCGGCTACCGCGCGCATCATCTGGACCGGGCAGTTCGAGGCGCGCTCCGCCGAGCGCCTGGCCATTCTCGACGAGATCGGCGACGGGATCGTGTCCTCGATTGCGGCCGAGATCGAGAACGAGGAACGCAACCGCGCGATCCTGAAGCCTCCGGATTCGCTGGACGCCTGGGAAGCCTACCACCGCGGCCTCTGGCACATGTATCGTTTCACCCCTGAGGAGAACACGCGCGCGGCCGAGTTCTTCCGTCTTTCGACACGACTTGACCCCACCTTTTCGCGCGCCCATGCTGGCCTGTCCTTCACCCATTGGCAAAGGGCCTTCCAGCGCTGGAACGACCGCGAAGCCGAAACCCGCGATGCGTTGAAGGCAGCTGGGCAAAGCCTGCTCGTCGACGACCAGAACCCCGCGGCGCACTGGTCCATGGGGCGCGCGCTGTGGCTCTGCGGAGACCACGACGAGGCCGTGCGCGAGCTGGAACAATCCGTCCGCCTCAGCCCGAACTTCGCGCTCGGCCACTATGCGCTGGCCTTCGTCCACTCGCAGTCCGGCGATCCGGCGGCAGCGATTGCTTCGTCGGATCATTCGCGTCTGCTCAGCCCATGCGACCCGCTGCTCTTCGGCATGCTCGGGTCCCGGGCGCTGGCGCTGGTCAGCCTCGGCGCCTTCGGGGAGGCCGCGCAGTGGGGTGTGAAGGCGGCAGCGCGCCCCAACGCCCATGTCCACATTGTCGCCATAGCCGCGCTTTGCCTTGCGCTGGCTGGGCGCATCGAAGATGCCCGGAACTACGCGTCCCGGATCCGTCTCCAGAATTCGGGCTACCGGATCGACAACTTCCTCGACACTTTCCGGTTCGCTCCCGAAATCAGCGCGCGCTACCGCAAGGCGGCAGCCTTGATCGGGATGAGCTGAGCGGACGGGCGGATGGGCCCGCCTTCAGGTCACTCGCTGACGAGTACCGGGCTGATGCTCATCGGTTCGTCGGCCCTGGGCGTCTGGCTGAACGGACCCGCTGCTGGCCGTTACCAGCTATGCGGGCCGGCTACAGCTATTGGAAGCTCCAGAACATCGCATCCGGGTAGCTCGGCTTCTCAGGGCGCCGATCCGCTGGGGTCGTAACGAGACTTGCTGGCTTCACGAGCGATCCCGTGGGCGCATTGTCCAAGGCGGGACGTTCGGCAACGTCCGATGCTGCCTTCGGGAAAAGGATGTCCATGAGCGTTTCCGCATTCGCCTGTCGAGACAAGCCGAACATTGACATGACGAGGACTGCAGCGAGCACAGCTTTCATTTTCGCTCTCCATTTACTGGAGGATCGTAATGCGGGGCTCGCCACCGACAATGTTCGGCAAATGGAACTTCGTGGAGTTCTCTGGATTTTCCGGGAAGAATACCGGCGGAATTTTGGACTTGGGGCCGGGTCGCCCCCGTTAATCCTATGATCTCGCTTCCGCGAAAGAGACGAGGCGGCGGCGCTTTTCGTCCCATAGCGCGAGATTGATGCAGGCCAGGCTCTTGCCGAATGTGAGCTTGACGCTCTCGCTTGCCGCACGCAGCTCTGCACTGTCATTGAAGCACGCCTGCAATCGATAGAACGGAACGCGGCTGCAGAGATGATGGATGTGGTGCAGGCCGATCGAGCCGGTGAGCCACTGCGCGGCGCGAGGCAACACATACCAGGAGCTGCCGCCAAACGCGGCGACATGCAAGTCCCACGCGTCGCCCTTGTCCCAGCGCGTCTCCTCGAACTGGTGCTGGATGTAGAACAGCCAGCCGCCGGCCCATGCGCCCATGACCACGACGGGCAACACGGCAAGCATTGCCGCCCAGCCCGACAGGAAGACCAGCGCGCCGTAGAAGGCAACCAGCGCCAGATTGAGCCCGCCCGCGCTGCGCCACGCGTCCGCGCGCGGTATCGCCTCATTGTATGGGAGCCGATGCACTATGAGAAAATAGAGCGGAACACCGAGGACGATGAGGACCGCGGGATTGCGGTAGATGCGATACATCAGCCGCTGACGGGCGTTCATCGCCTCGTATTCGGCGACCGTCTTGGTGGTGATGTCGCCGATGCCGCGCTTGTCGAGGTTCCCCGAAGAGCCGTGGTGGACCGCATGCGCCTTCTGCCAGAGCGTATAGGGAGTAAAGGTAAGCACGCTAAGCGCGCGCCCGATCAAGCGGTTTGCCAGGCGCGAACTGGTGAAGGAGCCATGGCCGCAGTCGTGCTGGATCGCGAAAAGCCGGACCAGAAATCCCGCGCAAACCGGAGCGAGCAGCGCCACCAGGGCCCATCGCCAGCCGCCCAGCAACGGCTCGGCATGGGCGGCCAGCCAGATCAGTGCTGCGCCGATCGTGAAGAAGGGGGCGAGCGTGAGGGCCAACTCGACTGTCGCGCGGCCGTTGTCGGGATCGCGAAAGCGCTGGCAATGTGACATCAGCCGACGAACGAGTGCCTTTTCAGCGGCGTGATCGACTAGGGGGGAGACTCCGTCTGCAGGAATCCGACCGCCCTCGCTGGACGGCATCAGCTGGTTCATTCGGGCTTTGACCTTCTTGTTATCGATTGGCGCACGTGTCGCGCCATCTGTCATTAAGGCGTAGCCGATGCAATGGCTAGTAAAACTGCTGTGGCAAATTGGCTTCGATCTCGCCACGGCTGCCGCAGCACTCGAGCAGGCGCTGCAAAACCCCCGAATGTTCCCACCGAGATGCCCGAGCGACAGGGCCGTTCGAAGAACAAGCGCCAGAACTGCCTTGTAAGGAACTCAATTGCCGTATACACTGGCCCCATCGATCTTGTTGACGAACTTTGTTTCTGAGCCCTGAGCTCTTCCGATCTTCCTCTCAATTTCGAAGACTACCACGTTTGGCCTTTTGCCAGGCGAGCGACCCCTATACCGATTGAAAGGAAATCGTCATGACCACCGGAACCGTAAAGTTCTTCAATTCGACCAAAGGCTTCGGCTTCATCGCCCCGGATGAGGGCGGCGCGGACGTTTTCGTCCATATTTCCGCCGTCGAGCGCGCCGGCATGCACACCATCGTCGAAGGCCAGAAGCTCTCGTTCGACGTGGTGCGCGACCCCCGCAAGGGAAAGAGCGCGGCAGAGAACCTTCAGGCCGCGTAAGTCGTATGCCCCGGTCCTTGACCGCGGATGTACGCACCGGCCGTTTAGGCGATCAGGAGAAGGTCGGGCAATGTCCCGGCCTTTTTCATTTGTGGAAGGACGATGGATGAAGAAGATACCTGACGGCGTATTCAAGCCGAAGCCGACAACCCGCGAATTCAAGGACAACACAACCACAAGCGTTGCGCGGCAGATCAGCGAGGGGGAGAGGCTTGCCCGTGAGACGAAAACCGAACGGCTGCGGCTGGCCCGTTTGGCGAAGGCGGCTGCGGAGCCTGCAATCGCGACGCCAGGATCAAATACGGCCAGTCGGAAGAGGCCCTGACCTGGTTTCGCAGGGCATCCACGAAGCGCCTCGCGAGCGAGGAACACCCTGGTGTCCGAAACCGCTTGCTATATTGTCTGGGAAGCCCCATATGAGGGTCATCGGTCGCAGAACGGCCGGGAACGCTCGCCGAGATACGGTGTTGGGTTTCCCTGTTTAGCCACTGTATTTGCCCTGATTGATGGTGTGTCGACCACGAAGGTACCGGCGGCACATATGTCTCAGGAATGAAGGGAAGCGGGCATCACGGCCCGCTTTTTTCATTTTAGGCGCGCTGAAATGTCGAGGCCCGGAAAAAGCGCGTCGTACTCGCCCCTCCCAAGCTCCTGTCTCAGGCACGCGAAACTCACCAGCCGGCATGCCGGTTCTGCTCGTTCAGGCCGGACGACGAGCACAAGTAAGGCCGCGCGTGCTAGTGTAAGGACGCCATGGCCAAGGACCGTCCATCAGCAGCAGACCCATCGCCGGCCTTAACAAACAAAGCTGCCGTCGACGCACACAGAGGGCTCAGCAGCAGCGAGGCCCGCGCCAGGCTGGAGAAGTTCGGTCCGAACGCAATGCCGGACGCGGACGTGCCGCTGCTTCGCCTGGTGCTCGAAAAGTTCTGGGCACCTGTTCCGTGGATGCTCGAACTGGCGATCCTCCTTCAGCTCCTGCGGGGCAAGTATCTGGAGGCCGCGATCATCTTTGCGCTCCTGCTTTTCAATGCCGTGATCGGGCTGTTTCAGGAAAGACGATCGCAATCGACCCTGGCCGCGCTGAAGTCGCGCCTCGCGCTCAACGCGTCGGTCCGTCGCGACGGTTTCTGGAAAATCGTGCCTGCGGTGGAGCTTGTGCCGGGAGACCTGGTGAAGCTCTCGCTTGGCGATGTGGTTGCGGCAGACGTGCGCCTCGTCGGCGGAAACGTGCTGCTCGACCAGTCGATGCTTACCGGCGAGTCGATGCCCGTAGAAGCCGGCGCCGGAAAGGATAGCTATGCAAGCTCATTGGTCCGGCGCGGCGAAGCGGAGGGCGAGGTAACCGCCACGGGCGCAAATACCAAGTTCGGGCGCACGGCCGAGCTGGTGCGTACGGCCCATGTGGTCAGCACGCAGCAGAAGGCGGTTCTGCGGGTGGTGCGCAATCTTGCCTTCTTCAACTGCGCCGTTGTCGTGCTGTTGGTTGCCTATGCCTGGCATCTGGACATCCAGCGTGAAGAAACGATCCAGCTGGTCCTGACCGCCGTCCTGGCGTCGATCCCGGTCGCGCTGCCGGCAACCTTCACCCTTGCCTCGGCACTCGCCGCACAGGATCTGGCCAGACGCGGCGTCCTGCTCACCCGCCTCTCCGCCGTCGATGAGGCGGCCACGGTGAATGTCCTGTGTTCGGACAAGACCGGCACGCTCACCCGCAA
>JAEWHN010000297.1 GCA_023387775.1 Pseudomonadota bacterium | reverse complement strand
CAACGTCGAAGGACCGGCGACAGCCCCGGTGCAGCCGTCATTCCCGACCTCGTGAGCGATGAACGAGCGGAGAGTGTCGGGAATCCATGCCTCACCATTGAAGATATCTGCAACGGTTCCGGCATTCTATCGCGAACCGCGAACCCAGGCCCAAGCGAAAAGGGCGGCATCGCTGCCGCCCATTTTGTCCTTGTGAGGAAGTGTTCATGCTGCTCAGGCAGCCTTGCTGGCGGCAGCCGCATCGGCGCCGCGCGCGGCCTTGAGCGCCTTGGCCCACCAGATCGTCTCGTCCAGCAGCGCCTTCCCGGCCTGGTTCAGGTGATCGAACTCCTCGATCTTCTTGCCTTCGCGAATGGCGAGGAAGTCGCCCCAGACAATGTGAACGGCAGCCTTGGTCGGCGCCATCTGCAGTTCCACCGCATGCATGCGCAACTGCTCCACGGCACGCGCACCGCCCACGCCGCCATAGCCGATGAAACCGGCTGGCTTCTTGTTCCATTCGTTGTAGGCGTAATCCAGCGCGTTCTTCAGCACGGCGGTCGGGCCGTGGTTGTATTCGGCCGCGGTGAAGATGAAGCCGTCGAGAGAAGCGACCTTCTCCTGGAACTTGCGGGCAACCTCGCTCTGCGAGGGGCCCCAGGCCGGCGATACCGCCTCGTCGAAAAATGGCATCGGATAGTCGCGCAGGTCGACAACTTCGACCTCGACATCCCCGCGCGCCTTGGCCAGACTGACGATCCATTCGGTTGGCTTGTCGGCAAAGCGCGCAGCGCGCGTCGAGCCCACGACGATACCGATCTTAGGCTTTGGCATTGCAATTCTCTCCTTTCGTAATCTGGTATCCATTAGATACCAAATATATATAGGAGACCATCTTTCAGGTGCACAAGGAGGCACTTTTTTGAAACCAAGGCACCAGCATCGCAGCGAGGATTGCAGGGCCGTCAGCGATATCCTGCAGCGCGTGGGCGACAAGTGGACAGTGCTGGTCGTCAGCCAGCTGGGCAAAGGCCCCATGCGCTTCAACGAGCTGCGCCACATCATCGGCGGCATTTCGCAGAAGATGCTGACCGCGACCCTGCGCGGGCTGGAACGTGACGGCTTCGTCACCCGCACTGTCCTGCCCACCACCCCGCCGCGCGTCGACTATGATCTGACCGGCCTTGGCCGCGAGCTTCTGGTGCCCGTCAACGCGCTGGCCGAATGGGCGCGCAAGAACACCGATCGCATCAACAATGCTCGGATGAGCTTCGATCTGGCCGGTGCCGAGCAGGCGCCGAAACACGTTGCCTGAGTGGATTTGCGATCTCGGCGGAGCGGCGCGTCACTCCACCGGCACCGGCTTCGGCCTTCCCTCTGCGTCCAGCGCCACCATGACGAAATCGGCGTCGGTCACCCGCTCCATCAGGTCGCTGAGATAACGCTGCGCCCAGGCCTCGACCTTGAGCGTCATCGAGGTGCGGCCGACGCGTGTTACATGGGTGTAGATGCACAGCGTGTCGCCGATCTTCATCGGCTTGGCGAACGACATTTCCTTCACAGCCGCCGTCACAACGCGGCCCTTGGCGCGCTCGGCGGCGCGGATGCCGCAGGCAAGGTCCATCTGCGCCATCACCCAGCCGCCAAAAATGTCGCCGGCGGCATTGGCGTCGGCCGGCATCGCCAGCGTGCGCAAGGTAAGCTCGCCGGTCGGCTGGCCGTCTGCGTAATGGGGCATCTGGAATCTCCGAAAAAAGTCTCCTGCATGGATGGCAGTTGCAGCCGTGCGGGGCAAGTTTCGGCATTCGCCACAGCTCCACCCGTCGCTTTTTTCACAGGCCATGCCGGTAGCCCATAGGCCGAGGCAGCGAGACGAGGTCTAGGCTTGAATCGATACTTCAGCCAGTTTGCGGCCCGCCTTGGATTTCTCATGCAAGACCATGATTTCATTGTCGTCGGCTCTGGCTCCGCAGGCTGCGTGGTGGCGGAAAAACTGTCGGCCAGCGGGCGCTATTCGGTGCTGGTGTTGGAGGCCGGCGGCACCGACCGCCGCTTCTTCGTGCAGATGCCGCTGGGCTACGGCAAGACCTTCTTCGACCCGGCGGTGAACTGGAATTACAAGACCGAATCCGACCCCGGCCTGGCCGGAAATGCCGACCATTGGCCGCGCGGAAAACTGCTTGGCGGCTCCAGTTCCATCAACGCCATGGTCTGGATCCGCGGCCAGCGCGAGGACTTTGACGGCTGGGCAGCCGCCGGGAACCCCGGCTGGGGTTTCGACGACGTTCTGCCGATCTTCAAGGCGATCGAGGACAACCAGGCCGGCGCGGACGAATGGCGCGGGCGCGGCGGCCCAATCCACGTGACCGACAATCGCAGCCGCGTCCATCCCCTCACCCACCGCTTCCTGCAAGCCGGGCAGCAGGCGGGTTTGCCCTTGAATCAGGATTTCAACGGAGCTGGCCAGGAAGGCGTCGGCGTCTACCAGATCAACACGAAGAACGGCCGCCGCTGGTCCGCGGCCCGTGCCTTCCTGCGCCCGGCGATGAAGCGCGCCGATGTCCGCGTCGAGACCAACGCGCTGGCAACAAGAGTCCTGTTCGAGGGCACGCGCGCCGTCGGCATTGAATATCTGAAGAACGGCCGAACCGTTACCGCGCGCGCCGGCCGCGAGGTTGTGCTGTGCGCCGGCTCGGTCAACACGCCGCAACTGTTACAGCTTTCCGGCATTGGCCCCGCCGATCTCCTGAAAAGCCTCGGCATCCCGGTCGTGCACGCCAGCGCCCATGTCGGCGCCAATCTGCAGGACCATCTTGGCATCAACTACACCTATAAAGGCCGGCTGCCGACGCTGAACCAGACCCTGCGCCCCTGGTGGGGCAAGATGCTGGTGGGCATGCGATATCTGTTGCTCCGTACCGGCCCGCTCTCGATGAGCATGAACCAGGGCGGCGGCTTCTTCCGCACAGATCCGGGCCAGCGCCGCCCCAACATGCAGCTCTATTTCCAGGCCTTTTCGACCGTGCTGCCCAGGCCCGGCGAGCGCCCCATCCTGACGCCCGATCCGTGGCCGGGCTTTTCTATCGGCCTGTCGAACTGCCGGCCGTCAAGCCGCGGCTCGATCATGATCCGCACAAAAAACCCGCTCGACTATCCGAAGATCGTGCCCAACGCCTATTCCGCCGAGGCAGACGTGGGCGAAATGCTGGCGGCGGTAAAATTCGTGCGCAAGATCGCGTCGATGCCGGCGATGAGCGAGGTCATTACGGAAGAGGTGCTGCCCGGCCCGAAATGCGTGAGCGACGACGAACTGATAGCAGATTTCCGCAAGCGCAGCGGCACGGTCTATCACCCTGTCTCGACATGCCGGATGGGGCCGGACGCCTCGCAGTCGGTGGTCGATCCGCGCCTGCGGGTGCACGGCCTTGCGGGACTGCGCGTCGTCGACGCCTCGATTTTCCCCGACAACATCAGCGGCAATACCAATTCAGCTTCCATCATGACCGGCTGGAAAGGCGCAGCGATGATCCTGGAGGACCACGCATGAAGATCACCGACGTAAAAACCTTCGTCGTCGGCAACCCTCCTCCGGGCATCGGCGGGCGTTATTTCATCTTCGTCAAGCTCACGACCGATAGCAACGTGGTCGGCTATGGCGAGGCCTACAACGCCACGTTTGGCCCCCATGTCACCGCCCGCATGATCGAGGACCTCGCCGAGCGCTATCTGGTCGGGCGCGATCCGCACGACATCGAAACCTTCTTCCGCCGCGCCTATTCGTCCGGCTTCTCGCAGCGGCCGGACATCACCATCATGGGCTGCTTTTCGGCGCTGGAAATCGCCTGCTGGGACATCATCGGCAAGGAGGCAAACAAGCCGGTCTACAAGCTGCTCGGTGGCCAGGTGCACGAGGCGCTGCGCTCCTACACCTACCTCTACCCGACCACCGGCAGCGTGGTGCCGGCCGAGGCCGAAAACCCGGACAAGAACGTCTACAACGACCCCGACCTCGCCGCCGAATGCGCCTTCGCCTATGTCGAGCAAGGCTTCAATGCGGTGAAGCTCGACCCCGCCGGCCCCTACACGGCCTTCGACGGCCACCAGCCGCGCCTCTGTGACATCGATCTCTCGGTGCGCATGCTGAAGGCGATCCGCGAGGCGGTGGGTAACCGCGCCGACATTCTGTTCGGCACGCATGGCCAGTTCACGGCGTCAGGCGCGCTGCGCATGGCCAGGGTCATCGAGCCTTACGATCCGCTGTGGTTCGAGGAGCCTGTGCCGCCGGACATGCCGGAGGTGATGGCGCAGGTCGCGCGCGGCACCTCCATCCCCATCGCCACGGGCGAGCGGCTGACGACCAAGTGGGAATTCGCCCGCGTCATCGAAAACCGTGCCGCCTCCATCCTCCAGCCCGACCTCGGCCGCTCCGGCGGCATTCTCGAAACCAAGAAGATCGCGGCCATGGCCGAGGCCTACCACATCCAGATCGCTCCGCATTGCTATTGCGGGCCAATCGTGGGCGCGGCCAACATCCAGCTTGCCGCCACCCTGCCCAACTTCCTCATCCTGGAGTCACTCAAGCAGTGGGATGGCTTCCACGAGAAGCTGTTGAAGAAGAAGATCGAATGGCAGGACGGCAAGGTCATTCCATCAAGGGAGCCCGGTCTCGGCGTCGAGCTCGACGAAGCGGTGTGCGAGGCCCACCCTTGGACCGGCAAGGAGTTGCACCTGCAGATGACGCAGGACCCGCTGGTTCCGTAAAATCGAAATTCGATTCCAGATCAGGAACCGCAAAACCGGAATCAACCTGAGACATTGCCGGAAAGGTCGGCCTGCGGCCCAGGCCGACCTCTCGAAGCCGGCGAAACTTACTTCATCTGCTCGATCGAAGTCGCCATCTTGTCGCTGTCAGTCATGATCTTGACTCGCTCGCCGGCCTTGAGGCCATCGAGCTTTACGCTCGGCTTCGCCATGACGGACATGCCGTCGTCCATCATGATCATGTGCTTCTTCATGTCGATCGATTTGATCTTGCCTTGCATTTCGCCAGCAAGCGCCGGCGCCACGATCAACATCGACACGAGCATGGTTCCCAGGATGGTCTTCATGAGGTCTTCTCCCGTTTTTGCGCCGGAAGCGCGCCGAGATCGGCGCATCCGGGCGCACGACCAGCCGGTAACGCGCCACAGCCGAATGGGTTGCTCCGCAATCGGCGGGGATCGCCCAGATGTTACCAGACGCAAAAAGGGCCGGCCCCCCGAAGGGCCGGCCCGATATCCCCAGTCAGAGCGGAGGAGATTACTCCACCACTTCCACAGCCGTGGCGTTGGTCGAGCCTTCGTCGAGCGTCACCTTGACCTTGGTGCCGGCTTTTAGCGCGTCGAGGGATTCTGCGGCCATGTCCGCACCGGCGACGACCTGCGTGCCGTCCTCGAGCGTGATCGTCTTTGTCGTCGTGTCGACCGACTGCACCACTCCTTCGACGGTTCCGGCATAGGCGGCACCCATGAAGGCCAGAGAAGCGACGGCGGCTACAAGAATCTTCTTCATGACAAGTACTCCGTTCTGGTTTTCGCCCGGCGCTGCAGCGCGCTTCGTGGAAGACGGCTCATGCACCGGACATCCCGGAGATAGGCCAACCGGACCGAGAACCGCAAATCACGAAAAGTGAATTTACCGAACGAAAACAGAGGCTTATTTAAGTCATATTTGGCAGCACGCGAGCCCTGTCAACTGCTTCGCGGCCACTCCATGTCGGGAAATGTTTCAACCCGCCCCCTTCAAAACCCTGGGGTTGGGCGAAAAAGGCCGCTGCCGTGTTACAGCCATTCCTGCGCCGAATTTGGAAGAGGCGCCGATCACGCGGGCGGCGGAAAACAAGCCACGCAAGTTTCATCCGGCTGGAGCGCTCCGCCCCTCATCATAACTTCACACGAATCAGGCTTTCTGCGGTGGATCTCGCAATCCTCTCCTCTTTCGAAAGCCCTTGCCTTGTTTCCTTCCATCGAGCTCGTCGGTTCGGTCGCCGCAACCATGACCACCTTCGCCTGGCTGCCGCAGATCTCGAAAATCCTCCGCGACAAGCAAGCCACCGACATTTCATGGGCCACCACCGGCGCGCTGGCTGCTGGCGTCGTCCTATGGGTCGTGTACGGCGTGTTCATCGGCTCCTGGCCGGTGATACTGTCCAACGTGGTGACGTTCCTGTTCATCGCCACCATACTCGGCCTGAAATGGCGTTATGGGTGAACGATCGCGCCAGTTAGCGCACTCGTCTCCAGGCCGACCGGCAAAAGCCCTTGGCGGCGGCTACTCCCCCTCGGGTCGCCATCGATCGGCGGGGTTCTTGAAATGCTTCCAGCCGCGATCACGCGCCCGGCCGAGCGCAGCGCGGTAGATGCCCTCGATCTGCGGCAGGATGGAGGAAGGCGCGAGCTTGTCGGCCACTGTCTGGCGGTCGCGCAGCCCCTCGCGCACGCGCAACCCGTCGTTCCCGGCAAGCGGCTCCACGGCCCGAGCGATGCCCTCTACGTCGCCGATCGGGCGGACGCGGTCTGAAGGCAACAGGTCCACCATGTTGCCGACATCAGTGGAAACCACTGGGATAGCCTGCGCCATGGCTTCAAGAGGCGCGATCGGAGCTTCCTCGCGAACCGATGTGCAAAGAAAGATGTCCATGGCGGGCACAAGTGCGACGGCGTCCGTGCGCTGGCCGGCGAGGTGCACGCGGCCACTCACGGCAGGATCGTCCATGGCTTCGCGCCATCCGGGCATGACATCGCCTTCGTCCAGCCCTCCGATCAGCAGCAGTTCCGCGTCGACGCCTGAGGCAACCATTCGCTTGAGGACACGCAGCATGTCCACCTGCCGCTTGCGCGCACCAACTGCCCCGACGCTGCCCAGAACCAGCGCCTCGCGGCGAATGCCGAGCTTCTGGCGCGCTTCGATCCTCGCGTCTGCCGTAACCGGCTGAAGCGGGCCGATATCGAACATGTTGGGCACGATATGCATGCGGCGCGGCGAAACCAGCAGCCGGCGCGTGTAATAGTCGGCTGTCTGTCGCGAAAGCCCGACAACCGCGTGGGCAAACCGCCATGGAATCTGGAACTGGCGGGCATGCGCAGTCATCACCAGCGGCGCGCCGTCCGACAGCGTAAAGATCATGGCCATCTTGTTGGCTCTGCTGCCATGCGCATGCACGAGCGTGCGGCCCCAATCGCGGATCGGATAGCCTGTATTGCGCAGATCGGCCGGAAGGGTCTTGAAGGTGCTCGCCATCATCGTCAGCCGACCGGCAAAGCTCTGCTTCGCGATCCAGGAATGGCGCGGGCAAACCAGCATGACCTCATACCCTGCCCGAAGTTGCTGATCGATCAGCATCTTCGTGCTGGTCGCCACGCCGTTCAGCGCCGGATGGCTCATAAGATGGGCAATCTTCATGAATTTTCGGACCGGTTCAGGTTTGCAGGCGTTGCCACGGAGTGCAGCGCTCCCTGCGGAGCTCCGGTCCACTGGCGTAAGCACGTAGAATCGACGATCTGCGAGCTTGGTCCTGCTTTCCTGACACCGCCCTGTCAGCAGCTATAGTCCAAGCGGTCTTTTGTCCTGCTTGCTCTTTTCATTTTTTCGAACTCCTACCATATTCCCGGTCATGGCCAAATCCCCCGAAAAAAAATCTCTGCGCCCGCCGGCGAGCCGTGACGATCGCCCCGCGAAGGGCGTACGCCGAAGCGCGCTGACCGATTTCCTCGACGCAGCCGAGCCCCTCGAGCGCAAGGGATTCGGCGAAGCCCCGCAGCCTGAGCTGTCAGGCACGCCCCTGGGCGGCTCCATCTCGGATTGGGCCGAGGAGATTTCCAGGGAAGCAGAGAAGACCAAGCCCAAGGCGGCGAAGAAGGTTCCCGAGCGTTCCGCCGCCCCCGCGCGAACGGCGCGCGGCACTTCGATGGGCGGTGCCGCCACCGCCAAGGAGCGCGCCGCCGCCGGCCTCAACCCGGTCGCCGGCATGGACATCAGCCTGGAAGAGGCCGAAACCCTTGCGCCGGCCGGCGTCACCGCCACCGTGGCAGCGCTTTCGGCGCTGATCGAAAGCGGCAACCCGCTGCACAAGAACGGCAAGGCCTGGGTGCCTCACCGGCCCGAGCGACCGGAAAAGTCCGAAGGCGGCGTCGCCATCAAGATGGTCTCCGACTTCGAACCTGCCGGCGACCAGCCGACCGCCATCAAGGACCTCGTTTCAGGCGTCTCCGAACACGAGCGCACGCAAGTTCTGCTCGGCGTCACCGGCTCGGGCAAGACCTTCACCATGGCCAAGGTGATCGAGGAAACCCAGCGCCCCGCCCTCATCCTCGCGCCCAACAAGACACTGGCCGCCCAGCTCTATGCCGAGTTCAAGAAATTCTTCCCCGACAACGCGGTGGAGTATTTCGTCTCCTACTACGACTACTACCAGCCAGAAGCCTATGTGCCGCGCACGGACACCTTCATCGAGAAGGAATCGTCGATCAACGAGCAGATCGACCGCATGCGCCACTCGGCCACCCGCTCGCTGCTGGAGCGCGACGACGTCATCATCGTGGCCTCGGTCTCCTGCATCTACGGTATCGGCTCGGTCGAGACCTATACGGCGATGACCTTCCAGATGCAGGTCGGCGACCGGCTCGACCAGCGCCAGCTTCTGGCAGACCTCGTCGCCCAGCAGTACAAGAGACAGGATATCAATTTCGTGCGCGGCTCGTTCCGCGTGCGCGGCGATACGATCGAAATCTTCCCGGCCCACCTTGAGGATTCGGCCTGGCGCATCTCCATGTTCGGCGACGAGATCGAGCAGATCACCGAGTTCGACCCGCTGACCGGCCAGAAGACCGGCGACCTGAAGAGCGTAAAGATCTACGCGAACTCGCACTACGTCACGCCGCGGCCGACGCTCAACCAGGCGACCAAGTCGATCAAGGAAGAGCTGCAGCATCGCCTCGCCGAGCTGGAAAAGGCCGGCCGCCTTCTGGAGGCGCAGCGGTTGGAGCAGCGCACCCGCTTCGACCTCGAAATGCTGGAAGCCACCGGCTCCTGCGCCGGCATTGAAAACTATTCGCGCTATCTCACCGGCCGCGCCCCGGGCGAGCCGCCGCCGACGCTGTTCGAATACATTCCCGACAACGCGCTGGTCTTCATCGACGAAAGCCACGTCACCGTGCCGCAGATCGGCGGCATGTATCGCGGCGACTTCCGCCGCAAGGCGACGCTGGCCGAATACGGTTTTCGTCTCCCCTCATGCATGGACAACCGCCCGCTGCGGTTCGAGGAGTGGGACGCCATGCGCCCGCTCACCGTGGCGGTTTCGGCTACGCCCGGAGGCTGGGAACTGGAGGAATCCGGCGGCGTCTTCGCCGAGCAGGTCATCCGCCCGACCGGCCTCATCGACCCGCCGGTCGAGGTGCGCCCGGCCAAGAGCCAGGTCGACGACGTGCTGGGCGAGATACGCGCCACCACGGCCAAGGGCTATCGCACGCTCGTCACTGTGCTCACCAAGCGCATGGCCGAGGACCTGACGGAGTATCTGCACGAGAATGGCGTTCGGGTACGCTACATGCACTCCGATATCGACACGCTCGAGCGCATCGAAATCCTGCGTGACCTTCGCCTCGGCGCCTTCGACGTGCTGGTCGGCATCAACCTGCTGCGCGAGGGCCTCGACATCCCCGAATGCGGCTTCGTCGCCATCCTCGACGCCGACAAGGAAGGTTTCCTGCGCTCCGAGACGTCCCTCATCCAGACGATTGGGCGCGCGGCAAGAAACGTCGACGGCAAGGTCATTCTCTACGCCGACAACATCACCGGTTCGATGGAACGGGCGATGGCCGAGACGACGCGCCGCCGCGAAAAGCAGGTGGCGTGGAACGAGGCCAACGGCATCACGCCCGAAAGCGTCAAGTCGCGCATCTCCGACATCCTCGAGTCGGTCTACGAGAAGGACCACGTCCGCGCCGACATTTCCGACTTCGCCGCCGACGGCAACATGGTCGGCAACAATCTCAAGGCGCATCTGGAGGCGCTGGACAAGCAGATGCGCGACGCCGCCGCCGATCTCGACTTCGAACGCGCCGCCCGCCTGCGCGACGAGATCAAGCGCCTGCGCGAACTGGAACTCTCCATCTCCGACGATCCGCTGGCC
>JAEWHN010000251.1 GCA_023387775.1 Pseudomonadota bacterium | reverse complement strand
CTCGTCGCCCGCGCCTATATCCTGAATTTCGGCCTCGGCACGATCATGCTGATCGTCGCCTGGCAGGCCAGGTTCCTCCGCTTCGGTCAAGACACCGACCGCGCAATGTTCTGGCTGGTCGTGGCCGTGGGGCTGCATTTCTTCCCGCGCACGATGCTGACGATCAGCGCCTTTTCGGGCGGGCGCCTCGATGCCTTCGGCGCCTCGACCTTCTGGACCTGGGTGCAGATCACGCTGTCGCTGCTGGGTGCCGCCACGGCGCTCGGCCTGCTTGCCGTCACCAGCGTGGACGTCATCACCGCGCTGCGGGGCGAGCGCGACAATGATCCGCTGACCGGACTGCTCAACCGCCGCGGGCTGGAATGGCGCTGCCGCGAACTGGCCGCCGCCGGCGGCGAGGAAGTGTCCTGCATCGTCGTTGGCGACATCGACAACTTCAAGGCGGTCAACGACTCTTATGGCCACGCCACGGGTGACGCGGTGCTGGCCGGCTTCGCCCGGATCATCCGCAGCGCCGCGCGCAGCGAAGACGCGGTTGCCCGCATCGGCGGGGAGGAATTCGTCGTGGTGCTGAGGGCAACGCCGCTGGCGGCCGCCTACGAGTTCGCCGAAAGGCTGCGCCTCGACATCCAGCGCGCCCGGTTTGACGGCCTGCCGGCCGGCAGGCCGGTCACCTGCAGCTTCGGCGTCGTCGAATTCGGCAAGGATGGCGACCTGTGGGCGGCCGTGCGCCGCGCCGACGAATATCTCTATGCCGCCAAGAAGGCCGGGCGAAACCGCACCTTCATGGAAGGCCTGCAGCCCCCGCACGCTGCCAAAACGGTTTCGGCCTAGCCGAGCGGCGCGGAAGGAAGGGGCACGGGCGCTTTTCCCCGTCAAGGAGCAGCCGCCCATGCCCGCGCGTCGCATCGTCAGTGGTTGGAGTGGTCCCCGCCGCCCGCGGCCGTCTTGACCGGCAACGACATTTCCACCTTGCCGGCGTGCTCGAAGTCCAGCGTGACCGGCACCGAGGCGCCTTCCTTGAAAGGTTCCTTCACGTTCAGGAACATCACGTGCAGGCCGCCCGGCTTCAGCTCCACGGTCTCGCCGGCCGGGATCTCCAGCCCGCCCTCGACCGGACGCATCTCCATTACCTCGCCCTTCATCGACATGGTGTGGATCTCGACCTTGCCGGCCGCCGGCGAGGTCGCCGCCACCAGCCTGTCGGCCGCGTTGCCGTGGTTGGCGATGGTCAGATAGCCGCCGCCGGCCTTCTGGCCCGGCAGCATGGCGCGGGCCCAGCCTTCGCTGATCTCCATCTCGCCGGCCTTGACCACCTCATCTTGCGCGCCATGGGCGGCATGGTCATGCCCACCGCCACCGGCGGCCAGGATGGTCAGCGCTGGCGCCGGGTGCTCCAGCGAATGCGGGTCCTGCCCCTCGGCCGGCTCCTCGTGCCACGACACTTCGCCATTGTCGCACACCTGCCTGGCCTTGAAGAACAGCTTCTGTCCTTCCTCGACCCCGGCCAGCGTGCCGCTGACGACGAACTCGTCGTAGAAATCGTCCGGCAGGTTGCCGCCGCTCCAAGTAACCGCCCTCACGCCCGATTTCACCTCGGAGCCATGCAGCTTGTAGGTCTCGGCGTAGTCGCCCTTCTCCACCGCCAGCGTCCAACCGGCCTTCGGCATCGGCTTCACGCCGACATAGCCCTCGGGAATTTCCATGCGCACCGTGTGGGTGGCCTGGCCGTCGCAGCCATGCGGCACCTTCAGCACGGCCTTGTAGGAACCGGGAGCGGCCTCGCTCTTTTCCAGCGAGGCGTGGGCATGGGCGGTCACGTTCGAAATGGCCGTCAGCGCGCAGGCTGCGGTCAGCGGCAGAATAACTCGGCGCATGGTCTTTTCCTCTTGCGTCCAAAAACAGTTACTTTCTTCCGCGGGCGCGGAAGCAGGCTTGTTTCAAGCGAGAATGGACGGGGGTGCGCGTATGGCCGGCGGCGGCTCGTTCAGCCGCTCCGGCGGTATTTTGGTCTCGATGGAAACGGGCCGCCCGTCGCGAAAGGCGGCAGGCGCGGGAAAGGCCGGGTCAAATGGCGCTTCCACCCTTAGCGGGGCGGCCATGCCGGCGCAGGGGCCCATGATGCAGCTCGGGCAGTCGTCGGCGGCGCCGATCGGGGGCAGCTTGCCGTCAGGCTCCGCCTTCTGCATGCCGAACATGGTGCAGATGACCCAGCCATCGGCCTTGCTTGCGGCCCTGGCCTCGGCCAGCGGCTGGAACACATGCGCCAGCAGCACCAGCGAGGCGGCAATGGCAAACAGCAGCCGGTCGCGCCGAAGCGCGGCAAACCAGCCCTTGCGTTTGTTCAACCCTGCCATGGATAGAAGGTCTAGCCGAACGCCGCGATGCTTTCCAGCGGCGTCGGATGCGGCATCCCCGCGCGTAAACTCAGAGCTTGTAGAAGCGGCGGATGATGTCCCACGCCTCGTCGGCCGTTTCGGCGAAGTCGATGATGTCCTGGTCGCCGGGCGTGATCGTGCCCTGCTCGGCCAGGTAGTCGAGGTCCAGCGCCCGTTCCCAGAACTCCTGGCCGAACAGGATCACCGGCACGCGCTCCATGCGCCCCGTCTGGATCAGCGTCAGCGTCTCGAACAGCTCGTCCATGGTGCCGAAGCCGCCCGGAAACACCGCCACGGCCTTGGCGCGCATGACGAAATGCATCTTGCGCAGGGCGAAGTAGTGGAAGTTGAAGCAAAGCTCCGGCGTGATGTAGGGGTTTGGCGCCTGCTCGTGCGGCAGCACGATGTTGAGGCCGATGGACGGCGCGCCGACATCGGCCGCTCCGCGGTTTCCCGCCTCCATCACGCCCGGGCCGCCGCCGGTCACCACGACATATTCGCGAAAATACGAGGTGGCCGAATAACGCGAGCAGAGCTGTGCGAACTTGCGCGCCTCGTCGTAGTATTTGCTGTTCTTTTCCAGGTTCCGCTTCTGCGTCTCGTCCTTTGCCGCCCAGGCCTCGCCGCCGGGCTCGGGGATTCGCGCGCCCCCGAAGAGGATCACCGTGGAGCGTATGCCGCGCTCCGCCAGGATCATCTCCGGCTTCAGGAGTTCCAGCTGCAGACGCACCGCGCGCAGCTCGCGCCGCGTCATGAACTCTTCGTCGTCCCAGGCCAGCCGATAGGTGGCGGCGCGCGTCTGCGGCGTGTCCGGCACGGCCTTGGCCCTTGCCAGATCCTCGCTCGAATGCGGCAACGGCGTCCAGCCCGCCTTTTCCATCGGATTCATGTGTTCTTCCTGTCCAAATTTTCTGATGTCAGCGCCGTCTCCGGCGCTCTCGTGATTGACCCCTCTTCAGCCCTGACATAGGGTCCGCGCGTCTTAATTACAGCCTATGGCCCGTGCCTTAACAGCACGTGTAACGGAGCATTTTCATGTCGAAAGCCGATCTCGCAAGCCTCGAAGCCACCATCGAAAAGGCGTTCGACGAACGCGAGTCGATCACCACTGCGACGCGCGGCGAGACGCGCGAGGCGATCGAGGCCGCGCTCGACCTGCTCGACCGCGGCGCCGCCCGCGTGGCGGAGCGCCAGGACGACGGCGTCTGGAAGGTCAACCAGTGGCTGAAAAAGGCGGTGCTGCTGTCGTTCCGTATCAATCCGATGGAGATCGTCAAGGGCGGTCCCGGCGATTCCACCTGGTGGGACAAGGTGCCCTCGAAATTCGCCGGCTGGGGCGCGGTCGACTTCGACAAGGCCGGCTTCCGCGCCGTGCCGTCCTGCGTGGTGCGCCGCTCGGCCTATATCGCGCCGGGCGCCATCCTGATGCCGTCCTTCGTCAATCTCGGCGCCTATGTCGATTCCGGCACGATGGTCGACACCTGGGCCTCGGTCGGCTCCTGCGCCCAGATCGGCAAGAACGTGCACCTGTCGG
>JAEWHN010000193.1 GCA_023387775.1 Pseudomonadota bacterium | reverse complement strand
CATTCGCCTTGATGCCGGTATCGGCCTCGAACTGCGCGATGACCGGGCCGATCAGCGCTTCGCCGCGGCCGGAATAGATTGTGATCTCGTTCGCCAGCGCGGCGGCGGGCACACTCATGGCCAGCATGGCGCATGCGGCGAGTATCTTCTTCATTGGAATCGCTCCTGTTCCAGTGGAAAATCCGATAAGGTCGTTCATGCCTCGCCGAAGGCTGTCCATCACCCCTCACGCGATGTGCGCAGCCCTACATTACTTGAATGAGAAATTCAACTTTTACCGGCATGCTTCGCCATCCGGCCGGAACGGCGCGAATCAAAGAAAAAGGCGCTTCGGGGAAGCGCCTGAAATCAGGATTGGCTGTTACACAAGGGGCTTGGGCCATCAGCTCCAGCGGGCTGTGAGCGGGCTTCAAGTTACGCACGACTATCGGGGCCGGACCTTAACAACTCCTTACCGGGACGCGGCGGAATTTACGAATCTGTATCATGCCTGAAGTCTAGGTAAATTTTGCGGTCGGACTTTCTTAACCTTTGCGTCGCGTTTCAGGACTGGAGCGCCGGAATGTCCCGATAAAGGTCAAGTGCCTCGGGATTGGCCAGCGCCTCCTTGTTCTTGACCGGGCGGCCGTGGACGATGTCGCGTACCGCAAGCTCGGTGATCTTGCCCGACTTGGTGCGCGGAATGTCGTTCACCGCCACGATCCTGGCCGGCACATGGCGCGGGCTGGCGCCGGTGCGGATCTTGGCGCGGATCTCCTTCTCCAGCGCCTCGTCGAGGCTGACGCCCCCTGCCAGGCGCACGAACAGCACCACGCGCACATCGCCGTCCCAGTCCTGTCCGATGCACAGCGCTTCGGCGATCTGCGGCATCTGCTCGACCTGGTTGTAGATCTCGGCCGTGCCGATGCGCACGCCGCCCGGGTTCAGCGTGGCATCCGAACGCCCATGGATGACGATGCCGCCGTGCTCGGTCCACTCGGCGAAATCGCCGTGGCACCAGACATTGTCGAAGCGCTCGAAATATGCGGCGCGGTACTTCTTTCCATCCGGATCGTTCCAGAAGCCGATCGGCATTGCAGTGAAAGGCTTCGTGCAGACCAGTTCGCCCTTCTCGCCACGGATCGGCTCGCCGTTGTCGTCCCACACATCCACTGCCATGCCGAGGCCCGCCCCCTGGATCTCCCCGATCCACACCGGCTCCGTCGGCACGCCAAGCACGAAGCAGGACACGATATCGGTGCCGCCCGAGATCGAAGCGAGGTGGACGTCCTTCTTGATGCCGTCATAGACGAAGGCGAACCCTTCCGGCGACAGCGGCGATCCGGTCGAGGAAATGGTTCGCACGCTGGAAAGGTCATGCGTCTCGATCGGCCGCAGGTCTGCCTTGCGCACGGAATCGATGAACTTCGCCGACGTGCCGAAATAGGTCATCTTCTCGGCGTCGGCGAAATCGAACAGCACGTTGCCATCCGGATGGAAGGGCGAGCCGTCATAGAGCAGGAGCGTGGCGCCCGAGGCCAGGCCCGAGACCAGCCAGTTCCACATCATCCAGCCACAGGTAGTGAAATAGAAGAAGCGATCGCCCTCCTCCAGCCCCGCATGCAGCCGCTGTTCCTTGACGTGCTGGAGCAGCGTGCCGCCGGCCGAATGGACGATGCACTTGGGGATGCCGGTCGTGCCGGAAGAAAACAGGATGTAGAGCGGATGCGCAAACGGCAGCCGCTCGAAGCTCACCTTGGCCGGGGCGAACGGCGCCAGCGCCTCGTCCAGCGCCTGCGCGCCTTCGATGCCTGCCGCCACCTCGCGCGCCTTGCCGAGATAATCGACGAGCAGCACCTTGCGCACCGTCGGCAGTTTCTTCGCCACCGCGGCGATCTTGGCGGCAACGTCGATTTCCTTGCCGTTGTAGTAATAGCCATCGGGCGCGATGAACACGACCGGCTCGATCTGGCCGAACCGGTCGAGCACGCCCTGTTCGCCGAAGTCTGGCGAGCAGGACGACCACACCGCGCCGATGGAGCTTGCCGCCAGCATCGCCGCCACCGTCTCGGGCATGTTGGGCATCATGGCGGCCACCCGATCGCCCTTCTTGACGCCGAGCGAACGGAACAGCTGCTGCAGCCGCGACACCAGCGCATGCAGCTCGTCCCAGGACAGGCGACGCGTCACCTTGTCCTCGCCCTTGAAGACGATGGCGTCGCCCGGGCCCGTCTTCTTCAGCAGGTTTTCCGCGTAGTTAAGGCTGGCGTCGGGAAAGAACTGCGCGCCCGGCATCCTGTCGCCGTCGATCAGCACGCGCTCGCCCTTGTCGCCGACCACGCCGCAAAAATCCCAGACCAGGTTCCAGAAGGCTTCACGGTCGGCCACCGACCAGGCATGCAGTTCGGCGTAGTGGGAAAACTTGCGTCCAGCCCTCTGCGACGCATCGGCCATGAAGGCGGTCAGCGGGGCGGCTGCGATCCGTTCTTTAGACGGCGTCCACAGCGGCGCGGAATTCGACATTGCACTCTCCTCCAAAAGCCTTGCCGTTATGCATTTTGCGATGCGGCCAAGCAAGATAATGTGCAGGGAGCGGCATGGCGGTGCGCAAATCTCCAAGCGCTTGTGCGCAAACGTCATCCCGAGGCCACAAAGGCTTGAAATGCCACGCATGTCCGCTACACCGGTCTGCGACGCAACCGGCTGAACGCAGGCGGTCGACAGTTCGATCAGCATGAATGAGGCACAATGCCGTCACCTTTGGTCAGGCGCAGCTTATGGGCGATCGCGATAGCAGCGCTGGCTGTTGCGCTGGCCGTTGCCATCGTGCCTTTCCTTGCCTCGACGCGCATCGTCCGCGACCGCATCGCCTACGAACTGGGCTCGTGGAGCGGCTATCGCGTCTCCATCGGCGCCGCGCCCGAGATCGAGGTCTGGCCCGGCCTCCGCGCAAGCGTGAACAATGTGACCATGACCCCGTGGGGCCAGGGGGACCATCCGCCGGTGATCGAGGCCGAACGGATCGACATCAAGCTCTCCGCGCTCGCCGCTCTGCGGGGCGATATCGTCTTCTCGTCCGCGGAACTCGTCCGGCCGACCTTGCGGCTGGAGAAGGATGCCGACGGCCACTATCGGCCCTTGCCGCCGGATGGAGGCCGCATTGCCAACGCGATCCGCGAGACGGCGCAAGCCTTGGCTGACAGCTCCGCCGATACGGAGCGGCGTCTTCCGCTGCGCGACCTTGGCGTGATCTCCATACGCGACGGCCGCGTCACCACATATGACGATGGCAAGGATTCTGAGGTTCTGACAGGCGCGACCGGCCGGCTGGATTGGCCTGCTCTGAACAAGTCGGCAAACGCTGCCCTGAGCGTGATCTGGCGTGGCGAAACCATCAATCTCGAAATCTCTTCGGCAAAGCCGCTGCTGCTGCTGGCGGGCGGCGAAGCGCCGCTGACGCTGAACCTGGCTTCTGCGCCTGCTACTGCTTCCTTCGACGGCACGATAAAGACCTCGCAGAACGCCTATCTCGACGGAAAGCTGAAATTCGCGACCCCTTCGCTGAAGCGCCTGAACGACTGGTCCGGCGCCGAGATGTCCACCACTGCCAGTGCCATCCGCTCCCTCTCCGTCGGCGGCCGGCTGATAGGCAACACGCAGCGGATGAAGCTCGAAAACGCCGAGATCGCGCTGGACAAGAACCCGGGGCGCGGAGTGCTCGACCTGATCCTTGGCGAGCGGGTGCCGGTGATCTCCGGTACCCTGGCTTTCGATACACTCGACCTGCGCCCATTGCTCGCCGCGTTCACGCCGGCGACTTCCGGAGCTTCGCCGGAAATCGATCCCGATTTCTCGAACCGCATAGGGCTCGACCTTCGCCTGTCAGCCGGCCACGCCAACGTGGGTTCGGTGGCACTCGCGAACGTGGCGGCCACCGCGCAAATCAAGAACGGGCTGGTCGCCTTCGACATCTCCGATGCCTCCGCTTTTGGCGGCAACCTGCAGGCCAGCGCCCGCTTCGACCGCCGGCCGGAGGGGACCCAGGCCGAGATGCGCTTTCTTGCCTCCGACATCGAGGGCGGCGCCTTTGGGGCAGCAGCCGGCATGACCCGACTGGTGCCGATCGGCCGGGGCACCATCTCCGTCATCTTGAAGGGGCCGGGCCGCGTCTGGGATTCGATCGTGGAAAACGGCGAAGGCTCGATCTCGGCGAGCTTCGGCCCGGGGGCACTTTCTGAATTCGATCTGGCAAGCTTCCAGAAGCGCTCCAAGGAAGGCGGCTTCTTTGCCCTGGACGAAGTGTCGAAAGGAACGCTGCCCATCGAGGGCGCCGAACTCAAGGCCAGCATTTTTCGCGGGGTGATCAGGATAGAGAAGGCCGAGGCCCGGGCTCCGCAAGGCCGGCTGTGGCTTACAGGCATCGTGCCCTTCACCAGCCGCGGACTGGCCCTGTCGGGCGGCATGGTACCGCCAGACCAGCCGGCGGAAGGCGATGCCGAACCCTCGCCTACCTTCTTCGTCGGCGGCTCGTGGAACGCCCCGTTCATATCGCCGGTGAAGTCGTCACCTGCCGGGGCGTCGCCGAACCAAGGCGCCGACTAGACGCAGCCGCGCTCCATTGCCCTCCGGGCAGCAGCGAAAATTTATGCCCGCTGCGCGGCCTGTTCGTCGCGCAGCCGCTGCACCTCGCGCCGCTTGTTGACCACGGATGCCCCGATGACACCGACGGCCACAACAGCAATCAGGATCGTACAGGCCGCGTTGATTTCCGGCGTCACGCCCAGCCGCACCTGGCTGTAGATCTTCATCGGCAGCGTGGTGGCGCCAGGGCCCGAGGTGAACGAGGCGATCACCAGATCGTCGAGTGACAGCGTGAAGGCCAGCATCCAGCCGGAGATGATCGCCGGCATGATGACCGGCAGGGTGATCTGGAAAAACGTCTTTACCGGCGGCGCACCGAGGTCCATCGCGGCCTCTTCAAGCGACCGGTCGAAGGTCAGCAGGCGCGATTGCACGACCACCGCCACGAAGCACATGGTGAAGGTAACGTGCGCCAGCGTCACGGTGACGAAGCCGCGGTCCAGCCCGACGGCGACGAACAGCAAGAGCAGCGACAGGCCGGTAATCACCTCCGGCATCACCAGCGGCGCAAACACCATGCCCGAGAACAGCACCCGCCCGCGGAAGCGCGTATAGCGGGTGAGCGCCAGCGCTGCGAGCGTGCCCAGAACCGTCGAGATGGTGGCCGAGATCAGCCCCACCCGTGCAGTCACCCAGGCAGCGTCCATGAGGCCCTTGTTCTGGAACAGGGACACATACCATTTGGTCGAAAAGCCGCCCCAGACGGTGACGAGCTTCGACGCGTTGAAGGAAAAGACGATCAGCAGCACGATCGGCAGGTAGAGAAAGGCAAAGCCCAGCACGATCGACGTGAGGTTGAAGCGGCTCCAGGTCGTGTTCATGTTGCCCTCACCGATCCTGTTCCTGAGCGCGGGCCTGCACGTGCTGGAAGATCATGATCGGGATAACCAGCAGCAAAAGCAGGATGATGGCCACGGCCGAGGCGACCGGCCAGTCGCGGTTGCTGAAGAATTCGTTCCACAGCGTGCGGCCGATCATCAGCGTCTGCGACCCGCCCAGAAGGTCGGGGATCACGAACTCGCCCACCGCCGGGATGAAGACCAACAGGCAGCCGGCGACGACGCCGGGAATGGAAAGCGGGAAAGTGATCTTCCAGAATGCCGTTGTGGGCGGGCAGCCCAGATCCTGCGCGGCCTCGATCAGCGAATAGTCCATCTTCTCCAGCGCCGAATAGAGCGGCAGGATCATGAACGGCAGGTAGGAATAGACGATGCCGATGAAGATCGCCGTGTGCGTGTTGAGGATGATCAGCGGATCGTTGATCAGCCCGATACCCTGAAGAAACTGGTTCAGCAGGCCCTCGGGCTTGAGGATGCCGATCCACGCGTAGACGCGGATCAGGAAGCTGGTCCAGAACGGCAGGATCACCAGCATCAGCAGCGTCGGCCGCAATGTTGCGGGGGCGCGCGCCATTCCGTAGGCGATCGGGTAGCCGACGATCAGCGTCAGCACGGTCGACACCCCGGCGATGACGAGGCTGGAGACATAGGCGTTGAAATAGAGCGCGTCCTCGGTCAGCCACAGATAGTTGTCGAAGCTCAGCTGGCTGAACAGCTTCAGGAGACCATCGAGCCCTTCGCCGAGATCGAACACCGGCGCATAGGGGGGCATCGACAGCGCCGTCTGCGACAGCGAAATCTTGAAGACGATGGCGAAAGGAACGAGGAAGAAGAACAGGAGCCACAGATAGGGAACGGCAATGACCAGTCGGCTCTTCACCGCATTGGCGGCACGGGCGAGTGCCGAGCCGCCGTCGGCGGCGGAGGCCCTGGAAGCAGCGATTGCTGTCTCGGACATGAGGCCCCCTACTTCGTCAGCACCACGCCCGCGTCGGGGCGGAAGGATATCCAGGCCCGGTCGTTCCAGCTCAGCGGGTCTTCCGACACGCGTGCCGCGTTGAGCGAACTGGCCTTCACCACCTGCCCGTCGTCCAGCTTGACGTGGTAGACGGTCATGTCGCCGAGATAGGCGATGTCGTAGATTTCGCCCTGTGCGGCGTTGGCGTCGGCTTCGGCCGGCTTCCTGGACGTAACCTTGATCTTTTCGGGCCGGATCGCGAAGGAAACGGAGGCGCCGGCCGTGGCCGCGCCGGCGTTTTCGGTCCTGATCGTCAGGTTGCGGCCTTCGATACGCGCACCGCTGGGGTCGCGGCTGGCAACCGTTCCTTCGAACATGTTCACATTGCCGACGAAGTTGGCCACGAAGCGCGAGTTCGGCGCCTCGTAGACCTCAGCCGGCGTGGCCACCTGCATCACCTCGCCCTTGTCGATAATGGCGATGCGGTCGGCCATGGTCATGGCCTCTTCCTGGTCGTGGGTCACGACGATGAAGGTGAGGCCTAGGTTCTGCTGCAGGTCCATCAACTCGAACTGGGTTTCCTCACGCAGCTTCTTGTCCAGCGCGCCGAGCGGTTCGTCCAGCAGCAGCACCTTTGGCCGCTTGGCAACGGAGCGCGCAAGCGCCACGCGCTGTCGCTGGCCGCCGGACAGCTGATGCGGCTTGCGCTTGGCAAACTGCTCGAGCTTCACCAGCCGCAGCATCTCGGCCACTCGCGTCTCGATCTCGGCCTTGGGCATGCCTTCCTGCTTGAGGCCGAAGGCGATGTTGGCCTCCACCGACATGTGCGGGAACAGTGCGTAGGACTGGAACATCATGTTGACCGGACGCCGATAGGGCGGGATGCCCCGCAAATCCTGCCCGTCGAGCAGGATACGGCCGGAAGTCGGCTCGTCGAAGCCGGCAAGCATGCGCAGCAGGGTCGACTTGCCGCAGCCCGA
>JAEWHN010000142.1 GCA_023387775.1 Pseudomonadota bacterium | reverse complement strand
CATAGGCCCGGAAATCGCCGAAAAACTTCGTGATCGCAGCCGTCAGCGACGTCTTGCCATGGTCAACGTGACCAATCGTGCCAATGTTCACATGCGGCTTGTTGCGCTCAAATTTACTCTTAGCCATGTGAAATCTCCATTCCTATCAGCCACTTAAGGCATTGAATTAAGGTAACGACGTAGTTCCTCGGAACTACGCGAATTTCTTTTGCACTTCCTGCGCCACGGCGGTCGGAACCGCATCGTAGTGGTCGAACACCATCGAGTACTGGGCGCGGCCCTGCGACATCGAGCGCAGGCTGTCCACGTACTTGAACATGTTGGCGAGCGGAACCATGGCGTTGACGACCACGGACACGCCGCGGGCTTCCTGGCCCTGGATCTGACCACGGCGGCTGTTCAGGTCGCCGATGACGTTGCCGACATAGTCCTCAGGCGTGACCACCTCGACGCGCATGACCGGTTCGAGCAGCTGGGCGCCGAGCTTCGGCGCAGCTTCGCGAAGACAGGCGCGGCTGGCGATTTCGAACGCGAGCACCGAGGAGTCGACATCGTGGAAGGCACCATCGACGAGCGTCGCCTTGACGCTGATCATCGGGAAGCCAGCGAACGGACCTGAGGACAGAACGCTGCGGACACCCTTTTCGACGCCCGGGATGTATTCTTTCGGAACCGCACCGCCGACGATCTTGGACTCGAACACGAAATCCTCGCTCTCGGGATTCGGCTCGAACACGATCTTGACGCGAGCGAACTGGCCGGTACCGCCCGTCTGCTTCTTGTGGGTGTAGTCCTGCTCGTGGGTACGGGTGATCGTCTCACGATAGGCCACCTGCGGCGCACCGACGTTCGCCTCGACCTTGAACTCACGCCTCATGCGATCGACGAGGATGTCGAGGTGAAGCTCGCCCATGCCGGCGATGATGGTCTGACCGGATTCCTCGTCGGTCTTGACGCGGAAGGACGGATCCTCGGCAGCCAGGCGGTTGAGCGCGAGGCCCATCTTTTCCTGGTCGCCCTTGGTCTTCGGCTCGATCGCGATCTGGATGACCGGCTCGGGGAACTCCATGCGCTCCAGGATGACCGGCTTCAGCGGATCGCAGAGCGTATCGCCAGTGGTGGTCTCCTTGAGGCCCGCCAGAGCGACGATGTCGCCGGCGAACGCCTCTTCGATGTCCTCGCGGGAGTTCGAGTGCATCTGCAGCATGCGGCCGATGCGCTCTTTCTTGCCCTTGACGGTGTTCTCGAGCGACATGCCCTTGGTGACCTTGCCCGAGTAGATGCGGCAGAAGGTCAGCGAACCGACGAACGGGTCGTTCATGATCTTGAACGCCAGCATCGACAGCGGCTCGTCGTCGGACGACTTGCGAGTGGTGTCAGCCTCGGTCTTCGGGTCGATGCCCTTGATGTCCGGGACTTCGTTAGGAGCCGGCAGGAAGTCGACAACGGCGTCGAGCAGCGGCTGCACGCCCTTGTTCTTGAACGCCGTGCCGCAATAGACCGGGTGGAACTTGACGGCGATCGTGCCGATGCGGATGAGCTCGCGGATCTTGTCGTTGTCCGGAAGGTTGCCCTCGAGATAGGCTTCCATCGCAGCCTCGTCCATCTCGACGGCGGCCTCGATCATCTTCTCGCGGTATTCCTCGGCCTTCGCCTTGAGGTCTTCCGGGATCTCGACGACATCCCAGGCAGCGCCCAGGGCCTCGTCGCGCCAGATCAGGCCCTTCATCTCGATGAGGTCGACGACGCCCTTGAAATCGCTTTCAGCGCCGATCGGCAGTTGCATGGCGACCGGAATGGCGCCGAGACGCGAACGGATCATGTCGAGGCAGCGATAGAAATCGGCGCCGATCTTGTCCATCTTGTTGCAGAAGATCATGCGCGGGACATGATACTTCTCGGCCTGGCGCCAGACGGTCTCGGTCTGCGGCTCAACGCCGGCATTCGAGTCGAGCAGCGCGATGGCACCGTCGAGCACGCGCAGCGAACGCTCCACCTCGATGGTGAAGTCGACGTGGCCAGGCGTATCGATGATGTTGAAACGGCGGGTCTTGCCGTCGCGGCCCTTCCAGTACGTCGTCGTGGCAGCCGACGTGATCGTGATGCCGCGCTCCTGCTCCTGCTCCATCCAGTCCATCGTGGCCGAGCCCTCGTGGGTCTCGCCCAACTTATGGGACTTGCCGGTGTAGTAGAGGATGCGCTCCGTCGTCGTCGTCTTGCCGGCGTCGATGTGAGCCATGATGCCGAAGTTGCGATAGTCTTCGAGTTTATATTCGCGGGCCATGGAAGGTGCCTCTCAGTCGTTCGTTCGCGCTATTACCAGCGGTAGTGCGCGAAAGCGCGGTTGGCCTCAGCCATCTTGTGCGTGTCTTCACGCTTCTTGACAGCAGTGCCACGGTTGTTGGCGGCGTCCATCAGTTCACCCGACAGACGGTCGACCATGGTCGTCTCGTTGCGGTTGCGGGCCGCAGTGATCAGCCAGCGGATGGCGAGAGCCTGACGACGCTCCGGACGGACATCGACCGGAACCTGGTAGGTGGCACCACCAACGCGACGCGAACGCACTTCGAGGTGCGGAGCGACGTTGTCGAGCGCCTGATGGAACACGGAGACCGGCTCCTGCTTGGTCTTGGCCTGAACCTGGTCGAGCGCGCCATAGACAATCGTCTCAGCGACCGACTTCTTGCCGTCATACAAGACGGCGTTCATGAACTTGGTGATGACCAGGTCGCCGAACTTCGGATCCGGGTTGATCTCACGCTTTTCTGCACTGTGGCGTCGGGACATGTTTCTCGTCTCTCAACTTCGAAGCTCGACGCGACCATGCGGCGCCCGAGCCGATAAACCTTACTTCGGACGCTTGGCGCCGTACTTGGAGCGGCGCTGCTTGCGGTTCTTCACGCCCTGCGTGTCGAGCACGCCGCGGATGATGTGATAACGAACGCCGGGAAGATCCTTGACGCGGCCACCGCGGATCATGACCACCGAGTGCTCCTGGAGGTTGTGACCCTCACCAGGAATGTAGCCGATCACCTCGAAGCCATTGGTCAAGCGGATCTTGGCCACCTTGCGCAGCGCCGAGTTCGGCTTCTTCGGCGTCGTGGTGTAGACGCGCGTGCAGACGCCCCGCTTCTGGGGATTGGCCTGCATGGCCGGAACCTTATTGCGCTTCACCGGCGCAATGCGCGGCTTGCGGATCAGCTGGTTGACGGTAGGCATTAAACCCTCTTGTCTCTCAAATTCGGTGTCTCGAGCCCATTCACGGGCGGCTCCAAGCGCCATTCCACACGAAAATTCGGGCCACAAACCGCGATCCGCGGTGCGCCCGAACAAAAAGCAGAGGAAGCGGAACCGCTTCGTGCACGCCGGAGATGTGTATACGCTCGTAAAACGAACCTTGTTTGAGGCAAACTCCAGAACGTGTCGCTCCGGAAAGCCAGACCTCACATGGGTTCAGACAAGGCGGCTAATACGCTTGAACCCGCGGACCGTCAACCCCACACGGGCCATATTCTTAACAAAGCAGCCCGTTCCGGCGCCCAACACAGCCGTGCGACATAATATTTCGCCTCATCGCAGCCGTGGAACAGAATGTGGCGTGGTTTTCCCTGTCCCCTGCCCGCCATTCGTGGCAAAACGCCAGCAGACGATGGCGTGGATACCTCGCCAAAGGCCATGAAGCAAGGAATCACGCATGAACGACAATGAATCACGGCCCGTCACGATCATCATCGGCCGAGTCTGGCGCAGGAAAGGCGGCGAGTCGGAAGGCGTGCATATCATGCTGGTGGCACCGGACGACGATTCCGCCGTTCGGATCGCTCTCGAGGCGCTTGCCAAGGAAGGCTACGCCGAGGCCGAGCTGGACCAGATCGGCGAGATGCAAGACGAGCCGGACGACGAGCCGCATCTTTCCGCATACCAGGGCGCACTTGAAGGCGAAGTCTCCATCGTGACCTTCAACGAAGACGATTGAGCTGAGTGCCGCGAGGGCGCGCCGCCGCAAACGTTTCAACGACGGGCCGCCGTGGCTCTGAAACGGGCGGTTGTCTGCGGACAGAAAAAGACCGCCCGGATGGGGCACAACCGGGCGGCTAAAGCGCGGTACAGGTGGCATAGACCACCTGTTGCAACCGCGTACTGTGAAGCTTGGTTACTTGTCTTCCCCTCGCCCGGCCAGACGCAAAAAATAACGTCCGAGCCACGCGCTCCCCCGAGCGCCTGAGCGTGCTGAATGCAACCCTAAGCAAATCAACGCGCTGAGTATCAATCTAAGGGCGGCATTTGTCATCCCCCAAATGGGGGGTGTGGCGGCAATATTTCGAGACATGAAAAAAGCCGCCGGGGATTTCCCCGGCGGCTTTTTTGACTTCGGCGTCTACGCCGCGCTTGTTACTGCGCGGCGTTGACCATGTCGGTCAGCATCGGCTCTGCGACTTCCACGCCGGACGCCTTGCGGCGCTCGTCGAGGATCAGCTCGTCGCGCGACGTGGCGATACGACGGATCTGGTTCATCTGACCGCCGGTGCCAGCCGGGATCAGACGACCGACGATGACGTTCTCCTTCAGGCCCTGCAGCATGTCGGTCTTGCCGGCAACCGCCGCCTCGGTGAGAACGCGGGTCGTCTCCTGGAAGGAGGCGGCCGAGATGAAGGACGGCGTCTGCAGCGAGGCCTTGGTGATGCCCAGCAGCACCGGCTGGCCTTCCGCAGGCTTCTTGCCTTCCTCGATCAGGCGATCGTTGACCTCGTCGAACTCGATGACGTCGACGTGGTCGCCCGGGATGTAGACCGAGTCGCCCTGTGCGGTGATCTCGATCTTCTGCAGCATCTGGCGAACGATGACCTCGATGTGCTTGTCGTTGATCGACACGCCCTGGAGACGATAGACCTCCTGGATTTCGTTCACGAGGTAGGAAGCCAGAGCCTCCACGCCCTTGATGGCCAGGATGTCGTGCGGCGCCGGGTTGCCGTCGAGGATGTAGTCGCCCTTCTCGATGGCGTCGCCGTCCTGGAGATGGAACGGCTTGCCCTTCGGGATGAGGTACTCGATCGGCTCCAGCGTCGAGTCGTGCGGCTCGATGATGATGCGGCGCTTGTTCTTGTAGTCGCGCCCGAACCGCACCGTACCGTCGATCTCGGCGATGATGGCGTGGTCCTTCGGACGGCGCGCTTCGAACAGCTCGGCAACACGCGGCAGACCACCGGTGATGTCCTTGGTCTTGGCGCTTTCCATCGGGATACGTGCCAGCACGTCACCGGGCCTCACCTGGGCGCCCGGCTCGACCGAGAGAATGGCCTCGACCGAGAGCATGAAGCGTGCATCGCCGCCCTTCGACAGCTTGGACAGCTTGCCCTTGGCATCCTGGATCGTGATCGCCGGCTTGAGGTCCGAACCGCGCGGCGTGGACCGCCAGTCGATGACCTCACGCTTGGTGATGCCCGTGGATTCGTCGGCGGTTTCCTGAACGGAAATGCCTTCCACCAGGTCCTCGAACGCCACCCGACCTTCGATTTCGGTGAGGATCGGACGGGTATACGGGTCCCATTCCGCGATACGCTGGCCGCGCTTGACCTTGTCGCCGTCGTCCACATAGACGCGCGAGCCGTAGGTGACGCGGTGCGCGGCACGCTCCTTGCCCGCCTCGTCGAGAATGAGGATCGCCATGTTGCGGCCCATCACGACAAGGTTGCCGTCGGAGTTGCGAACCACGTTGCGGTTGCGGACCTGGACCGTGCCTTCATACGAAGCTTCGAGGAAGGAAGAGTCCACCACCTGCGCAGTGCCGCCCATGTGGAAGGTACGCATGGTGAGCTGCGTGCCAGGCTCGCCGATCGACTGCGCGGCAATGACGCCGACCGCTTCGCCCTGGTTGACCGGGGTTCCGCGTGCCAGGTCGCGACCGTAGCACACTGCGCAGACGCCGGTCTTGACCTCGCAGGTAAGCGCCGAACGGATGCGCACCGTCTGGATGCTCGCCTTCTCGATCTGCTCGATGTCGCGCTCGTCCATCAACGTGCCCGCCTTGACGATCAAGTCGCCAGTGAGCGGGTGGTTGATGTCGTCGAGGGCGGTGCGGCCCAGGATGCGCTGGCCGAGCGAGGCCACCACCTGGCCGGCATCGACGATCGGCTGCATGGTCAGGCCCTTCTCGGTGCCGCAGTCGACTGCGTTGACGATGCAGTCCTGCGCCACGTCAACGAGACGACGGGTCAGGTAGCCGGAGTTGGCGGTCTTCAACGCGGTGTCGGCCAGACCCTTGCGGGCGCCGTGGGTCGAGTTGAAGTACTCGAGAACGGTGAGGCCTTCCTTGAAGTTCGAGATGATCGGCGTCTCGATGATCTCGCCCGACGGCTTGGCCATGAGGCCGCGCATGCCGGCGAGCTGACGCATCTGGGTCGGCGAGCCGCGCGCACCGGAGTGCGACATCATGTAGATCGAGTTCATCGGCTTCTGACGGCCGCTGTCCTCGAACTCGACGGCCTTGATGCGGGCCATCATCTCGTCGGCGACCTTTTCCGAGCACTTGGCCCAGGCGTCGACCACCTTGTTGTACTTCTCGCCCTGGGTGATCAGGCCGTCATTGTACTGCTGCTCGTATTCCTTGGCCAAAGCTTCGGTCTCGGCGACCAGCTTGTGCTTGGTGTCCGGAATGACCATGTCGTCCTTGCCGAACGAAATGCCGGCGCGGCAGGCATGGGCGAAGCCGAGTGCCATGATGCGATCGCAGAAAATGACCGTCTCCTTCTGACCGCAGTGGCGGTAGACGGTGTCGATCATCTTGGAGATGTTCTTCTTGGTCATCTCCTGGTTGCAGGTTTCGAACGGCACGTTGACGTTCTTGGGCAGCAGCTCGCCGAGGATCATGCGACCGGGCGTGGTGTCGTAGATCTTCGACACCACGTTGCCCTCCGCGTCGACGGTGCGGAAACGGCCCTTGATCTTGGCGTGCAGCGTGACCGCCTTGGTCTCGAGCGCGTGCTGGAGTTCGCCCATGTCGGCAAACGCCATGCCCTCGCCCGGCTCGTTCTGGTTGACGATCGACAGGTAGTACAGACCCAGCACCATGTCCTGCGACGGCACGATGATCGGCGCGCCGGAGGCCGGATGCAGGATGTTGTTGGTCGACATCATCAGAACGCGGGCTTCAAGCTGCGCTTCCAGCGACAGCGGCACGTGAACCGCCATCTGGTCGCCGTCGAAGTCGGCGTTGAAGGCCGTGCAGACCAGCGGGTGAAGCTGGATCGCCTTGCCCTCGATCAGGGTGGGCTCAAACGCCTGGATGCCGAGGCGGTGCAGCGTCGGTGCGCGGTTCAGCAGCACCGGATGCTCGCGGATGACCTCGTCCAGGATATCCCAGACTTCCGGCTTTTCCTTCTCGACCAGCTTCTTGGCCTGCTTGACGGTGGACGAATAGCCCTTGGCGTCAAGGCGCGCATAGATGAACGGCTTGAACAGCTCGAGCGCCATCTTCTTCGGCAGGCCGCACTGGTGCAGCTTCAGCTCCGGACCGGTCACGATGACCGAGCGGCCCGAATAGTCGACGCGCTTGCCGAGCAGGTTCTGACGGAAGCGGCCCTGCTTGCCCTTGAGCATGTCGGACAGCGACTTCAGCGGGCGCTTGTTGGCGCCGGTGATGACGCGGCCGCGGCGGCCGTTGTCGAACAGCGCGTCCACAGCTTCCTGCAGCATGCGCTTTTCGTTGCGGATGATGATGCCCGGGGCGCGCAGCTCGATGAGGCGCTTCAGACGGTTGTTACGGTTGATGACGCGACGATAGAGGTCGTTGAGATCGGACGTCGCGAAGCGGCCGCCGTCCAGCGGCACCAGCGGACGCAGGTCCGGCGGGATCACCGGCACGACCTTCATGATCATCCATTCCGGACGGTTGCCGGATTCGATGAAGTTCTCGACCACCTTCAGGCGCTTCAAGAGCTTCTTCTGCTTCAGCTCCGACGTCGTGGAAGCAAGCTCCGAACGCAGATCGCCGGCGATCTTCTCCAGGTCCATGCTGGCCAGAAGCTCATGGATGGCCTCGGCGCCGATCATGGCGGTGAACTGGTCCTCGCCATACTCGTCGACGGCGAGCATGTACTCCTCCTCGGAAAGGAGCTGATGCTCCTTCAGCGCGGTCAGGCCCGGCTCGGTGACGATGTAGTTCTCGAAATAGAGGACGCGCTCGATATCCTTCAGGGTCATGTCGAGCAGCGTGCCGATGCGCGAGGGCAGCGACTTCAGGAACCAGATGTGCGCGACGGGCGCGGCGAGCTCGATGTGGCCCATGCGCTCGCGGCGGACGCGGGACAGCGTGACTTCAACGCCGCACTTCTCGCAGATGACGCCCTTGTACTTCATGCGCTTGTACTTGCCGCACAAGCACTCGTAGTCCTTGATCGGACCGAAAATGCGCGCGCAGAACAGGCCGTCGCGCTCCGGCTTGAACGTACGGTAGTTGATCGTCTCCGGCTTTTTGATCTCACCGAACGACCACGACAGAATCTTCTCCGGGCTGGCGAGCGAAATCCGGATGGAATCGAACACCTGCGCCGGAGCGTTGTTGTTGAAGAGATTCATGACCTCTTGGTTCATGTCGTTCTCCTTTTGGAACCCAGGGCCCCAGACGAATATTGGCGGGCCTTCGCCCTTGGCGATCCGTTCAAGCGCCGCCGCTACGCCGACGTTACGGATCCATGCGTGCGGCCGGGGGAACCGGCCAGAATTTCCGGCGGCAACGCCGCGGAACCGAAGTTCCGCGGCGCGCCGTGCTTTTTACTCGGCCGCGTCGGGCAGCTGAGCCGGCGTCTCGTTAAGGCGAGTGTTCTCCAGCTCGACGTTGAGACCCAGCGAGCGCATTTCCTTGACGAGAACGTTGAAGCTCTCGGGAATGCCTGCCTCGAAGGAGTCGTCGCCGCGCACGATCGCCTCGTAGACCTTGGTACGGCCGGCCACGTCATCCGACTTCACGGTCAGCATTTCCTGCAGCGTGTAGGCGGCGCCGTAGGCCTCGAGCGCCCAGACCTCCATTTCACCGAAGCGCTGGCCGCCGAACTGCGCCTTGCCGCCCAGCGGCTGCTGGGTGACGAGCGAGTACGGTCCGATCGAACGCGCGTGGATCTTGTCGTCCACCAGGTGGTGAAGCTTGAGCATATAGATATAGCCC
>JAEWHN010000141.1 GCA_023387775.1 Pseudomonadota bacterium | reverse complement strand
GAACCGGACCGGCTGAAGACGCTCAAGGTCTTTGTGCGACTGCCGAAGAACCGCGTTCCGGGCACCGCGACTTCCTTCCAGTTCATGGTCGAGGACCAGGCGAGCGGCGAGCACGACGCCTATGTCGCGACCTTCAAGGCACCGGAGAAGAGATGATGTTTGCGCGCGTGTTCCGCCCCAGGCAATTCACCGGCTGGCACATGCTGGCCGTGATGGTGCTGTTCTTCGGCACCATCATCACCGTGAACATCGTCATGGCGATCTACGCCAATACGAGCTGGACCGGGCTCGTGGTGCAGAACACCTATGTCGCCAGCCAGGAGTTCAACCGCAAGGCTGCCGAGGGCCGCGCCCAGGCGGCCCGCGGCTGGAAGACCACGCTGGAGCTCCAGCCGGGGATGGTGCGCTTCGCCCTTGCCGACGCAAGCGGCGCGGCGGTGCACCCCAAGGGCGTTACCGCCAAGTTCCGCCGCCCCGCCTATGACGCGGAAGACGAGACCATTGCGCTGAAGCCGTTGCCCGACGGCGCCTATGGCGCCGAACGGACGATGCGCGACGGCATCTGGATCGTGGAAGTCGAAGCCGACATCGGGGAAGCCCTGCCCTACCGCGATGTCCGGCGCATCGTCGTGAAGGAGGGAGCTTTCCAATGAGCTGCTGCGCCCCCACCGAAATCGTCTCCGACCTCGAGCGCGCCGAGCGCGCCGGCCCCTCGTCGGAGGAAATGCTGCTGGCCAGCCGGGCCGTCGGCGAAGGGCTTCGCCAGAGCGACCTTGCGGTGCCCGGCATCCATTGCGGGGCCTGCATCCAGAAGATCGAGAGCGCCCTTTCCCGCCTCGATGGCGTGGAAAACGCCCGCGTGAACCTGTCGACGCGCCGCGTCAGCGTGCGATGGCAGGAGGGCCGGGTGCCGCCGATCGTGCCTACCATCGAGGGCCTCGGCTACGAAACGCACCTGTTCGACCCCGAGGTCGGCCAGAAGGACAAGACGCTTTCCGAATTGATCCGGGCGCTGGGCATATCGGGCTTCGCCTCGGCCAACATCATGCTGCTTTCGGTTTCGGTGTGGTCGGGCGCCGAGGGCTCCACCCGCGACCTGTTCCACTGGGTTTCGGCGCTGATCGCCATTCCCGCACTTGTCTTCGCCGGCCGCATCTTCTTCCGCTCCGCCTGGAACGGCCTCCGGCGCGGCCGCATGAACATGGACGTGCCGATCTCGCTCGGCATCCTGCTCGCCTATGGCATGAGCATCTATGAAACCATGCATCACGGCCAGCACGCCTATTTCGACGCCTCGGCCACGCTGCTGTTCTTCCTGCTGATCGGCCGCACCTTCGACCATGTCATGCGCGAACGCGCCCGCGAGGCGGTGAAGGGTCTGGCGCGGCTTGCCGCGCGCGGCGCCATGGTGCTGCGCCCCGACGGCTCGCGCGACTATCTGCCGATCGAGGAGATCGAGCCCGACATGCGCATCCTGCTCGCCGCCGGCGAGCGCGTGCCGGTGGATGCGCGCATCGAGGAAGGCGCCTCCGATCTCGACTGCTCGCTGGTGTCTGGCGAAAGCGAGCCGCAGCATGTGGCGCCGGGCGCGGAAATCCGCGCCGGCACGCTCAACCTCACGGGCCCGCTGACCATCCGCGCGCTTGCGGCAGCGAAGGATTCCTTCCTTGCCGAAATGGTGCGGATGATGGAAGCGGCAGAGGGCGGACGCAACACGTATCGCCGCATCGCAGACCGCGCCTCCGCGCTCTATTCGCCGGTCGTCCACCTCACCGCCTTGCTCACCTTTATTGGCTGGGCGGCGATGACGGGCGACCTGCACCGCTCCATCACCATCGCCATTTCGGTGCTGATCATCACCTGCCCCTGCGCGCTGGCGCTTGCGGTGCCGATCGTGCAGGTGGTGGCGGCCCGCCGCCTGTTCGAGAGCGGAATCATGGTCAAGGACGGCTCGGCGATGGAGCGCCTGGCCACCATCGACACGATCGTCTTCGACAAGACCGGCACGCTGACCGTCGGCACGCCGACGCTGGTCAACGCCGAAGCCATCGATCCCAAGGCGCTCGGCATCGCCGCCGCCATGGGCGCGCATTCACGCCACCCGCTGTCGAAGGCGCTCGCCCAGATCGGCGCCGAGGGTCCCGGATTCGCGCTTGGCGAAGTGCGGGAACTGCCCGGCTACGGCGTCGAGGCATCCGCTCGCGGCGACCTCTATCGCCTCGGCCGCGCGGATTGGGCGCTGACCGACGGGCAGGCGCAAGCGGAGGCCGGCACGGTGCTGGCCAAAAACGGCAGGCTGCTGGCGCAGTTCGTCTTCGAGGACCGTCTGCGCGACGGCGCAACCGATGCCGTCAAGCAGTTGGCCGGCAAGAACCTGCGCATGGAGGTGCTCTCGGGCGACCGGCCCGCGGCCGTGGCCAGGTTGAGCCAGACGCTCGGCATCAAGGACTACCGCGCCGGCGTGCTGCCGGGCGACAAGGCAGGCCGCATGGCCGAACTCGCGGCCGAGGGGCGCAAGGTGCTGATGGTCGGCGACGGCCTCAACGACGCGCCGGCATTGGTGGCGGCGCAGGTCTCGATGGCGCCTGCCACCGCAGCCGATGTCGGCCGCAACGCCGCCGACTTCGTCTTCTTGCGCGAGAGCCTGGCTGCGGTGCCGCTTGCACTGCGCATCTCCAGGGATTCCGGCCGGCTGATCCGGCAGAACCTCGCCATTGCCGGCATCTACAACGTCATTGCTGTGCCGATCGCCATTTTGGGCTATGTTACCCCTCTGGTGGCGGCGCTTTCCATGTCGCTCTCCTCGGTGCTCGTGGTGTCCAACGCGCTTCGCCTCAAGGGCGCGGAAAAATCCGCCACCAAGGCGGCATCCAGGGAAGCCGACGCGCGCCGTGCAATAGGCACGATGGAACCGGCCAAATGACGATCCTCGTCTATCTGATCCCGATCGCCTTGCTCCTGGGCGGCCTCGGCTTGGCCGCCTTCCTCTGGTCGCTGAAAAGCGGCCAGTATGAGGACCTTGACGGCGCAGCCTCGCGCATCCTGATCGACGATGAAGACCGGCCCGGCTGACACGGTTGGCTGACCCAACCGACGGGGCGACCCGCCGCCTTCTCGCGGCCGCCTGCCGGCGCAAGTGGGCAATATGTCCCAAGGGCGCTTGCTTGACTTCACCCGACCCTTGGCTACCATGCGCCCATGGTCGAATTCCGCCTCATCTTCCAGCGAGAGCCTCAGCGCATCAAAGCGGGACTTTAGCCCGGGCGCGATCGAAGCCTGGCTTCGCGTCCGGGGCAGCCAGGTTGCTCAACTACAACCCAGCCGCACCCATTTCGCCGAAGGGCGATGACAACAGAATGGAAGCCTGAGATGCGGGGCCGCGCTTCGGCGGGTCCCAACGGCAGGACCGCCGGGAACACGGCTTTATCGCCTTTCGAGCCCAAATCGCTTGAGATTGCGACCGTCACTTCCTAAAAGGCCCAAAATCTCCCGCAACGCGCACCGTATCGCCGGACCCGGCATGCGGCGTGCATTGAACCGAAAGCCTCTTGAGCCAGCACTGAATTGATGATCCAGACCCCCTACTACCTTGTCGACAAGTCCCGGCTGCTCCCCAACATGGAAAAGATCGCCTATGTGCGCGAGCATTCCGGCGCCAAGCTGCTTCTTGCGCTGAAGTGCTTCGCCACCTGGTCGGTCTTCGACCTGATGCGCGAATATATGGACGGCACCACCTCGTCGTCGCTCAACGAGGTCAGGCTCGGCCGCGAAAAATTCGGCGGCGAGACCCACGCCTATTCGGTCGCCTATGCCGATCACGAGATCGACGAGGTGATCGCCAATGCCGACAAGATCATCTTCAACTCCATCGGCCAGCTGGAGCGTTTCGCCGACAAGGCGAGCGGTCTGGCGCGCGGTCTGCGCCTCAACCCGCAGATCAGCTCTTCGAGCTTCGACCTCGCCGATCCGGCGCGCCCCTTCAGCCGGCTGGGCGAGTGGGACGTGGCCAAGGTCGAGGCCGTGATGGACCGCGTGAGCGGCTTCATGATCCACAACAACTGCGAGAACGAGGACTTTAGCCTCTTCGACCGCATGCTCTCGCAGATCGAGGAGAAGTTCGGCGTCCTGCTCGGCCGCGTAAAATGGGTAAGCCTCGGCGGCGGCATCCACTTCACCGGCGAGAACTACCCGCTCGACAAGTTCTGCGCGCGCCTGAAGGCGTTTTCCGAGCGCTACGGCGTGCAGGTCTATCTGGAGCCGGGCGAAGCGGCCATCACCAAGAGCACGACGCTGGAAGTGACCGTGCTCGACACGCTGAACAACGGCAAGGACCTCGCCATCGTCGACAGCTCGATCGAAGCGCACATGCTCGATCTGCTGATCTATCGCCAAGACGCCAAGGTCTCGCCCGATGCGGGGCCGCACAGCTACATGGTCTGCGGCAAGTCGTGCCTGGCCGGCGACATCTTCGGCGAGTTCCGCTTCGAGAAGGAACTCAAGGTCGGAGACCGGATCTCGATCCAGGACGCGGCCGGCTACACAATGGTCAAAAAGAACTGGTTCAACGGCGTGCGCATGCCGTCCATCGCGGTGCGCGAGCTGGACGGCACCGTGCGCGTGGTGCGCGAGTTCGGTTTTGAGGATTACGTCGCAAGCCTCTCGTGAGGCTTGCCGGGTTTTGCCAACGGGATAGAAGGAGACAAACGCCCGAATGAAGAAGAACGTTCTGATCATCGGCGCGGGCGGCGTGGCCCAGGTCGTCGCTCACAAATGCGCACAGCATAACGACGTGTTCGGCGACATCCACGTCGCTTCACGCACACTCGGCAAATGCACTGCCATCATCGAGTCTATCCGGCAGAAGAACAGCCTGAAAAAGGCTGACGGCGTGTTGGAAGCACACGCGCTCGACGCGATGGACATCGAGGCGACCAAGGCGCTGATCGAGAAGACCAAAAGTCGAATCGTCATCAATGTCGGCTCGGCCTTCCTCAACATGTCGGTGCTGTCTGCATGCATCGCCACGGGCGCGGCCTATATCGACACGGCCATCCACGAAGATCCGACCAAGATCTGCGAGACGCCGCCATGGTATGCCAACTATGAGTGGAAGCGCCGCGAGGAATGCGAGAAGGCCGGCGTCACCGCCATTCTCGGCGCGGGCTTCGACCCCGGCGTGGTGAACGCCTATGCCAAGCTGGCTTTCGACGAGTATTTCGACAAGATCGACTCCGTCGATATAGTCGACATCAACGCCGGCAGCCATGGCAAGTATTTCGCGACGAACTTCGATCCGGAGATCAACTTCCGCGAATTCACCGGCCAGGTCTGGTCGTGGCAGGACAACCAGTGGGTCTCGAACAAGATGTTCGAGGTCGGCAAGGAGTGGGACCTGCCGGTGGTCGGCAAACAGAAGGCCTACATGACCGGCCACGACGAGGTGCATTCGCTGTCGCAGATCCTCGGCATTCCGACGGTCCGCTTCTGGATGGGCTTCGGCGACCACTACATCAACGTCTTCACCGTGCTGAAGAACCTCGGCCTTCTGTCCGAGAAGCCGGTCAAGACCGCCGAAGGCCTGGAAGTCGTACCGCTCAAGGTGGTCAAGGCCGTGCTGCCCGATCCGTCTTCGCTGGCGCCGAACTACACCGGCAAGACCTGCATCGGCGACTTCGTGAAGGGCGTGAAGGACGGCAAGGAACGCGAGGTCTTCATCTACAACGTCGCCGACCACGCCGAAGCCTATCAGGAAGTCGGCAGCCAGGGCATTTCCTACACGGCCGGCGTGCCGGCCGTGGCCGCCGCGCTCCTGGTCGCCAAGGGCGACTGGGACGTCAAGAAGATGGCCAACGTCGAGGACCTGCCGCCGCGGCCGTTCCTGGGCGTGCTCAACGAGATCGGCCTGCCGACGCGCATCAAGGATGCCGACGGCGACCGGGCGCTGGAGTTCCCCGAATTCCGCATGGCCGCCGAATAAGCGCTGACGAAAACGCGGCTTGCCGCGTTGAAGCTCTTCGCGCCCCCTCCCTGTTGGAGGGGGCGTTTTCATATGTAGCAGCGCTTACGCCGGCGACTGCGGCGCGGGCTCACCGGCCTCTGCCCGTATCCACTTCAGGAAGGACGACACCGAGGCCTTGGCCGTGGCCCCCTCCTTCAGCACGACATAGTAGCTCGCGCGCGGGCGCAGCGTTTCCACCGACACCCGCACCAGCTGACCGCGCTGCAACAGGTCGGCAACCATCCTGTTCCAGCCCAGCGCAATGCCTTCGCCGCGCATCGCGGCATAGAGCGCGTCGGTGTAGAAACTGCAGCTCAGCGTGATGTTCTTGCGCTCGCCGCCATGGCCGAATGCCGCCAGCCACTGGTCCCAGCCGATCCAGGTCGGCTCATGCAAATCGCTGGCGATGAGATTGTGCCGCGCAAGGTCGGCCACGCAATCGGGTGCGCCGCGCTTGGCAAGATAGTCTGGGCTGCACACCGGAAACACGTCGTCACCGAACAGCCTGATCGCCTCGCCATCCGGCCAGTTGCCATCGCCATAGCGGATCGCCACGTCGATATCGTCGCGGCTGAGGTCGACGCTGGTGTCCTGCGTCACGATCTTCAGCTTTACATCGGGATCGGTGCGCCGGAAGCTCGAGACCTTCGGCAAAAGCCAGAAATGCGAGAACGCCACGGTGGCCGACAGGGTCAGTTCGTCGGCATTCCTGCCGCTGGTGATGGTGCGCACCGTCTGCGCGACGATGCCCAGCGCCTCCGACATCGAGCCGGCCAGCGCCCTGCCCGGCTCCGTCAGCTCGATCGACCGATGCATGCGGCGAAACAGCGGAAAGCCCAGGCTGCTTTCCAGCGCCTGCACCTGCCGGCTCACCGCCGCCTGGGTAATGCCAAGCTCGGCCGCCGCGCGGGTAAAACTTGCCTGCCGCGCCGCCGCCTCGAACACCACCAGAGCCGTCATCGAGGGCAGTTGCCGGCGAAATCCTGACATTCCAAAACCTCATGCAAGCCGTTCCAAAAAATGCCGTTGACGCTTTATCGCATGATGAGAGTTTATGCATCGTCGATTCCGCGGGCCTGCTTCGCAGCGGCGTTTCTTGCGGGAGGAGATCGCAGTCAAGGCATGGGGCGCTTGCGAGGCCGTCATGCTCGCGCAGCAGCAAAGAAACGGAATTCGAGAATATGACCACCCTTGCCACGCCCACCCCAGAGCCGAGATCAGGCGGACGCGAAGCGCGCCGGCGCGCCCGCATGACCCGTTCGCCGAGCGGCCTGCACCGGCCCTACATCGTGCGCGGCATCCCGACCTACGACGTGATGTCGGAAGAGAACCTGCTGCGCATCGAGGCGACGGCCGACCGCATCCTGGCCGAGATCGGCATCGAGTTCCGCGACGATCCGGTGGCGCTGGACCACTGGAAGCGCGCGGGCGCCAAGGTCGAGGGCGTGCTGGTCAAGTTCGAGCCAGGTATGCTGCGCGAGATCCTCAAGACCGCGCCGGCCGAATTCACCCAGCATGCCCGCAACCCCGCCAATTCGGTGCAGATCGGGGGCAAGAACGTCGTCTTCTCGCCGGCTTATGGTTCGCCCTTCGTCATGGATCTCGACAAGGGCCGCCGCTACGGCACCATCGAGGACTTTGAAAACTTCGTGAAGCTCGCCCAGTCCTCGCCCTGGCTGCACCACTCCGGCGGCACGGTGTGCGAGCCGGTCGACGTGCCGGTCAACAAGCGCCATCTCGACATGGTCTACGCCCACATCCGCTATTCGGATCGCGGCTTCATGGGTTCGGTGACGGCCGAAAGCCGGGCGGAAGATTCCATCGACATGGCGCGCCTCGTCTTCGGCGAGCAATTCACCGACGAGAACTGCGTCATCCTCGGCAATGTCAACGTCAACTCGCCGCTGGTGTGGGACGCCACCATGACCACGGCGTTGCGCGCCTATGCCCGCGCCAACCAGGCCGCCGTCGTGGTGCCGTTCATCCTCGGCGGCGCCATGGGGCCCGTCACCAATGCCGGCGCCATCGCCCAGTCGCTGGCCGAGACCATGGCCGGCTGCGCGCTGACGCAGCTCGAGCGCCCCGGCGCGCCGGTGATCTTCGGCAACTTCCTGTCATCCATGTCGCTGCGCTCCGGTTCGCCGACCTTCGGCACGCCGGAGCCGGCCGTCGGCTCGATGGTCATCGGCCAGCTTGCGCGCAGGCTTGGCCTGCCGCTGCGCTGCTCGGGCAACTTCACCACCTCGAAGCTGCCCGACGCCCAGGCCATGAACGAGGGCACCGTGTCGATGCTGGCGGCCGTACATTGCGGCGCCAACTTCATCCTGCATTCGGCCGGCTTCCTCGACGGGCTGTTGTCCATGTCCTACGAAAAGTTCGTCATGGACACCGACTTCTGCGGCGCCCTGCACAGCTATCTCGATGGCGTGAAGGTGGACGACAACCAGCTTGCGCTCGACGCCTTCCAGGAGGTCGGCCCGGGAAATCATTTCTTCGGCTGCGCCCACACCATGGGCAACTACGAAACCGCCTTCTGGGATTCGGAGATCGCCGACAACGAGGCTTTCGAGAAGTGGGAGGCCGCCGGCTCCGAGGATGCCGCGACCCGCGCCAACAAGCGCTGGAAGAAGGCCTTGGCCGAATACGAAGCGCCGCCGCTCGACGAAGGCATCGACGAGGCCCTGAAGGACTTCGTCGCGCGCCGCAAGGCATCGATGGAAGACGCCTGGTATTGATGTGAAAAAGACTTCCGCCGGTCTCGGCGGAAGTCTGTTTCTACTGAGGTCGCCTGCCGGCCGGCCGCGCCAGCCGTGTCGATCAGCGCGCGGCGAGGCTGTTCCACAGCATGTAGATCGCGACCGCGAAGATGATCGCCGCGAAGATACGGTTGAGCAGGTCCTTCTTGCCGGCGAGCTTTGCAGCAAGCGCCGTTCCCACGAAGCCACCGAGAATACCGCCGCCAATGAACTCGGCCGCGAGCGGCCAGTCCACGAGACTCGACGCGGCATAGTTCACCGCCGTGGCGAGACCGAGCGCGCCCACGGCCAGCAGCGAGGACCCCACGGCGCTGAACATCGGCATGCCGGTGGCGAACATCAGCCCCGGCACGATGAGGAAGCCGCCCCCGATGCCGAAGAAACCGGAGGCCATGCCGGCCATAAGTGCTACCAGCGCCGTCAGCAGGCACATGCGAAGGTCCACCGGCCGTTGGGCGGTGGCACCGGCCCGGCGCGGCTTCAACATCAGGCCGCCCACCACCATCATCAGCAGCGCGAACAAGGCCAGCAACTGCTGCCCGTCCATCGCCTTGCCGATGCTCGAGCCAACCAAGGCTCCGAGCGTGCCGATGACAGCGAAGACGATAGCGCAGCGCCACCACACATTGCCCTTCAGCGCATGGCCGGTGAAATTGGCGAAGGCGTTGACCGAAACGGCCAGCGCGCTGGTGCCGATCGCCACATGCGGGCTGGCGACGCCGACGACGTAGAGCAGCAGCGGCGTGGCGAGGATCGACCCGCCGCCACCGACCAGGCCGAGCATGAAGCCGACCAGGCTGCCCGAGCCGATCGCGCTCAGCATTGTCCCGGTCATGACCGGATCCTGCGATAGCGGCGGTCGTGCACCACCATGCCCGTCACCATTGCGGCGACGAAAAGCGCCGTCTGCCAAATGCCCAGCGAAAGAGAGGCGACAGCCGGGCCGGGGCAGAAGCCGGCAAGCCCCCAGCCCAGGCCGAAGATCGCCGAGCCCAGGATCAGCCGGCCATCAATCCGGTTCATCTCCGGCAAGTGGAAGGCCGGCTCGAAGGCGGGACGGTTCATGCGCCGCGCCAGCGCCACACCGCCGAACGCCACGACAACGGCGCCGCCCAGAACGAAGGCCAGGCTGGGGTCCCAGTTGCCGAATATGTCGAGGAAGCCCTGCACGCGCGCGGGGTTGAGCATGCCCGAAAGCGCCAGGCCGAAGCCGAAGATCAAGCCAGCCGCGAGCGCTACGAAAATCTGTGCCGAACGTGCCATCAAAGTCCAAGCCCCCGAAGAATGGCGACGGCCACGATGCCGGCCACGAGAAACGTCAGCGTTGCCACGAAGGACCGCGGCGAAAACCGCGCCAGCCCGAGCACGCCGTGGCCGCTGGTGCAGCCCGAGCCCATGCGCGTGCCGAAGCCGACCAGCAGGCCGGCGACGATGATGATCGGCCAGGCGACCGTGACGGTGACCGCCGGCCACTGTCCGAACAGCGACAGGAACAACACCGGCCCGAGCAGGAGGCCGACGACGAAGGCAAGGTTGGTGGAAATGTTGATCCCGCAGGCCAGCCGGCCGACGATGCCGCTGATGCCGGCGAGGCGTCCGTTGAGCACAAGCAGGATTGCGGCGGAAAGCCCGATCAGCATTCCGCCCGCGAGCGAGGGCCAGTAAGCGGTCATCCCCGCTCTCCTTCGTTACAATAGATGCCATAGAGTGCCTCGATGAGCCGGGCCGCCTTCTCCTCCGTCAGCCGGTAGAAGATCTGCTTGCCCTCGCGGCGCGTTTCCACGATGCCGGCCTGCCGCAGCACGGTAAGCTGCTGCGACAGGGTCGGCTGGTGGATGTCGAGGTTTTCCTCCAGCTCGCCCACCGCATACTCGCTTTCCACCAGAGTGCAGGCGAGCATCAGGCGCACCGGATGAGCCAGGGTCTTGAGCAGCGCCGCCACCTCTCCGGCGCTTGCCGCCATGTCGGCCAGAGGCTTGCCCGCCGGCCGGATGTTTTCCATCACGTTCACCATTTCGCTCCTTCCAGCGCATCGAGCGGGAATTTCAGATACCGCCGGCCATTGCTTTCGGGCTCCGGAAGCCTGCCGCCCCGCACATTGACCTGCAGCGCGTGCAGGATCAGCTTCGGCATCGGCAGCGTCCTGTCGCGCGCTTCCCTGATCTTCACGAAGGAAGCCTCGTCCATGCCGGCTATGTGCGGGTTGGCGCGCTTCTGCTCCGCCACCGTGCTTTCCCAGCGCGGCGCACGCCCGTTGGGCTGGTAGTCATGCCCGGTGAAGATGCGGGTCTCGGCGGGCAGCGCCAGGATGTCCTGGATCGAGCGCCACAGAACCTGCGCGCTGCCGCCGGGAAAGTCCGCTCGCGCCGTGCCGCTGTCGGGCACGAACATCGTGTCGTGCACGAAGGCCGCATCGCCGATCACATAGGTGATCGAGGCCAGCGTGTGGCCGGGTGAGAACAGCACATGCGCTTCGATATTGCCGACGCTGAACTTGTCGCCATGGGCAAACAGCCGGTCCCACTGCGAGCCGTCGGCCTTCAACTCTGGCCAGTTGTAGATCTCCTTCCAGAGCTTCTGGACGTCGACCACATGCTCGCCGATCGCCGTCGGCGCGGCGGTCTTCTGCTTCAGGTAGTGCGCCGCCGAAAAATGGTCGGCATGGGGATGGGTGTCGAGAATCCACTCGACCGTCAGCCCCTCCCTCTCGACATAGGCGAGAATGGCGTCGGCGCTTTCCGTCGAGGTCGAGCCGGACTTCTCGTCGAAATCGAGCACGGGATCGATGATGGCGCATTTCTTCGTCTCGGGATCGGTCACGACATATTGCACGCTCCAGGTGCGCGGATCGAAGAACGCCTCCACCTGCGGATGCTTGCGGTCGCGAACCAGCCAGTTCGCGGCCATGGAAAGGTCGAGGCCGTGGGCCTTGCCGAAAGGCAGCACCTCATCCGCCTTCATGCGGCCGTCGAGAACTTTGCCCAGTGCATACAGCGCCAGCGCACGCGCGCCGCTCTTGCAATGCGCCACCACGGGTCCCTTGGCCTGCGCAACGGACGCCTGAAAGGCGCGGATGTCGGCCTCGGTGATCGTCTGTCCCGTGACGGGGATGAAGCCGTAGCCGATGCCCGCACCTTCGGCCGCGCGCCGTTCGGCGGCCGTTCCGGGCTGCCCGGCCTCTTCGGCATCTGGGCGCACGTTGACAAGCTTCGAAATCCCCTCCTCCGCAAGCCGCGCGAAATCGGCGAGTTGCGGTTGTCCGGCGACAGAGAGCCGCTCGTCGACCTTGATCGTCTGCATGGGTACCTTCCCTTTCCAGAACTCAATATACAATCTAATATATTGTATTCTGTCGAACTGACAAGGGATTTCGCGGCCAGGAAAAAGGGCCCCCAGGGCCCCGTCGGATCTTTCCGCAATTGTCAGGCAAAGCGGCCGGATTCCGCAAAATTCGCGACGGAGGCGCCGGCTCGCGGCCGCGCCTACCCCCTTCAAGGTCGCCGGAATAAAACCGCCTGTGGAAAAACTTCGATACCCTTATCATTCTAAGGGTTCGGTTTAAGTGTCGTTAACCCTGCGTCAGGCAGGGTCACGACGCATGAAATTCTCCCTGAAGTTCATGCAGGCGGCTCCGGTTCCCCCAACACCCCACCCGGAGTCGCCACCCACGTGCGACGAGGCCGCCTTCCCCGCCAGTTTCTTGCCCAGCACATTCTCCACATCGAACCACTCTCTGCCGGCGCGCGGAAATTTTTGCCCAAATGCCATCCAAATCCGCTGGCAAGGCGAAGTCGTTTCACTGGCCGAACACCAAAACTGATTGGTCGATTAATAATTTGTTGAGCGCCTACGATGACCATCGTGGCGCCCCTGAGACCGCGCATGTTCCAATTCGATAACGACCTGTTCCTGCTCCTGAATGCCGGCTCGGTGCCCAACGCCACGGTGGCGTGGCTGGCTATTTTCATAACCAGGTTTCTTGTCCTGCTGATTCCGCTCGGGCTGGCTGGCCTTTGGATTTCCGGGGGGCGCCGCAATCGGCTCACCGCGATCGCTCTCTGCGCCGCGCTGGCGATCGCCATCGTCATGAGCGCCATTGTCGGGCTGGTCTTCTTCAGGCCTCGCCCCTTCATGGTCGGTCTCGGCCACGCATTGGTCGACCACCGCCCGAACTCTTCATTCCCCAGCAATCACGCGCTCGCCTTTGCCGTCTGCGCGGCGGTGCTGTTCATGGTCAGGCGCAAGGGAGCCGCCTGGATCGCGACGGCGGCGGGCATCATCGTTGCCTGGTCCAGAATTTATATCGGCGTTCACTACCCCCTCGACATCGTCGGCTCCATCGTGCTCGGCGCGTTGGCGGCCATGGCCTCGCTCTGGATCATGGATCGCCACGGCGCGCAGCTGCTGTCCCTCGCGGAGCGCATGGAGAGGCTTGTCCTGGCGCGGTTCAGCAAAACATAGGGGGGCCCTGCCTCGGACCCGCAAGGCCCAGGTCACCACCTGGCGCTCCTGCGGCGATGCTGAAACTCCAGCGCCACCAGATGCCCCTTCAGGGCCTTGGCAAGCCCCGCCCCATCGACCACGCCGTCCTGAAACTTCCGCGTGAGGAATTTCGCTGCATCTCGTCCCTTTTCCGAGGGCACACCCTTTACGAAGCCGGCGTCGGCCAGGACCTGTTCGATGAGCGCCATGTCAGAGGACGAAAGATATTGCCGGTGACTGTGGGAAGTCATCCCGTTCTCCCAATCGGATTGTCTGCAGCCCCCCGGCAATCGGCAGCAATGGTGCCGACATGGCAATGTTGCACACCATCGACGGTGGCGTCTATTCGAGACAATGCCCGACCAATGACAGGTCTTTTACGGACAATACCCAATGCGGATATGCACCTTTCATCCGAATTATCCTTGCAGCAGGGTTTTCCGGTTCCATAACGTGAACATCATTGCGGCCGCATTTGCCGCCGACCACCAGATGACATGATCGACCAGTACCCTCGCGGAGAGATGGAAACCGGCATGAGTGGCTGTTCGCTCGTCTGGCTGCGCAACGACCTGCGCGTGGCCGACAATCCCGCGCTCGCGGCGGCAATCGCCCGCGGCGCAGGCGTGGTCGCACTCTACGTTCACGAGACCTCTCCCGGTCTCAGGCCTCCTGGGGGCGCGGCGCGCTGGTGGCTGGACAGAAGCCTCGCTTCGCTTCGCAACAATCTCGCTGAAGCGGGCATCGAGCTCCTGGTCGAGACCGGCGATGCCCGGGAAATCGTGCCAGAGCAGGCCGCGCGCCTGAAGGCGGCTTTCGTATGCTGGAACCGCAGATATGCGCCCGCCGAGCGTGAAACCGACGCCGCTATCAAGACGGCCCTGCGCGAAAACGGCGCCGCCGCCGCATCCTTTCCCGGCAATGTGCTCGTCGAGCCCTGGGAAGTTCGCACCGGCGGCGGCGGCCCCTACCAGGTCTTCACCCCATTCGCCAAGGCGGTGCGCCAGCATCACGTGGCGCCTCCACTCTCTCGCCCGAAGGCAGGCTCCCGAACAACCTTGTCCTCCCCGGACCCGGAAATCGCCCCCACCGGCGAGCCGGCCTGGTCGCAAAAGCTCGCGAGACACTGGGCCGTTGGCGAAGAGGCTGCCCGCGCGGCTCTGCTGCGCTTCCTGGACGATTGCCTTGACGGCTACGCCGAAAACCGCGACCGCCCCGCCATCGACGGAACCTCGTCGCTGTCGCCATATCTGCGCTTCGGCGAAATCAGCGCCCGGCAGGTGTGGCACGCCGCCAGCGCCGTCTCGGCGCAAGACCCGGCGAAGGCAGCGCAGGTGGAAAAATTCCTTTCCGAGCTGATCTGGCGCGACTTCAACTATCACCAGCTCTGCCATCGCCTCGATATCGCCAGCCTCGACATGCGCGACAGCCTGGCCGGCCTGGAATGGCGCAACGACGAAGCGGCGCTGCATGCCTGGGAGCGGGGCCTCACCGGATTCCCGATCGTGGATGCCGGCATGCGTCAGCTTTGGGAAACGGGATGGATGCACAACCGCGTGCGCATGCTGGCGGCGTCCCTGCTGACAAAGAACCTGCTCATCGACTGGCGGCTGGGCGAAAGATGGTTCTGGGATACGCTGGTCGACGCGGATATGGCCAGCAATCCCGGAAACTGGCAGTGGGTGGCCGGCTGCGGCATGGACGCCGCGCCCTATTTCCGCATCTTCAACCCCGTCCTGCAAGGCCAGCGGTTCGACCCGGACGGCGCCTATGTCAGACGCTGGGTGCCTGAACTGGCCGCCCTGCCCGCCATCTGGGTGCACCGTCCGTTCGAGGCCCCCGAAAGCGAGCTCGCGGCCGCCGGCGTGACCCTGGGCAAAACCTATCCTCGCCCCATCGTCGACCTGAAGGCCTCGCGAGACCGCGCAATGCGGGCCCGAGCAGTACCCTAGCTTGCCAACATCCGCGGCTGGGGCACGGGTTCGCCATCGCTACCTTTGCTGGCATTTTTTGCACTTGACAGCCAGAGGTAGAAACCTACTTGGCGCTGTACCCAACTAGAGGGAGAGGAAGTATGCCAAAGCAACGATCTCAACCGAAGAGATTGCGCGCGACGGCACCCGGGTCCACTCAAGATGAGACAAAGCCAAGGCTCCTTCTCACGGAATATGATCCAGCGACAGCAGACTATGCGCGCGTGTCCCAGCCAGGCCCTCCGGAACGCCCGCTCATATTCATTGTCGACCACGACCATGAGGTTCGCGACAGGATTCGCAGGATCCTTGTGCAGTCTGGCTGGACCGTCGAGGACCATGAAACGCCCGACGATTATCTCGAAGCCTGCCGCCTGCATCCACCAGGTGAAACTTGCCGTTGGTCACCTGCCATCGTCATTGCGAGCGAGAGCGACATGTCGATGGCCATTCAGGTCATAAGAATAAGTGCATCCACCTTCATTTCGAAACCGGTCAAACGCGACGAACTGCTGCTTGGTGTCGAGCGTGCGCTTGAGTGGTCAAGGCGAGGGTTCAGGCCACCCGACCCGGAAGAGTTTTCCGGCAGCCATATCTCAAGGCTGACACCCCGGCAGGTACAGATCATGGAACTGGTACTCGCCGGGCACCCAAGCAAGAACATCGCTGCGGATCTCGGCATCAGTCGACGCACGGTCGAGAACCATCGCTCCGCCATCATGAAAAAGACAGGCGTGAAATCCCTGCCGGCCTTGACCAGACTGGCGCTTGCCAGGTCCTGGAACGCGACGGACACCTCAGCTCCTGACGAATGAGCTCGTCGCGCGCAGGCGGTCAGCCGCTGGGTTGGTGGCAGTCGAGGCACGCTGCCGCAGGCGCTCTCAACAACGGCTAAATCTTACCGGAATCATGTCCGGATCTTAGATATTCGTCGATGTATTTCCCAATCGCGTCAGCTCCTCCCGGCACGTGATACTCATGGCCCTTGGCGAATGCCAGGTATCCATAAACCTGCCTGTTGTCGACATATTGGGAAATCCCGCCGGTTCTCGCACTTTCCGAAAACACTACGTATTCGTGACGGCCCGTATCATCGGTGTATCGCAGGTTCTTTGCGACGTCCGAGCGCACGAGATACGTGCAGTGGACGACCGGCACCTCATGGACACCGCGAATCCATCTGTTCAAAATCCAGTAATACTGGTCGCAGTCCTTGTAGTAACCGTTCTCATCGATCTCCGCATGGAAGTTCGAATAGATCAAATGCGGGCTCATGGACCGCAACAATGGCGAGACAATCGGCATGTCTAGCGAAATCGACTCGCGCAGGGTGGAAGGTATCAGGAAATTATCCACATCGGCCACGAAGTAGAAATCGCAATCATTCTCGACGGCGCGCCTCAGGCTGATGTCGCGGATTTGGCCGAGAACCCGGAACCGCGCGGGGTTCCATTCGTGCACGGCATATTGCTCGACGCGGGTCTCAACGTCCTCTGCATCGAATTCCACACCGGCGTAGAGATGGCCCACACGGCCTACCCAATCGCGCAGGATACGTTCCGTTCCGTCCGTGTTGTTGTTGGTGCGGATGTACAGGAAGATGGAAGACTTCGGGTATTCCAGCGCTTCGATGCAGCGGAGATATAGCGGCAGGAACTCCTCTTTCTGCTTGGCCAGAATGGCAAGAAGCACCCTTGGCGATCCCGCTACGCGCGAATGGAGCCATCTCGGCGGCATCAGGGCATGCTGTTCCGCGAAGCTCTTGGTTGCCGCCGATCCCAGGTCCGGCTCCTTCGTCAATCGTCCGCTGGCAAACCGGGCGTTCGACACCACACGAGACAGGTCGGTGCCCGCGAGTTTTCCCGTGGCAAGGATCTTCAGGCAGGCGTCGAGGCTCTCCGCATGGTGCCCTGACCAGTATGCGTTGACGGAAAACTCATCCAGAAGACCGGTCTCATAGATCCAGCGTTCGACGAACAGCCCGTCGGCCGGCATGGCTGTGGCCAGTCCCCGCTTGGCAAGCTGGTAACCTTCCTCGTAGCGCTTCCTGTGACGGCAGAACCGGCTTGCTGCGTGCAGCGCCTCGGACCGGGTTGCCAAGGCATCCGAGGCGCGAACATAGGCATCGATCACCTCCTGCTCGGGATAGCCAAGCCACTCCTTGAGCTGGGCCGCATAATAGAGGCTGACGAAAACTTCCTGCGGCCAGAACCCCATCTCGGCCCTGATCAGGTAATTTTCCAGCGCCTTTTCGCGCTCGCCGCAATCGCGGTAGCTCTGCGCGAGGTAAAACCGGTAGCGTGAGAGCAGGAATGCGCTGGTCTCCGTCTCGAGCGCGGCTTCAAGCACCGCAGCGTCGCGCCGATAGGTCTGCGGGTCCTTCCGGCGCGCGCCATCGTGGTTGCGTCGCATGCGGATTCCAGAGAGATGCCCTGACGGGCCAGCATTCTCGCAGGTGATATATTCGTGCAGCACGCCTTCGTAGCGCCACGGCAGGGCGCTGCGCACCAGCTGCGTGCGGCGATACGAGATCGAGGTATCGGCGATGTCTATCGAGTAGGAGTCTGTCGCCAGTGGAGGAAGACCGCCACCAGGCCCGATCTCCAGGGCGTCGTCCGCGTCGATGATCAGCGTGTACTCGCTCTTCCCGCGGGCCAGATCGAGGGCTTCGGAGCGGTTGTGTGCAAAGTCGCGCCAGGGCCTCTCGTGCAACTCGCCGGGCAGGTCGCGCATGTGCTCGCGGATGATGTCCTGGGTGCCGTCGGTGGACCCGGTATCGACGATCACCCAGTAGTCGATGATCGGCCGCACACTGTCGAGACACCGGCGGATCACCCCCGCCTCGTTCTTCACGATCATGTTCAGGCAAACTTTCCGGCTTGGGGTGGTCATCTTATACTCCGTCGAGAAGAGCTGGATGATGAGGTGCACTCATGCCTGCCTGCGGCCATCCCATGAAGAGACGGCATTTTCTGTCTTTGCTCGGGATTGGCGTAGCGCTTCCGTTGAAGAATGCCGTGGCGCGCCCCACTTCTTCGGACGTGACGCTGCTCGACGCCGAACTGGAGCTTGGGGGTGAGTGGGGCGGATCCGCGCCTGCAGATGCAGCCGCAGTGATCGAGCGTATGCGCCAGGCC
>JAEWHN010000007.1 GCA_023387775.1 Pseudomonadota bacterium | reverse complement strand
GCCGGGGAGCGCCGGCATCAGCGGCGTGCGCGCGATCGACTGGTTGCCGGCATATTCGGGACCGGCGGCGACGAGCAGCGCGCCGCCCTTTTCGACATATTCGGCGATGTAGTCGTAATAGAGGATCGGCAGCACGTCGCGGTGCTGGTAGCGGTCGAAGATGATGAGGTCGAACTCGTTGATCTTCTCCACGAACAGTTCGCGCGTCGGGAAGGCGATCAGCGACAGCTCGTTGATGGGCGTGCCATCCTGCTTTTCGGGCGGACGCAGGATGGTGAAGTGCACGAGGTCGACCGAGGCGTCGGACTTGAGCAGGTTGCGCCAGGTGCGCTCGCCGGCATGCGGCTCGCCCGAGACCAGCAGCACGCGCAGGTTCTCGCGGATGCCGTCGACCAACGCGACGGCGCGGTTGTTGATGTCGGTGATCTCGCCTTCCTCGCGGTCGACGGCGACCTCGACAATGTTGCGGCCGGCAGCCGGCACGGTGATGCGCAGCGGCATTTCCCGGCCGATGGTCGCGCGCTCGACGGAGACCTGCTGCCCGTTGATGGAAACGCGCACGTTCACATCGCCTTTCTCGCCGCCGGTGGCGATGACGCGATAGCTCATGTCGAGCGCCTTGCCGACGATGCCGAAGCGCGGCGACTTCTCGAAACGGATGCGGCGATCTTTCTCGCCTTCCTCGCCGGTGATCAGCGCGTGAAGCGGCGCATGGATGCCCGGCACGCCGGGCGGCATGTCATGCACCTGGCCGTCGGTGATCATGATGGCGCCGCCGATGCGCGAGGGCGGCACATCGCGGAACGCTCCGTCGAGGGCGGAGAACAGGCGGGTTTCGGTGCGCTCGTCGGCGGCGTCGGCCTTGCCGGCCTCGACCACGCGGACCTCGAACTGCTTGAAGCGGGCGAGCCTTTCCTTGAGCGCAGACAGGGCCTGGTCAGTCTGGGCGGCGCGGTTGCCGATGTCCTGGCTGGGGCTGCGGTCGACCACCAGGGCCACGACGCTTTGCAGCGGCTCGCGGTCCTCGTCCAGAAGCACCGGGTTGAACAGGACGGCGGCAAGTGCCGCCAGTGCCGCCAGCCGCAGGAGCGAGCCGCGCCGGCGGAAAAACAGGCCGGCCAGGGTGAGGATGGCGAGCGGCACCAGTATGAGGGCCAGCAACTGCCAGCCAAGCAGCGGTTCGAAGGAGAGGGTCCAGTTGCTCATGCTACTGCCCCAGCCTCTCGAGCAGGGCGGGCACGTGGACCTGGTCGGACTTGTAGTTGCCCGTCAGCATGTACATGACGATGTTGACCCCGACGCGGTAGGCGTAGAGCCGCTGCATCGGATCGGACGGCACGGTGGGGAACATCGGGTCGCCATTTTCGTCGACGGCCCAGGCGCCGGCGAAATCGTTGGCGGTGATCATGATGGGGGTGACGCCATCGCCGGTGCGCACCGGGCGGTGCTCGGGATTGGCGGCTTCGAGCGACGCCTCGACCCAGAGCGGACTGCCGTTGAAGCGGCCTGGAAACTCCGGAAGGATGTAGAAGGATTTGGTCAGCACGTGATCGGACGGCACCGGCTCCAGCGGAGGCACGTTGAGCCCGGCCAGTATGTCGCGCAGCCTTTCCGTGGAAGGGCTGGTGGAACTGGCGTCGATGCCGCCGGCATATTGGTCGCGCGTGTCGAAAAGCACCGTGCCGCCCTGCTGCATATAGGCGTCGATGCGTGCGATCGCCTCCTGCGAGGGCAGCGGCGCCTTCGGGTCGATCGGCCAGTAGATCAGCGGATAGAAGGCCAGTTCGTCGCGAGCTATGTCGACGCCGGCCGGCTTGCCGGGATCGAGCGCGGTCTTCTCCACCAGGAAGCGGGAAAGGCCGTCGAGGCCGGCGCGGCTGATGGAATCGATGGCGGCGTCGCCGGTGATGACATAGGCAAGCCGCGTCTTCGACACGGCCTCTATTGCCTGCTCATCGCCCGGTTTCGAATCGTCGGCGCGCGCATGCGGCGCCGACGCGAAGAACAACGCGCCCGCCGCGAGAAGCACCATCGCGGCGCCCGCGCCGCGGGAAGCGGCATTGCGGCTGCCGCGCCGGCCGGCGAACATGCCGCCCAGCCAGAACACGGCCAGCGTGTCCAGAAGCATGAGGGCGAGCGCTACCGCCACGAGCGGTCCCTTGAGGTCGTGGGATTCGTTCACAGCATAGCGCATTTCGGTGACGGGGGCGGCGATGTGGGGGCGCGCGAGCGGCGCAAGCGTGGCATCGGCGGCCAGCAGGTTGTGCGCGACCACGCCGTCCTCGCTGCCATAGAGGCCGGGCGGGTTCTCGATGCTGACCGGCACCGCCCCGCGCCCGACCGTGAGCGGCCGGGCTTCTGCGGGCGGCGGCACCAGCGAACCATCGGCGGCGATCATGCGATAAGGCGCCAGCGACGCCACCTGGCCCTCGGCATTTGCCGCAAGGCTGCCCTGGTTGCGCGACATCTGCACCAGGCGGCGCAGCATTTCCACGAAGCTGCCGGAGATGGGCAGGTTGGACCATGTCGCATCCGGCGAGGTGTGAAAAAGAACGATCGTGCCCTTTTCGCGCCGCGCGCCGGTGACCAGCGGCGTTCCGTCGGCAAGGTTGGCCCAGGTACGCTCGACCAGATCGGCCGTGGGCTCGGCCAGCACCTGCCGGCTGACGGCGACTTCCGACGGCGGAGCGAGATCGGAGAACGGGCCGGTCTTGGGGAATTCGGTGACCGGCTGCGGTTCGGTCCACGACAGCGCGCCACCCAGCGAACGTTCGCCTGTGCGCAGCCGCACCGGCAGCAGGTCGTCGTCGTTGCCGGCGGCGGCGAGGCGGGAGCCGGCGAAGCGCACCAGCATGCCGCCATTGTTCACCCATTCCACCAGCTTCTGGCGGGCGGGCTCGGGAATGGTGCCGATGTCGGCCATGACGATCATCGCCGGCTTCTGTTCCAGAAGCTGGGGGATGGCGTCGGCGAGGTCGCGGCTCTGCGGCTCGACCAGATCGGCATAAGGCGAAAGCGCGCGGCGGATGTAATAGAGCGGCGCCAGGAGCGGCTGCGCCTGGTCGGCCTCGGCCTGCGAGATGAGGCCGACGCGGCGGCGCTTGGAGCTTTCGTCCAGCACCCGCACGGCACCCGCATGGTTCTCGCCGTCGATGCGGATGGCGGCGAAGTCGTTGCGCAGCTCGAAGGGGACCTTCATCAGCCCGGTGCCCACGGTTTTTCCCGCGCCGAAGGCGATGGCCGTGTCGGCGATGCGCCGGCCCTTGTCGTCAAAGGCGCCGGCCGTGACCTGCCGGGGGGCAGGGTCGGAGGAAGGGCGCACGGCAGTGAGGGCAAAGCCGTCGAGCTGGTTTTCGGCCTTGGTCAGGCCCACTGTGGCGATGCGGTCGGGCACTGCCCAGACGACGCTGGCCGGACCCTTGCCCAGAAGCGTGGAAAAGGCGGCCTCGTCGCCCTTTGCGACCAAGCCGTCGGCCAGAACGGCAATGCTGGCGCCGGGCATGGTTTCAAGTGTCGCGGCGACGCGCGCATAGACGCCGGGACGGTCGGTGGGGATCGGCCGTGGCTTGGCGGCGCGCAGCTTGTCACGCGCGGCCCGCGCGTCGAAGGGTCCGATGTCGGCGTTGGGTTTTTCGGCGGTGAAGGCCAGCAGGATCCGCTGGGCGCCGGCCGCCGCGTCGTCGATCAGGCGCTCGGCGGTTGCCACCCGGCGGTTCCAGTCGGGCGCGGCCGCCCAGCCATTGTCCATGACCAGCGCCAGCCCGCTGCCGGCCGCCGGCAGCTTCTCGCGCGGGTTGAAGACGGGTTCGGCCAGCGCCATGATCACCAGCGCGGCCATGAGCAGCCGCAGCAGGGTGAGCCACCACGGACTGCGGCGAGGCGTCTCCTCGCGGCGCAGCACCCGCGCCAGAATCTTCAGCGGCGGAAAGACCTCGGTCTCCGGCTTGGGCGGGGTGAGCCTGAGCAGCCACCAGATGACGGGCAGCGCCAGCAGCCCCCACAGGATGGCCGGAAAGCCGAAGGAGAGCGGCAGCCAGCTCATGCGCGCACCCCGGAGGCGTAGCCGCTCTCGGCGCTCATGGCCATGTGCACCTGCACCAGCGCCTCGGAAGCGAGGCGGTCGGTGTGGTTGACGGTGTAGCTCCAGCCCAGGCGCTTGCACCAGGCGGCGAGCTCTTCGCGGCGGGCGGAGTAGAGCAGGCGGTAGTCGGTGGCGAGCTGTTCGGCGCGGCCCGCGGTGAGCTTTTCACCGGTTTCGGGATCGGTAAATTCGGTGCGGCCGGAATAGGGGAAGCTTTCCTCGGCCGGATCGGCGATCTCGATCAGATGCGCGCGGGCGCCGCGCCGGGCGAGCGTGTCGAGCCATTCCTTGGTTTCCTCGACCGGATCGAGGAAGTCGCTGGCGATGACGACGTCGGAAAAGCGGCGGACCGCGCTGAGGTCGGGCCGGTGCGGAAGCGCGCCGGCATGGGTGAGGTGGGCGGCCAGCCGCTCGGCGCCGTTGCGGGCGGTGAAAGGGTCGGTGAGGCCGGGCCAGGCGATGCGTTCGCCCCCGCGCGACAAAAGCTCCGCCAGCGCGAGGATGAGCACCAGCGCACGCGAATCCTTGGAAACATGCGCAGCCCGAGACTTGTAGAGCATGGAGGCGGAAGGGTCGGCCCACAGCCAGACGGTGTGGGCGGCCTCCCATTCGCGGTCGCGCACATAGATGTGGTCGTCGCGGGCGGAACGGCGCCAGTCGATGCGCGACAGGCTCTCGCCCTCGACATAGGGGCGGAACTGCCAGAAATTTTCGCCGATGCCGCGCTTGCGGCGGCCGTGCCAGCCGGAGATGACGGTATTGACCACGCGGCGCGCCTCGATCAGCAGGTCGGGCACGAGAAAGGCGCGCTGCCTTGCGCGGGCAAGGGCGTCTTTCGTACCGACAGGAGGCGAGGCCGCGCCGATGCGTGCCATCAGATTCCCTTCACCAGCCGCGCCACCACGTCGCGCACGCTCATGCCTTCGGCGCGGGCGGCGAAGGTGAGCGCCATGCGGTGCTGCAGAACCGGCTCGGCCAGCGCCTTCACGTCATCGATCGACGGCGCCAGCCGCCCGTCATAGAGCGCGCGGGCGCGGGTGCACAGCGTCAGCGCCTGGCTGGCGCGCGGACCCGGACCCCAGGCCACATGCTTGTCGGTCTCGGCGTCGCCCTGGCCGGGGCGGGCCGAGCGCACCAGGTCGAGGATCGCCTCGACCACGCTTTCGGGCACCGGCATGCGGCGGATGAGCCGCTGGATTTCCTGCAGGCGCGCGGGCGACAGCACGTTGGCGGCCCTGGCCTCCTCGACGCCGGTGGTTTCGAGCAGGATGCGCCGCTCGGCGTCCATGTCCGGATAATGGATGTCGATCTGCATCAGGAAGCGGTCGAGCTGGGCTTCGGGCAGCGGATAAGTGCCTTCCTGCTCCAGCGGGTTCTGGGTGGCCAGCACATGGAACGGGGCGGGCAGGTCGTGGCGCGCGCCGGCGACGGTGACGTGGTATTCCTGCATCGACTGCAGCAGCGCCGACTGCGTGCGCGGGCTCGCGCGATTGATCTCGTCAGCCATCAGGAGCTGGGCGAAGATCGGGCCGGGAATGAAACGGAAGGAGCGCTTGCCGCTTTCGTCCTGCTCCATCACCTCGGAGCCGAGAATGTCGGAGGGCATCAGGTCGGGCGTGAACTGGACGCGGCGCGAATCAAGGCCGAGCACGATGCCCAGCGTTTCCACCAGTTTGGTCTTGGCCAGGCCCGGCACGCCGACCAAAAGGGCGTGGCCGCCGGCCAGCAGCGCGACCAGCGTGCGTTCGATCACGCTTTCCTGCCCGAAGATGACCTTGCCGACGCCGTCGCGAATCTTGGAAATGTCGCGCAATGCCTTTTCCGCATCCGCGATCATTTCCTTTTCGGCGATCGAGGGGTCCTTGATCACTACGCTCATGCCGCTTGGAACCTCACTTGTCCGGGAAGGTGGCTGCCGTTTCGTCGGCCACGATTAGCACTTTTGCCGCGCAGATGAATGAACTTAAATCACGCATCAAGGCTGACAAGCTTAACAACAGTGACTATTTCGTGACCATGACCAAAGACCAAGCACATATTGAAGGCGGGCTCACCAAGGTCGGCGACGCTGCCGGTCTGCAGGCGCTGATCTCGCGCGCGACCCGGGCGGGACAGGGGCTTCCGCCCGTGGAACGCTGGAATCCTGACTTCTGCGGCGACCTCGACATGGAGATACGCCAGGACGGCACCTGGTTCTACCTCGGCACGCCCATCGGGCGCATGCCGCTGGTGCAGCTGTTCTCCACGGTGCTGCGCAAGGATGCCGACGGCAAGACCTATCTGGTGACCCCTGTGGAGAAGGTGGGCATCCGCGTGGTGGATGCGCCTTTCGTGGCAGTCGAGATGACAGTGACGGGCGAGGGCGACGGGCAGGTCATCACCTTCCGAACCAATGTAGGCGACGTGGTGGAGGCCGGCCCCGAGCGCCCGATGCGCTTCGTGGACGAGGACGAGACCGGGGGCTTAAAGCCCTACGTGCTGGTGCGCGGCCAGCTGGAAGCGCTGGTGGCGCGGCCGGTGATGTATGAGTTGGTCGAATATGGCGAAGAGATCGAGATTGACGGCGAGCTGATGTTCGCCGTGCGCTCGAAGGGCGAGGTTTTCCCGATCATGACCGCCGAGAAGCTGCGGCGGCTGAGCGACTGAGCCATGGACAGGTTTGCGGCACCGCTGTTTTCCGCGCGCGAGTTTCGCGAGCGCGTGGTGCGCCGGCATCCGGAGGATGTCGGGCACGACTATGGCGACCACTATTTCAATCCGGGCTTCGGCGACCTGATCCGGCGCGAAAACCTGCGAGCGGCGGCGGTGCTGATTCCCGTGGTGGACCACGGCGACGAGGCGAGCGTGATCCTGACCAAGCGGGCGGAGAAGCTGCGCAGCCATTCGGGACAGGTGGCGTTTCCGGGCGGGCGCATCGACGCCACCGATCCCACGCCGGAATTTGCCGCACTGCGCGAGACGACCGAGGAAATCGGGCTCGATGCCGGCCATATCGAGGTCATCGGGCGCATGCCCGACTATGTCTCGGGCAGCGGCTACCTCATCGCGCCGGTACTGGGCATCGTGCAGCCCGACTTCCACCTGACACTGAACGTGCACGAGGTGGACACGGCTTTCGAGGTGCCGCTGCGCTTCCTGATGGACCCGGCCAACCACCACCAGGGCAGCCGCATGTGGGACAACCGCGAATGGGTGTATTACGACATGCCCTATGGCGGGCAGCGCATCTGGGGCGTGACCGCGGGCATCATCCGCACGCTTTATGAAAGGTTTTATGCATGAGCGGCAGCATGTCGATTGCCGGCAAGGCGCCCTGGCTGGGCGATGCCGACCTGCAGAAGCTGCTGAAGGCGCTGAACGCCGATGGCCAGCAGGCGCGGATCGCCGGCGGGGCGGTGCGCAACGCGCTGTTGGGGCAGCCGGTGGCCGATGTGGACATCGCCACCACCACCGAGCCGGACGAGACGGCGCGCCGCGCCAAGACCGCCGGCTTCAAGACGGTGCCAACGGGGGCCGACCACGGCACGATCACCGTGATAGCCGGCGGCAGGCCGTTCGAGGTGACGACGCTGCGTGCCGATGTGGAAACCGACGGCCGCCGCGCCAAGGTGCGCTTCGGCCGCGACTGGAAGGCGGACGCCGAGCGGCGCGACTTTACCATCAACGCGCTCTATGCCGAGGCCGACGGGCAGGTGGTGGACTTGGTCGGGGGGCTTGCCGATCTGGAAAGCCGCACCCTGCGCTTCATCGGCGATCCGGAAGCGCGCATCCGCGAGGATTTTCTGCGCATCCTGCGCTTTTTCCGCTTCTTTGCCTGGTATGGCGCCGGGCGGCCGGACGCGGAGGGGCTGAAGGCCTGCGCGCGGCTGAAGGAAGGGCTCGACCGGCTGTCGGCCGAGCGCGTTTGGAACGAGCTGAAGAAGCTGCTTGCCGCGTCCGACCCTTCACGCGCCTTGCTGTGGATGCGGCAGGCCGGCGTGCTGACGCGCATCCTGCCGGAAAGCGAGAAATGGGGCATCGACGCGAT
>JAEWHN010000069.1 GCA_023387775.1 Pseudomonadota bacterium | reverse complement strand
GAAACGATCATGTATGCGGCGGTGCACTGATGGAGCGGCAATTGAAGACGACGCGCCCCGTTCGCGATGTGCGGACCATCGAAGATGTCGTGGCCATCGAGCGCCAACCCTATCAGGAACTGGTGACCGCGCGTAATCTCCATGACCTGTTCCTCGCGACCGCCCACCACGGTGGCGACCGCAAGGCGCTGACGGTGCTGCGATCGCCCGATCCCGCCGACGTCGGCGTCTCGTTCACGCATAGCCAGCTTCTGGAGGAAATCACACGTGCGGCGAACATGTTCAGGCGGCTGGGTCTGGCCCCGGGCCGCGGCGTCGCCGCCTTCCTGACGCCGACGCTGCCGGAGCTTCCGGCGCTGCTGCTTGGCGCGCAGGTGGCGGGCGTGGCCAGCACGCTGAACTATCTGCTGAGCCGCGACGCCATCGTCGACCTGCTGAATGCGGAGAAGGCGACCATCCTAGTGCTGTCGGCGCGAGAGCTGGACGAAGACTGCTGGACGAAGGCCGATCGCATTGTCGAGGAGGTGCCGAGCCTGCAGCACGTAATCGTCATCGGCGGCAGCGGATCGTTGGCTGCCGGATATTCGGCATTGAGCGCAGTGCTGGCGGGGAGCCGGGGCGACGGTCTGGATTTCGAGCCGACCAGTGATCCCGATACGGTCTGCGCCCTGTTCCACACCGGCGGCACGACCGGCCGGCCGAAGCTGGTGCAGCTTACCCATGGCAACCAGATTCACGCAGCCTTCGGCTTTGGCCAGGTGTTCGCCTATGACGAGAACGATACCGTCATCAACGGCTTTCCGTTCTTTCACGTCGGCGGCACGATGACGGTCGGCCTGTCGGTGCTCGCCGCCGGGGGGCACATGGTGGTGCCGTCGGCCTATGGGCTGCGACCGCCTGCGGTGGTGGAGAACTACTGGCGCATCGTGCAGCATTTCCGCGCAACCGTCATCGGCGGCGTGCCCACTTCGATCACGGCTCTGACCAGCAGCTTCAGTCCCGGATACGACGTCTCGACCGTGCGCATGGCGGGCACGGGCGGAGCGGTGCTGCCGAGGGAGATCGGCGCAAGGTTCGAGGCCGCCACCGGTATCCGCTTGTTCGAAACCTACGGCATGACGGAGACGGCGGCGGCGATCGCCTTCAACCCCGGCCGCGGCGAGCCGCTGGCGGGCAGCGTCGGCTTTCGCGCCCCCTTCTCGCAAATCCGTATCCTGCGGCTGGGCTCGGATGGGGAACCGTGCGGGCCGGGAGAGAGCGGCTCGGTAGAGGTGCGGGGACCGCAGGTGTTCCCCGGTTATGTGGACCCGAAGCACAATATCGGCACGCTCGGCGACGACGGCTGGCTGACCACGGGCGATGTCGGCTACCTGGCGGCCGATGAGCGCCTGGTGCTGACCGGTCGCGAGAAGGACCTCATCGTGCGCAGCGGCCACAACATCGATCCGGCGGCGATCGAGGACGTGGCAAACAGGTTCCCCGGCGTGCAGATCAGCGCTGCCGTCGGCATGCCCGATCAATATGCCGGAGAGGTGCCGGCGCTGTTCGTCGTGCCGGCGCCGGGCGCACGGATCGATGTGGAGGCACTGAAGGGGTATCTGGAAGCGAACGTCCATGAGCCGCCGGCGCGACCGCGCAGCGTGCTCGTCATCGACTCGCTGCCGGTGACGGCGGTGGGCAAGGTGTTCAAGCCGACCTTGCGCGACCTCGCGATCAAGGAGAAGGTGCGTCTGGAAGTGGAACGGATCTGCGGGCCGGGCGCTTCTGCGACCGTCGAGGTCTCCCTCGACGGTCAGAAGCGCACGCTGGCCGAGATCGCACTCTCGGGGGCCAGCACGGCACAGGCGGCGCAAGTCGAGGCCGCGCTCGGGCCGCTGCCGCAGAGCTATGTGCTGCGGCGTGTCGAAAGGCAGGATGCCGAGTGCGTCCGTCTGGATGTCGAAGACGGAATAGCCACGCTCACATTCGACCGCCCCGAAAGCTTGAATGCTGCCTCGGAGGCATTGATGCAAGCGCTCGAACGGCGGCTTCGCGCCCTCAGCGAGCTTCCGGGATTGCGTGTGGTGATCCTGACCGGCGCGGGACGGGCCTTTTGCGCGGGTGGCGACCTCATCGAATTCGAGGCGGCTCTGAAAGCTGGCGGCACCAGGCTGATCGATACGCTGAGATACAATCAGGACGTCATCCAGATGGTCGAGGACCTGCCTGTTCCGGTGGTCGCTGCGGTCAATGGCGTGGCGGTCGCCGGCGGGCTCGAGTTGTTGCTGGCCTGCGACGTCGTCATCGCCGCCGAGGACGCGAAGATCGGCGACGGACACGCGCGATATGGCATCGTTCCCGCCGGAGGTGCGACGGTGCGCCTGGCCGAAAAGATCGGGCCGCTGCGCGCGTCGCAGCTCTTCTTCACCGCGTCTTTGATCGACGCCAGTACCGCTGCCGCGTGGGGTCTCGTCAACGAAACCGTGCCGAAGGAACGGCTGATGGAGCGGGCAAGAGAGCTTGCGCGGGAGATCTGCCGATGCAGTCCGCAGGCGCTGCGGCACATCAAGCAGTTGACCGGCTCCGAAGCCCGCGACGAGCAACGCCGCCGACGCCTGCGCGCCGAAATCGAGCATTTCGCAAGCCACGTCCACGGTGCCGATCTCGCCGAAGGGCTTGCCGCCTTCGCGAGCAAGAGGCAGCCGGCGTATCAGGACGCCGGATGAGACGACGATAGGCCCGCTTGTCGGGTTGCCGTTGGTTTTCGTCATGATGGATGCTCCGGCATAAAATCAGTACAAACGTACAATTATCGTCGACACTGGTGAAGCGCTGCGCTATTGGGGTCATCATTCATTCAGGGGAGGCCGCCATGTCGATGGTCGTCGATCGGCGCGAACTGGACTTCGTCTTGTTTGAGCTGCTCGACGTCGAGCGGCTGCAGGCCCATCCGCACTATGCCCCTTATGATCGCGATGCGATGCGCCAGATCCTGGATACGGCGCAGGGCATCGCCGAGACGGAGTTCCTTCCGATTGCCGCCAGGGTGGACGCCGACGAGCCTCGCTTTGTCGACGGCGGCGTCGTGCTGCCCGCAGGCATCGACCAGGCGCTCGGCGCCTATGCGCAGGCGGGCTTTTTTGCCTTGCCTTTCAAGGCGGAGTTCGGCGGCCTGCAGGCGCCATGGGTGCTTCACACCGCCGCCAGCGGCATGTTCACCTGTGCCAACACGGCGGTCACGAACTACGCCTTCCTGACCATCGCCGCTGCCAATCTTTTGAGCGCATTTGGATCGGAGGAGTTGAAAGCGCGCTTCCTGCCGCCGATGCTCGAAGGCCGATGGTTCGGCACCATGTGCCTTTCGGAGCCGCAGGCCGGCTCGTCGCTTGGCGACATCCGCACCACCGCCATGCCCGGCGACGACGGCCTATATCGCATCCGCGGCAGCAAGATGTGGATTTCGGGTGGCGAGCAGGAGATCTCGGAAAACATCGTCCACATGGTGCTCGCCAAGATTCCCGGCGGCCCCGCCGGCAGCAAGGGCATCTCGCTGTT
>JAEWHN010000031.1 GCA_023387775.1 Pseudomonadota bacterium | reverse complement strand
GAAACGCCATCCAGATATCCACCAGCCTGCCGATGATGCGATCCGCCAAGCCACGATAGAAGCCGGCGACCAGTCCGAGCGTTGCGCCGACGGCGCAGGTGAACACGCCCGCCACCAGCGCGACAATGAGAGCCACGCGCGCGCCATGGAGCATGCGGGACAGGACGTCGCGGCCGAGACTGTCGGTGCCGAGCCAGTAGCCAGGCTCTGTGCCGGACATCCAGAAGGGCGGCATGCGCCCGAGCATCAGGTCCTGCTCCAGCGGGTTGTGCGGCGCGATCCAAGGTGCGAACAGGGCTGCGAGCGCCACGATCGTCAGCCATCCCGCGGACAGCCAGAGACGAGGGCCTGCCCGCCTGCGTATCGCGCCCCTTCCGTCAAGCATGGCGCAGCCTCGGGTTGAGCAAAGCATAGGTCATGTCGATAGCCAGATTGACCGTGGTGAAGAGGAGGGCGAACAGGATGACGATGCCCTGGATCAGCGGCAGGTCGCGGTTGATGACGGCGTCGATCGCCATGTTGCCGAGCCCCTCATAGGAGAAAAGCCGCTCGATGATCACCGTGCCACCCATCAGGAAGGTGAACTGAACACCGATCAGGGTCAGCGTCGGCAGCAGCGCGTTAGGCAGCGCTTCGGACAGGATGACGCGCGTCTCGGAGTAGCCCTTCGTGCGCGCGAGCACCGCATAGTCGAGATTGACCGTCTCCTTGAGAGATTGCTTCAGCAGCTGCGAGATGATCGCGGCCAATGGAAGGGCCAACGCCAGCGCCGGCATGAACATGTGACCAAGAAGGTTTCGCGTCAGGTCGAAGCGCAGGTGAAGAATGCTTTCGACGAGGTAGAACTGCGTCGAGAAGGGTAGATCTAGGCGCGGCGATACGCGGCCCGAGATCTGGAACAGCGGCCAGACCACGCCGAACAGGATGATGAGCAGCAGGCCCCAGAGAAAGTCGGGCACGGACAGGCCGACGCCGTTGGCCACATCGATGCCGGCCTCCGCGCGGGTGCCGCGCAGACTCGTTCCGAGCACGGCGAGCATACCGCCGAGCAAGACGGCGATGAGGAGCGCCATCAGTGACAGTTCCAATGTGGCAGGCAGGCGGCCGAGGACAAGCGACAACACCGGCTGGCGCGTCGAGATCGAAGTGCCGAAATCTCCCTGGAGGACGTTGCCGAACCAGATGATGAACTGTTCGAAGATCGACTTGTCGAGCCCGTAAAGCGCGCGCAGGCGGGCAATGTCCGCCTCGGTCGCGCCGGGCGGCAACATCATGGCGATGGGATTGCCCGGCACGACGCGAATGACGACGAAAACGATTACCGCCACGCCGACAAGCGTGATTAGTGTTGTGAGCAGCCGTAAGGCCAATATGCGGATGAGCGGCATGGAAACACTCCCCCGGCCAGGCAGGAACCTGGGGGGAATCCGGTCAGGTGCGGCGGATCAGGTGCGGCAGGAGCGCGCCGGACTTGTGCGGCGTCACCTCCAGCCCCTCGCGATGGACGATTGGTTGCGCATATTGCATCAGCGGGATCGCCAGTCCCTCCTGCGCCACGAAGCGCGACACACCCTTCCAACCGTCGATGCGCTTGTCCTCGTCGGCCTCGCCCCAGAGCGGATTGATCATGTCTATCAGGTCCTGCCCATCCCAGACCGAATGGGGGCTGGGCCCGAACATGGCGAAGCCGGTCGAGGTGGTCGGGTCGCCGACCGCGTTGCCCCAGTTGTAGAAAGCCGCAGGCGCGAGTTGGTCGGCCGCGCGCAGTTCGAAATGCTGGGCAATCTCGTAGACCTCGATCTCGGCCTCGATACCGACGCGCCGCCACATGCCGACGATCGCCTGGATAATCTCGTAGTCCTTGGGCTTGAACCCGCGCGTCGTCTGGATGGTGAAGCGCACCGGATTGTTGGTCGAGAAGCCGGAATCGGCGAGCAGCTTTTTCGCCAGTTCAGGATCGTAGGCGACTTCGATCGAAGGATCGAAGGCAATATATTCGGGCGTCTCCAGCGTGTGGAGCGCGACGCCGTAACCGAGCAGAAGCCGGTCGATGAGGAGCTGCTTGTCGATGGCGTGGTGGGCGGCCAGCCGGACATTCTTGTCCAGCATCGGATCGACGTCGTTGATGAAGATCATGGCGATGTCGGAGATGGTTTCCGCCGAGCCCTTGAGGCCGGCGGCGAGCAACCGGTCGTATTCCTCATAGGGAATTTCGAGCGTGACGTCCGAATTGCCGGATTCGATCTCCGCCACGCGGCTGGCGGCGTCGGTGACGAACTTGATCGTGACGTTGTCGAAATCGGGCTTTCCGCCCCAGTAATTCGGGTTGGCTTTCAGCCGCACGAAGGCATTTCGCTCATAGCGCTCGACCATATAGGGGCCTGTGCCGATCGGGGCGGCCTCGAAGCCGCCGGCGCCGACGCGTTCGTAATAGGCCTTGGGCAGCACGTAACCGGTCAGGAACGACATCCACTTGAAGATCGTCGGGTCGAACTGGAGCACGTCCGCCTCCACCCGGTTGCCGTCGACGGTGAAATTGCCGATGGTCGACCAAGTGAACTGGATCGGGTTGCCCGTCTCCTCCTTCCCGGCGCGCTCCAGCGACCAGGCCACGTCCTCGGCCGTGAACGGGCTGCCATCGTGCCAGGTCACGCCCTCGCGCACGACGAGGAATATTTTCGTTCGATCGTCGTTCCAGCCCCACTCGGTTATCAGGCCGGGTGCGAAGGAAAGGTCCGGGTTCTGGTGGATGAACATATCGAACACGGACTGGTAAAAGCCCTGGATCGTCGGGTTGACTGCAGAAGCGCCCACCGTCGGGTCCCAGGAAGGGAGATTGACGTTATAGGCGATGGCCAGATCGTTGGTGCCTTGTGCGGCGGCGAGCCGTGGCAATCCCGCCAGGCCCAGGCCGGCGCCCGTAAGCTTCAGGAGGGTGCGTCGATTCAGTTGCGTTTTCATGTCTGCGTTCCCCAGTGGCTTTGATTGACAATTGCTACAGTGCGGCGGTGGCCTCAATTTCGATCAGGAACTCTGGCAGCGCCAGCGCCTGCACCCCGATGAAGGTGTTGGCGGCAGGCATCACGTCGCCGTAGAAGGCGACGATTTCGGCGGTGACGGGACCGAGCTTGTCGGGCGTGTGGTCGACGACATAGGTCCGCAGCCGCACGATATCGGCCGGCGTCGCGCCGGCCGCTTCCAGCACCTGACGAAGGTTGGCCAGCGCCTGACGCGTCTGGGCGACAAGGTCGCCCGCTCCGACAAGCTGGCCATCGGCGTTCCATGCTACCTGCCCGGCGAGGTGCAGGGTTCGGCCGCCATTCTGCTCCACCGCGTGGGAAAAGCCGAAGGGTACCGACTGGTACATGCCTTGCGGGTTGATGACCTTGCGTTTCATGATGATTCCTCCCTCCATGCTTTGCGTCTCAACCGCCGGCGAGTTGGCGCGCCAGCATGTAGCCGGACCCCGCCCCGACCCCTGCGCCGGGCCAGGTAGCGGCCCCGACGAGGTGTAGGTCCCTCACCGGCGTGCGCCAGTCGGCGGATCCGGAGGCGGGCCGGAACAGAAAGTTCTGCGCCAGGTGATGGCTGCCGCAAATCTGGTCGCCGCCAACCAGATTGGGGTTGTCGCGCTCAAGGTCCAGCGGGCCGAACACGGCGCGCGCGATGATTCTGTCGCGCAGGCCTGGCGCATAACGCTCAACGATCCCGATCGCCCGCGCGGCGAAGGCCTCCTTCGCGCCATCCCAGTCGTAGGCGGCGATCTCGCCACCCGCATCGCCGCGGATCTGCGCCGGGGCCATGCGCACCTGCAGCCACAGGACGTGTTTGCCGTCCGGTGCCCGGCTGGGGTCGACGGCGGTGGGTTGCCCGACGACGATCACCGGCTCGGAGGGCAACAGGCCCGCCGTGGCCTCGGCATAGGCGCGCGCCATCATGTCAAGCGACGGAGCGAGATGCACATAGGCGAAGTTGCGCAGCGCCGGGTCGGGCCAGGCAGGCAGCTCGTCGAGCGCCAGATGCACCATCATGGTGCCGGGCGCATAACGGAAGGCGCGCATCCGCCGGTCGAACTCACGGTCGCCCGAGCCGTCAGGCAGCAAACCGCCGAGTGCGCGCGGAGCTACCGAGGCGATGACGGCCCTGCGCGCCGCGAAGCGGCGTCCATCGGCCAGCACCACCCCGGTGGCGCGGCCGCCGGAGGTCTCGACCCTGTCGACGCGCGCGCCGCATTCGACGACGCCACCCCCAACCTTCACCATAGCTACTAGTGCGCGGATCATCGTGTCCGCCCCGCCTTTGCCGAGCGCCATGCCGAAGCTCTGGTTGGCCATGCCTTCGAGATAGGGGAAGATCGCGCCGCCGGCGATGTCGGGCGCGAAATCGAGATGCATGCCCCACGCGCCGAGCAGTGCCTTGACCTCGGCGCTCTCGAAGGTCTCGTCTAGCCACGCGCGCGGCGAAGAAAGCAGAAAACGCAACAGGTCGAGGCTGCCAGAAACTCCCTCACGTCGTAGGATGGAGAAAGCGATACGTGCAATTGCACGTTTCTTCATGGGCGCGCCGAGGAGGGCGAACACGCTTTGCGCCCGCTTCCCGAAACCCGCCACCAATGCGGCCCAGCTTTCGGCGTCGCGGGCGGAGAATGCGCGAATGCGCTCCTGCGTAACAGCCGGATCGGTCGACACGCCGAGCCAGCGCCCGTCGGGAAAGATGGACGCGAAACAGTCGCGCACCGGCACGAAGGCGAGGCCATGCTCCGCAAGCGCCGCGGCATTGTCCTTATGAAAGGCCGAGCCCGCGAACAGGCTGAGGTTCATCGCCGCGAAGTCGTGGCGAAAGCCCGGCGCGGTCAGCTCCAGCG
>JAEWHN010000314.1 GCA_023387775.1 Pseudomonadota bacterium | reverse complement strand
GCAAGTCGCTGACCGACGAGCTGGACATCGTCGAGGGCATGCAGTTCGACCGCGGCTACCTGTCGCCTTACTTCGTGACCAATCCGGAAAAGATGGTCGCCGATCTGGAAGACGCCTACATCCTGCTGCACGAGAAGAAGCTCTCGAACCTGCAGGCCATGCTGCCGATCCTGGAAGCCGTCGTTCAGTCGGGCAAGCCGCTGCTCATCATCTCGGAAGACGTCGAAGGCGAGGCTCTGGCCACGCTGGTCGTCAACAAGCTGCGTGGCGGCCTGAAGATCGCTGCCGTCAAGGCTCCGGGCTTCGGCGACCGCCGCAAGGCCATGCTGGAAGACATCGCCATCCTCACCGGTGGCCAGGTCATCTCCGAAGACCTCGGCATCAAGCTCGAGAACGTCACGATCAACATGCTGGGCCGCGCCAAGAAGGTGTCGATCTCCAAGGAGAACACCACCATCGTTGACGGCGCCGGCCAGAAGGCCGAGATCCAGGGTCGCGTCGCCCAGATCAAGCAGCAGATCGAAGAGACCACTTCGGACTACGACAAGGAGAAGCTGCAGGAACGCCTCGCCAAGCTGGCCGGCGGCGTTGCCGTGATCCGCGTCGGCGGTGCGACCGAGGTAGAGGTCAAGGAGCGCAAGGACCGCGTCGACGACGCCCTCAACGCGACCCGCGCGGCCGTCGAGGAAGGCATCGTTCCGGGTGGTGGCGTTGCGCTGCTGCGCTCCTCGCTCGCCATCAAGGCGGAAGGCGAGAATGCCGACCAGGCTGCCGGCATCAACATCGTGCGTCGCGCTCTGCAGTCTCCGGCTCGCCAGATCGCCTCGAACGCTGGTGACGAAGCCTCGATCGTGGCTGGCAAGATCCTCGAGAACAAGTCGGCTACCTTCGGCTACAACGCCCAGACCGGCGAATATGGCGACATGATCGCGTTCGGCATCGTCGACCCGGTCAAGGTTGTCCGCACCGCTCTGCAGGACGCCGCTTCGGTCGCTGGCCTGCTGGTCACCACCGAGGCCATGATCGCCGAAGCCCCGAAGAAGGACTCCGGCGCCGGCATGCCCGGCATGCCCGGCGGCGGCATGGGCGGCATGGGCGGCATGGATTTCTAAGGAAATCCATAAAGCACGCCCATTGCATCCAAAGATGCTCAAGCCCGCAAGCGGGCTTGAGTGGCGGCATGGATTTCTAAGTCCAGCCATCTCAGGCTTACGGAAAGGGCGCCCTTGCGGCGCCCTTTTTGTTTGCGCAGCCCCGGATCCACCCCTGCCCCACGGCGAAGCAGTCTCGCAACTTTTTGCGTTGAAGGCCGTTAGCCGACGCCAACGAAAAACTCGGGAGATACGGACATGGTGAACAAGGACCAGATCAAAGGCGTCGCAAAGCAGGCCAAGGGCGCTGTCGAGGAAGCTGCCGGAAAGCTCACCGGCAACAAGCGCACCGAGGCAGAGGGCAAAGTCGACAAGGTGGCCGGCAAGATCCAGAAGGGCTATGGCGACGCCAAGGAAAAGGTCAAGCGCACGCATTGAGCGTCTTGTTCTGGTAGCGGCAGAGAAAGGCGGGCTTCAAGGCGCGCCTTTCTTCCTTTGGTTGCCTGGTCCTCACACGCGCTATGGTCGGCCCAGGCTGGCGAGGCGCACCTCGGTGCTGATGCTGGCGGGGCAAGCTCCTGACAACGCCGGATTGACAGAACCGGGCAGCGGTTCTGTTATGAAACAGGAAAGCTTGCCGAGAGGGTCATGACCGAGAAACTTGTGATACGCAGACCCCCGGAGCGATCCAGATCGTTCTCGCCCGTGGTCGAGCTAAGGCGATACACGCTCCACAACGGGCGCCGCGAGGACCTTATCCGCATCTTCGACGGCTATTTCATCGAAAGCCAGGAAGAGGCCGGGATGGATGTGATCGGCCAGTTCCGCGACCTCGACTGGCCGGACTGCTTCGTCTGGCTGCGCGGGTTCGACGACATGGTCTCGCGCAAGCAGGCGCTGGAAGCTTTCTACGGCGGTCCGGATTGGGCGGCGCACAAGGATGCAGCCAACGCCACCATGATCGACTACAGCGACGTGCTGCTGCTGAAGCCGGCATGGGCCGGTTCCGCATTCGATCTTGCCGACAGGGCGCGCGACGAATTGCGCAACGTTGCTTCCTTCGCGGTCTTGTCGGCCGTGATCTTCCACATCGCACCGGAAACCGAGGCAGAGTTCGTGGCACTCATGGCGGAAGAGGCCGCACCGCTTCTCACCCAGCATAACGGTGCGCCGATAGCCGCCTTCGTGACCGAACACGCCGAAAACACCTTCCCTCGCCTGCCGGTGCGGGAAGAAGAGAACGTATTCGTCTTCTTCCAGCGCTTTGCCGACGCCCTGGCGCATGCCCACCACGAAGCCGCGCTCGAAGCCGACCGCGCCTGGACACAAGACCTCCTTCCACGGCTGAAAACGCATTTCACACGGCCTTCTGAACGGCTTCGGCTGGCGCCCACGGCCCGTTCCCTGCTTTGAACCGATTAGGTCCCGTGCGCTCCCCACTCTGCACTTGAAGCCTATTGTGCAAAGCGGTAGGCCGTTGCCAGCATTGTAAAAATATCCTGGAGGCGGCCTCATGAGCGCTCAAACAACCAGAACTGAAACCGATACTTTCGGGCCCATCGAAGTCGCGACCGACCGCTACTGGGGCGCGCAGGCGCAGCGTTCGCTTGGTAACTTCAAGATCGGCTGGGAGAAGCAGCCGCTGTCGATCGTGCGGGCGCTCGGCATCGTCAAGCGGGCAGCCGCCGAAGCCAACATGGCGCTCGGCAGGCTTGACCCCGCCATCGGCGACGCCGTCGTCAAGGCTGCGCAGGAAGTCATCGACGGCAAGCTCAACGACCACTTCCCGCTGGTTGTCTGGCAGACGGGCTCCGGCACCCAGTCCAACATGAATACCAACGAGGTGATCTCGAACCGCGCCATCGAGATGCTGGGCGGTGTCATGGGCTCGAAAAAGCCGGTCCACCCCAACGACCACGTCAATATGAGCCAGTCGTCGAACGACACCTATCCGACGGCCATGCACATTGCCTGCGCCGAACGGATCATCCATGACCTGCTGCCGGCGCTGAAGCACCTGCACGCTGCACTGGATGCCAAGGCCAAAGCCTTCGACCACATCGTCAAGATCGGCCGCACCCACACGCAGGACGCCACCCCGCTGACGCTTGGGCAGGAATTCTCCGGCTATGCCGCGCAGGTCGCCTCCTCCATCAAGCGCATCGAGATGACGCTGCCCGGCCTGTGCGAACTGGCGCAGGGCGGCACCGCGGTGGGCACCGGCCTCAATGCGCCGGTCGGCTTCGCGGAAAAAGTCGCGGAGCGCATCGCTGACATCACCGGCATCGATTTTGTGACGGCGCCGAACAAGTTCGAGGCGCTGGCGGCCCATGATTCCATGGTGTTCAGCCACGGCGCCATCAACGCCGCCGCTGCGGCCCTGTTCAAGATCGCCAACGACATCCGCTTCCTCGGCTCAGGGCCCCGCTCGGGTCTCGGTGAACTGTCTCTGCCGGAAAACGAGCCCGGTTCGTCGATCATGCCCGGCAAGGTCAACCCGACCCAGTGCGAGGCGCTGACGCAGGTCTGCGTGCAGGTGTTCGGCAATCACGCCTCGATTACCTTTGCCGGCAGCCAGGGCCATTTCGAGCTGAACGTCTACAACCCGCTGATGGCCTACAATTTCCTGCAATCGGTGCAACTCTTGGCCGATGCGGCGATCTCGTTTACCGACAACTGCGTGGTCGGCATCGAGGCGCGCGAAGACAACATCAAGGCCGCGCTCGAGCGCTCGCTGATGCTGGTCACCGCTCTTGCGCCGACCATCGGCTACGACAATGCCGCCAAGATCGCCAAGACCGCGCACAAGAACGGCACGACGCTGCGTGAGGAAGCGGTGGGTGGCGGCTATATCAGCGAAGCCGACTTCGACCGGCTGGTGCGGCCCAAAGACATGACCCACCCGGGCTGACGGGGTCCGGTCATCCCCGGACGACCACAAATCCGCACTCCGACGGGCAGCTGTGCACGCCGGAGTGCGATTAGGTGTGAATCGGTGTACAATGCGTTCGGAAGTTTCGATCTCGTCTTGAAACCAGTTCCGCGTTACTCCGCGTCATCGAACATCGTCTCAGGGGAAGAAACATGCCCAACAGTGCCATCGTACTCCTCGGCCGCATTTTGCTGTCGATCATCTTTATCCTCGCCGGCTACGGCAAGCTGACCGGCATCGCCGGAACCGCACAGTATTTCGCCAGCTACGGCCTGCCCGTGCCGACCGCCACGGCCGTGATCGTCGGCCTGATCGAGCTCCTCGGCGGCCTTGCCGTTCTCATCGGCGTTCAGACGCGCATCGCCGCCTCTGTGCTGGCGCTGTTCTGCGTTGCCTCGGCCTTGGTCGCGCACATGAACTGGGCCGACGCCGGCCAGCTCATCAATTTCCAGAAGAACCTGGCCATGGCCGGCGGCCTTCTGGTGCTTGCCGCGTTTGGCCCCGGGGCCTATTCGGTCGACGGCCGGCGCCGCTGACGGAAAGCAAGCACACGCTTCAGCAAAAAGGCCCGGTTCGACCGGGCCTTTTTCGTTGGACGACCTGTCGTCACTTGCCGGCCACGATGGCCGGCTCGCCCTCGACGGCCATGACGAGCTTGCGCCCGATCAGCTTGCCGAGCTGGCCGAGCCGGCCTGCCGGGCGCTCTCCGAGCAAGTCGCCGAACTCGGTCGGGATCACCAGTGCCAGCACCCCATCGTCGCGTTCTTCCCACCGCAGCTTGGGGATAACCCCCGGCATCGAGGCCGAAAAGAGATAGACGACCCGGAAGAGCGCGCCCAGCAATCGGGCTCGCTCCAGATAACGAGGCGTGGCCAGCGACCGAAGCTCGGCGGCGCCGCCGTCGTTGGAAATGCCTTCATGGCGATAGAGGCTCGCCAGCGCCAGATAGGCGCGGCCGGGATGGTCGACGCCGATGAACGAGGCATGCGCGATGATGTTGAGCGACTGGGTGCCCCGGTATTCCGGATGCGCGCGCCAGCCGATGTCTGCCAGCAGGCAAGCCGCCTGGCGATAGCGGGCTTCGTCCTCGGTCTCGTCGACGCCGAAAGCCGCGAAGGACTGGCCGGTCCAGCGCGCCAACTCATGCGCATGGGTGACCGAACGGGCGCGCAGCACCGCCAGTTCCTCCGACGCGGAAATGAGCGGATCCAGCTTCTGTTCCCGCGGCGACAGCAGCGAGTAGAGGAAGCCCTCGCGCACGCCGTGGGCCGAAACCACGACCTTGGACGGCTTCATCTTGGCGATGATCTCGAGCAGAACGGCCGCGCCGTATGGCAGGAGCGCGCGACGGTTCTTGGACACGCCCTCGATGCCCTTCATCTTGTCGACATCGCCCTTGGCGACCTGGCGCAGGAAGGGCAGGCAGCTTTCGATGCTCATTTCATAATGATGCATGACGCTGAGGGGATAGTTCGTCATGTTCATATGCAGCCGGGCAAGGTTTCGCCACGTGCCCCCCACTGCATAGAACACCCTGCCCTGCCCCCGTCTCAAGAGCCTGGCCCGGGCCATCTCCTCGCGGGCAATGCGTGCCGCCGCGGCAAGCGAGTTCTTGGCCATGTCCTGCAGGCGAAGGCCACCCAATGGCAGGGTTATGCCGTCGCCGATATT
>JAEWHN010000201.1 GCA_023387775.1 Pseudomonadota bacterium | reverse complement strand
CCGAAGCGCTGCATCGAACCGCAGGCAATGTCGGCACCGAGCTTGGCAGGCGCCTCTGAGATGGTCAGCGACAGCGGATCGGCGACGAAGATGACGATCGCGCCGGCCGCCTTGGCCTTCTGTATGGTGGCGGCATGGTCGCCATAGACACCGTGCGTATCGGGCCAGGAGACGATGAGGGCGGCGGTGTCAGCGCCGATTTCCGTCGCGCCGATCTCGATGCCGAGTGGCTCGGCGCGGGTCTTGACCACGTCGAGCGTCTGTGGGTGCAATTCACCCGCCAGCACAACTTCGTTGCGCTTTTCGCGATGATGGCGGAAGGCGATGCCCATCGCCTCGGCCACGGCCGTCGCCTCATCCAGCAGCGAAGCGGAGGCGACCGGCAGTCCGGTCAGCTCTGTCACCAGCGTCTGGAAATGGAACAGCAATTCCAGCCGCCCTTGGCTGATCTCGGACTGGTAGGGCGTATAGGCCGTGTACCAGGCCGGATTCTCGAACAGGTTGCGCTGAATGACCGGAGGCACCCGGCACCCGTGATAACCGGCGCCGATGAAGCTTTTCAGCACCGTGTTCTTCGCCATCTTGGCCGACAGTTCCGTTAGCGCGTCCGCCTCGCTAGCGGGCGCCGGCAGGTCCAGCGCGCGGTCGAGCCGGATGGACTTCGGCACGGCCTGCGAGATCAGCGTCTCGACCGAGGGCACGCCGAGTGCCGCCAGCATGGCGCGCGCGTCGGCCGTGCTCGGGCCGACATGGCGCGTCTCGAAGGGGTAGGGGGCGGTGGTCATTCAGTCACCTTTGTTGTTATCCGATAAGGGCTTTGTAGCCTGCTTCGTCGAGCAGGCCTGTAAGCTGGCTTTCGTCCGCCAGCTTCATCTTCCACAGCCAGCCGTCGGTGGTGGCTGCCGAGTTGACGAGCGCCGGGTCGGACGAAAGCGCTGCATTGGCTTCGATGATCTCGCCGTCGACCGGCGCATACACGTCGGAAGCCGCCTTCACAGATTCGACGACGACGGCCACGTCGCCTTTGACAACCTTGCGGCCGCTTTCCGGCAGTTCCACGAAAACCAGATCGCCGAGTTGTTCCTGGGCGTAGTCGGTTATGCCCACGGTCGCCACGCCGCCCTCGACGCGGATCCATTCGTGGTCGTCAGTGAAATAGGTGGTTGCCATGAGAAATTCATCCTTTGCGATAGCGATGCTGCATGAAGGGTAGTGGGTGTATCTCGACGGGCACCTTGGTTCCGCGCACGTCTGCGAAGAGTTTTGTCTCGGGCGCCATAGTCGCCGAGATGTAGCCCATGGCCACAGGCGAGCCTACGGACGGTCCGAAGCCGCCGGACGTGATGCGCCCGGCCGGGTTGCCCGCCTCGTCGAAGAGGCTTGCGCCGGCGCGCACCGGCTGCCGGCCCTGCGGCTTCAGCCCCACGCGCTTTTCGGTCGGGCCCTTGGCAATCGCAGCACGCAACGCCTCCGCGCCCACGAACTGGCCGGAGGTGCGAAGATCCTTGGAAATGGCCCACATCAGCCCGGCGTCAACCGGGTTTGTCTCAGGCGTGATGTCCTGGCCGTGCAGGCACAGGCCGGCCTCCAGCCGCAAGCTGTCGCGGGCGGCAAGGCCGACCCACATGACGCGCTCGTCGGAAAGCAGAGTCTCGAGCAGCGCGCGGGCGTCGGCTTCCGGCAGGCCGATTTCGAAACCGTCCTCGCCGGTGTAGCCGGAACGGCTCATGAACCAGTCCTTGCGCGGCTCGAAGCCATGCATGAACAACAGCTCGCCTGTTTCCACCCCGGCACGCGAAAGGGCAGCCCACGCCTCGGGGCCCTGTATGGCGAGGAAGATGCGGTCGAGCGGGGTAATCGAGCAGTCGAGGCCCTTGGCCAGTTCGCGCAGATGCGCCTCGTCTACGGCCGCGTTTCCGGCATTGGCCACGACCATGAAGCGGTCGGCGCCGAGCCGGGTGATGATCAGGTCGTCGATGACGCCGGCCTGTTCATTGAGCAGGAAGGTGTATTTCGACTGGCGCTCCGCAAGCGCGAGAGGATCGAGCGGGCAGGCCTTGGCCAGAAGTGCCGCTGCCTCGGGTCCGGAGACCTCGAAAAGCTTCATGTGCGAGATGTCGAACAGCCCGACATGCTCGCGCGTATGCTGGTGCTCGGCCATCACGCCGGGCGTATAGGTAAGCGGCATCGACCATCCGGCGAATGCGCCAAAGCGCGCGCCGGCGGCACGATGCAAATCCTCGAGGGGAAGGTTCCTGGTGTGGGCGCCCGTCATGACATCTCCAGAGTCGCACGTGTTCAGCCGCTACTGCGGCAGTCCGTGCCCCTCTGTCTGAAGCCTGAGAGACTCGCGCAACCGGAACTCTGTCGGCAGCGCTTACACCTTCGGCGCGGGGTGTTACCCCCGACTTTCCAGAGCGTCTTTCCCGTCCACGGTTCTTTTGCCTGAGAGATTTCGGGCGATTTCCCCTTCGGCGACAGCGTTGAGCTGTTCTCTCCCGCAAACAGGTGGGTCCGTTTCCGAACCCGCGACGACTCATAGCTAGACCATGGCGGACACTTTGTCACGCCTGTTGGGCTGAAAGCGCGATTTTAATGTCGCCGAAGGTGCGATTGGGCGAAAATATTTGATTGCTGCGGCCGTGCTAGCCGGCGAGGCGTTCCATGTCGCTCTGCAGCCGGCGGATCAGATGGCCGGTTTCCGCGTGGAGGTTGCGAAGCTTGCCGAGTTGGGCGCCCAGCACTTCCATTGTTTCGTCCTCGTGCTCATCGCCGGCTTCCACGGGCGCGGTGCCGATGCCGTGCAGCACCCAGCACGGGCTCACGCCAAGCAGGCCGGAAAGCATGCTGAGCCGTTGCGCGCCCGGCTGCGAGCGGTCGCACTCCCAGGCCTTGATGGTGGATGCTTTCACGCCGAGCCGAAGTGCGAGCTGCCTGATGCTCATGCCGCTGGCTTCGCGGGCCCTGGAAAGCCGGCCACCAATGGTGTCGAAATCCGGAACTTCGTCGTAGATATTCGTGGTGTCGGACACCCGATGTGCCTCCTGTGGTTCGATTTTCATCCCGCCCGGTTCTCGGAAACGGATCGATGAAAATCGTCCAGGCGGACCGCAATGGCAAGCTTTTGTCGCTAAAATCGTGTAAATGCCTGTATTTAGGCGAGTTTCCTGAGCTGCTTGACGCGCCGCGCCGTGGCGAATCGCCGAACCTTCAGATGCCGCCGTACCAGTCGTAGCCGCGATCCTCCCAATATCCGCCGCGGCCGTCTCCGATATTGGCGAAGCTTTCCACCAGCTCGATCTTGCGCAGGTATTTGGGCATCTTGTAGCCGAGTTGGCGCTCCACCCGTACGCGCAGCGGCGCGCCATTCTCGACCGGCAGCGGCCCGCCATTGAGCCCATAGGCCAGGATGGTCTGCGGGTGGCGCGCATCGATCATGTCGACCGAGCCGTAATATTTGATCGGCCCGTCCTCGTCGTTGTCGATCGTGTCGAGGCAGTAGAAGACGGCAAAGCGTGCCTGCGGCTTCACCTTGGCTTCGTCCAGAACGATTGCCAGCGGGACTCCGCTCCACTTGGCAATGCAGCTCCAGCCCTCGACGCAGTCGTGCCGAGTGATCTGGGTGCGCGCGGGCATTGCCATCAGTTGATCGCGCGAAAGTGACAGCGGATTTGCGACCAGGCCGGAAACCTCCAGCCGCCAGTCGGCGAAATTGTTGGCGAGCAGGCCCTTGTAGGTGTCGTCGTCGGGGGCGGTGACGCCGTTGGGACGTTGCGGCTGGCGGATGTCGGCCTCGGTGTATTCCTGCGCGAGCGCGTCGCGTCCCGCCAGCAGCCGTTGCACGCGGTAGGTCAGGTCGTTGGCGCGCTCCAGCACATGCCGCGCGCGGCTGTCGGTGTCGGACAGCGAGTCGAAGGCATCGCAGCCCGACAGCGCCAGTCCGGATCCGCCGAGCGCGGCAGCGGTCAGGAAGCGGCGGCGGTTGATGCGGAAGCCAGCCACGTCATGTCTCCTTGTTGCCGCCGGGCGGATCGGTCCGATACCAGCCGGTTATCACCGAACGCAGTTCGTTGATGGGCCCCGCGGCCAGGATCATCACCATGTGGACGATGAAGAAGGCCACCAGCAGCAGCATGACGGTGAAATGGATCGTTCGCGCGGTCTGGCGTCCGCCCAGCATGCCGGTCAGGAACGGAACCACCGAATCCATGCTGGGCGACATCGCAAGTCCGGTCAGGATCATCAGCGGCAGCAGGATTAACAATACCGTCGCATAGGACAGCTTCTGCAACGTGTTGTAGCGCCGCCCGTGGTGGAAGCGCAGCCGGGCATGATCGGCTATGTCGCCGGGCAGATTTCGCAGGTCCTCCACGCGCGGCGCCAGGTCTCGGCGCAGATGGCCGTTGACGATGCTGGCGACAAGCCAGACCAACAGCGTGCCGGAAAGCACCCAGGCAAAGAAGAAGTGGATCACCCGGCCGGTGGCGAGATCCTGATAGGAGGGGATGGTCGCCCAGGCCGGGAAGGCGCGGGACTGCGGGTTATCCTTCGGGCCGGAGAGCGCCAGCACGCCAGTGGTGTCGAAGCGATGGCCGAAGACTTCGGTGTAACCCTTTGGGCCATCGGCGGTGTTTTCGGCCTTGAACCTCAGCACCGCATTGTCGAAGGCGAAACCGGACTGCTTGCCGATATAGAGCGCGGGATGGGCGTTGAATATCTGCAGGCCGCTGAGCAGCAGGAAGAACAGCGCAATTGCCCAGACCCAGTGGGTCAGGCGGGTCCAGGCAGACATGCGGTAAATCAGGTTCCCGGCACTTGCCCGTGCCGGTTCCGCTTTGTCTGGCGCTTTCGTGAATGCCGCTCTCTCCATCCGCCTGGACCTCCGGGCGCTCGGGATATCCCGACGCGCCTTGGTCAACGCATATTATCGCCAGGCGGTGGAGATGACAGCACTGGTTTGGTCGCGGCAATGACAATGTCGCGACGGCAGCGTTACCTGGCCAGCCGCTCGGCATGCCACCGCAGATGATCGTCCATGAAGGTGGAGATAAAGAAATACGAATGGTCGTAGCCTTCGCGCATGTTCAGCGTCAGCGGAATGCCGGCCACCTTGCACGCCTCGTCCAGCAGCCACGGCCGCAGCCCGTCTTCCAGGAAGCCGTCTGCCGAGCCCTGGTCGACCAGGAATTCGGGGAAGCGCTTGCCGTCCTCAATCAGGGCCACCGCGTCATAGGCGCGCCATGACGCTTCATCCGCACCGAGATATTTTTCGAACGCGGGCTTCGACCAGCCGGCCACCATCGGACGCGTAATCGGCGCGAAGGCCGAACAGCTCTTGAAGCGCTCCCGATGCTTCAGCGCGATGGTCAGCGCGCCGTGACCGCCCATGGAGTGGCCGAAGATCGCCTGGCGCGTCATGTCGGCCGGAAACTCCTTCGCAATGAGCGCCGGCAGTTCCTCGGTGATGTAGGAATACATGCGGTAGTTCGTCGAGAACGGCGCCTGCGTGGCATCCAGATAGAAGCCTGCGCCGCAGCCGAACTGCCAGTTGTCCTTCTCGTCCGGAACGCTTTCGCCGCGCGGGCTGGTGTCCGGGCACACCACGATCAGGCCGAGTTCGGCGGCGAGCCGACGGTATTCGCCCTTGTCCATCACGTTCTGATGCGTGCAAGTCAGGCCCGACAGATACCAGACGACCGGGCAGGGGCCGTCCTTGGCCTGCGGCGGCACGAAGACGGCGAAGGTCATGTCGCAGGCGCAGGCCTCGGACGCATGCGAATAGACGCCCTGGACGCCGCCATGGGATGTTGCGGTGGAGATGGTTTTCATGAAATCGGCTCGATCAGTTCTGTTGGGATGTTGAGAGTGCCGGCAAGCGCCGCCAGGCGCCTGTCGGCGGTGATGAGGGGCTCGCGCCGTTCCTGCGCGAGGGCGAGATAGAGGCAGTCGTAGACCGAGTGGCGCATTCTCAGCGCCAAAGCCAAGGCTTGCGGCAGAAGATCGGCATCCGATACCAGTTCGGTCATTGAAAGCTGAAGGATCGCTATGCTTTCGAGGCAACTTTCAGCCGGAAGCTCGCCGCTGCGAGCGCGTTTGCAGAAAACATTGGCGGTTTCCACCAGCAGGAACGTCGGGGCTATGAGCCCCGGAAGAGCCCGAAACGGATCAGCGGCCGTGCTGAACTCGGTATCCACGAACCAGTGGCTGGCCACGCTGGCATCAACGATCATCGCCCAGCCCAGGCAGCTCTTTGCCGAGATTGTTTTCGCGATCCGAGCGGATCTCATCGATGATCTGCTGGCCGGAGACGCGCCTTGAGCTCGCACGAATTGCTTCCATGCGGTGGATGATTTCTTCCCGGCTGGGCTTGGCTTTCTCGGCCAACGCTTCGCGGGCGAACTGCTCGGTCGACTTGCCGGCGACCCTAGCCCGCTCCTTCAGCCGCAAAAGCACTTCGTCGGGAATGTTCCTGATGATCATGCTGCCCATGGAGTTTCTCCGAGTGATATCACGATGATATCATCGTTGCCGGGCTGTGCAAGGCCGGCCGTCAACTCGCCAGCGAAACCACCAGGTTCACCGCGGCGGCGACGATCACCGTGTTGTAGAAGAACGAGATGATCGAATGAACCATCGCAGTCGCGCGCATGGTCGTTCTGGTGATGCCGGTGTCGGCGGTCTGTGCGGTCATGCCGATCACGACCGAGAAGTACAGAAAGTCCCAGCCGCAAGGGCGCTCGGTGCCGGGGAACTCAAGACCACCCACCGGCCTCCTGCTGCGCCTGTCGCTCGAGTCGGTGTCCTTGTCGCCTTTCCAGTAAAGATTGGCGTAGTGCAGACTGGCCATCGTGTGGATCGTGAACCAGCCGAGCGGCAGCGAAAGCATGGAAAATGCGAGCCAGAATGGATGCGGGATCTGCTTCGCGTTCATCAGCACGAAGAGCGAGCCGATCGCCACGCACACCACTGCGAAGGTCACCAGGAAGATGATCCAGACCGGTTCGTCTGCTTCCTGCGCACGGCGGCTCAGGAAGTCAGGCGTCAGGCGCGGCATCTGCCGCAGCACCAGGGCGATATAGGCGATGAAATAGACATTCGCGCCGATCGAATAGGATAGCGGGTGCTGCAGTAGCATGGCGACAGCCAAGGCTATCACGCCGGCCGCGGCGCTCAGCAGGAAAATGACGTGCCGGCCGAAAGGCTTCATTCATCCCTCCGTGGCGCGGGCAGCCTGAAGCGCGCGCCGCGCCGTCTGGTCGAGCGCGCCGAGGAAGCGGGAGCGGTCCTGCGGCGTGAAGGATGCGTTATAGCCCTTGCTCTCGCCGGTCTCGCGCAGGTGCTGCTTCAGGTCACGCATGGCCACCGCCATGCCGATCGTTTCCGGCGTGAAGGGCTTTCCGGTCACGCCCAGCACATGCGCGCCGAGCGCCACGGTGCGTGCAGCCAGGGGAATGTCGGCCGTCACGACGATGTCGTTGGGGCGCGCATTCTCCACTATCCAGTCGTCGGCCGCGTCTGCGCTCTTGGCCACCACGACGTGGCGCACCATCGGGTCACGGGAAGGGCGCAGGCCCCCATTGGACACGAAGGTGACGACCAGCCCCAGCCGGTCCGCGACCTTCTCTGCTTCCGCCTTCACCGGGCAGGCGTCGGCGTCGACATAGATGATCGGGTCCGGCATGGGATGCCTCAGCTCAGTAGACCACCACGCTGCGGATGGACTTGCCCTGGTTCATCAGGTCGAAGCCCTTGTTGATGTCCTCCAGCGGCATGGTGTGGGTGATCATCGGGTCGATCTGGATCTTGCCCTCCATGTACCAGTCGACGATCTTCGGCACGTCGGTGCGGCCGCGCGCGCCGCCGAAGGCGGTGCCCTTCCAGGTGCGTCCGGTGACCAGCTGGAACGGACGGGTCGAGATCTCCTGGCCGGCGCCGGCCACGCCGATGATGATCGATTCGCCCCAGCCGCGATGCGCCGATTCAAGCGCCTGGCGCATCACCTTCACGTTGCCGGTGCAGTCGAAGGTGTAGTCGGCGCCGCCGATCTGGTCGGCCCCGCGCTTGGTCATGTTGACC
>JAEWHN010000151.1 GCA_023387775.1 Pseudomonadota bacterium | reverse complement strand
CCTTCGTCAATCTCGGCGCCTATGTCGGCGAGGGCACCATGGTCGATACCTGGGCGACCGTCGGCTCCTGCGCGCAGATCGGCAAGAACGTGCACCTGTCGGGCGGCGTCGGCATCGGCGGCGTGCTGGAGCCGATGCAGGCCGGTCCCACAATCATCGAGGACAACTGCTTCATCGGCGCCCGCTCCGAGGTGGTCGAGGGCTGCATCGTGCGCGAAGGCTCGGTGCTGGGCATGGGCGTGTTCATCGGCAAGTCGACCAAGATCGTCGACCGCGCCACCGGCGAGATCACCTATGGCGAAGTGCCGGCCAATTCCGTCGTGGTCGCCGGCTCGCTGCCGGGCAAGCCGCTGCCCAACGGGCAGCCGGGCCCCAGCCTCTACTGCGCCGTCATCGTCAAGCGCGTCGATGCCCAGACCCGCTCCAAGACTTCGATCAACGAGCTGCTGAGAGATTGATCTTTCGGCGAAACGAAAGCACTTTCCGCTACCGCGGGCGCGCAACCAGCGCGCTCGCGATGGCCAGGGGCGCAAACCAATACGGACCGGACCCACTTGCCTGACAAAGATCAATTCATCTGGCTGTTCTTCCGCTTCACCGGCCGCATCGGGCGGGCTGCCTTCCTGCTGGCGTTCCTGTTCATGCTGATGGTGGTGTCGTTCCCGCTCTATCAGTTCACCCGGGTTCCGGCCGACAGCGCGGCCGCGCAGGCCTGGTCGGCGGTGTTCGGCATGACCTTCGTGGTTTTCCTGTGGACGCACATCGCCGCAGCGGTCAAACGCCTGCACGACATGGACAAGCCCGGCATCATGGCCGTCGCGCTGTTCATCCCTGTGGTGTCGATCGTCGCCTTCCTGGTGCTTTGCATCATGCCGGGAAGCACAGGCCGCAACCGCTACGGCCGCTACACCAATTCGGTCACCTAGCAGCGCTTCTTGCGCGAGCGGGCATTCCTCAGCCCCGCCCAAGCCTTTCGATCAGCTCGCCCAGTTCGCCGAGATGCTGCAGCCGGCAGAACCGCGGCGCTGCGGTCGGCTCCTCGGCGTGTTCCAGCACCCAGGTCAGGTCGTGCGGGACATAGACGCCCCAGCTTCCCGCCTCGATCGCCGGCACCACGTCCGACTTCAGCGAATTGCCCACCATCATGCTGCGGCCCGGCCCGTCGCCATGGCGGTTGAAGACACGATGATAGGTGGCCGGGTTCTTGTCGCTGACGATCTCTACCGCGTCGAACAGCTCCCCCAGCCCCGATTGCGCCAGCTTGCGCTCCTGGTCGAAAAGGTCGCCCTTGGTGATCAGCACCAGCCGGTAGGCACCAGCCAGTTCCTCCAGCGTCTCGCGCACATGCGGCAGCGTCTCCACCGGGTGGCTCAGCATGTCGCGGCCGGCGTCGAGGATTTCGCGAATCACCTTTGGCGGCACCTTGCCGCCGCTGATCTCCAGCGCCGTTTCGATCATCGAAAGGGTGAAGCCCTTGATGCCGAAGCCGTAGAGGGCAAGGTTGCGCCTCTCCGCCTCCAGGAGCCGCGCCTCGATGTCGTGGCCCTCTGCGTGCTCTGCCAGCAGCGAGGCAAAGTGCCTCTCCGTCTGCCGGAAGAACTGCTCGTTCTGCCACAGCGTGTCGTCGGCGTCGAAGCCGATGGTGGTGAGCGAAGACAGGGCTGATGGCATCTTTTCGTTCCCGGCCTTGAACGGCCCATCTAGTGGTGCCGGCCGGCGCGGTCCACCGTGCCGGTCGCTTGCCCTTCATATGCGGCGCACGGCTTCCTCGTCCAGCACTGCCTCGGGCGAAAGCTGCGGCGAACCCGCTCCGATGGCCTCGGCTTCCCGCACCAGCCGCTCCAGGCGAGTCGTCAGCGGCGACGGCGTTCCCGTCTCCCGCGCCAGGTGCAGGATCTTGCCCTGGAACTCGTCGATCTCGGTCGGCCGGCCACGCTGGAGGTCCTCCCACATCGAAGAGCGCGCTTGCGGGTCCACCGCCAGCATGCGTCTCGCCACGAGCCTGAAGAGCCAGTCCGGCAGGCGCAGCAGCATCGGCAGCAGCGCCGGGCGCAGGCCGCCTACCCTGCCCGGCTCGACCCGCGCCGCCTTCAGCACCGTGAGCGCCTCTTCGATCTGGCGTGCCAGAATCACCCGCCAGCGGCGATCGGCAAGTTGCGCGGCCAGAGGCAGGCCCGACAGCGCCACCAGCGCATTGTTGAGATTGAGCAGGAGCTTTCCCCACAGAACTCCCGGCATGTCGCTATGCGTTTCGACCGCAAAACCCTCGACATCGAGCAGTTCGGCAAGCCCCGGCACGCGATCCTCGATCAGCACCGTTCCTTCGGTGGCGCGATGGACATGCAGGCCGTCTGCCTCGCTCGCCTGTACCACGTTGAACGGCACCATGCCGGCCAGCACGTGCCTGCTGCCAAGCAGGGATTGAAGCCTGCCGGCATTGTCGACGCCATTCTGCAGGCTGACCACCACCGCGTCGGCCGGCGCATGGGCCGCGATGAGCCCGGCCATCTCTTCCGTCGCCCCGCTCTTGACGGTGACCAGTATCACGCCGGCATCGGCCAGCGCCTCGGCCGGCTCGGCGGTTGCGGAAAGCTCCGCTGCGTCCAGCCGCGCGTCGCGGCTGTCGAGATCGGTGACGCGCAGGCCGCCGGCTCGCAACATCGCCTCGATCCTCGGCCGGCAAAGAAACCGCACCTTGCGGCCCGCAAGCGCCAGGCAGCCGCCGGCATAGCACCCTATGCTGCCGGCGCCGGCGATGACTATCCGGGTGTTTGTACCGACCATGGGGAAAAACCTCTTTCGGCGCAGCGCTATACGGCACGAAAACCATAGGCCCGGCAAGGCTCTGCGGCGGCCATCTCGGGCGTGACAGCCGCGCCGCTTTCGACTATCCCTCATCGCCATGATGCTGCCAAAAGATCCCGCCGAAAACCTCGCCGCCCTGATCCGCTGCCCCTCCGTGACGCCCGCCGAGGGCGGCGCGCTCACCGCGCTCGAAGCCATGCTGAAGCCGCTCGGCTTCACGGTCGAGCGGCCGGTGTTTTCCGAGGAAGGCACGCCCGACATTGAAAACCTCTATGCCCGGCTCTCCGGCAACGGCCCGCACCTGATGTTTGCCGGCCACACCGACGTGGTGCCGGTGGGCGACGAGGCTGCGTGGAAGCACCCGCCCTTCTCGGCGACCGTCGACAATGGCGAGATGTACGGACGCGGTGCGGTGGACATGAAGGGCGGCATCGCCTGCTTCGTGGCAGCCCTTGCCCGCCACATCGAGGCGCATGGCAAGCCGAAGGGTTCCGTTTCGCTGCTAATCACCGGCGACGAGGAAGGCCCGGCCATCAACGGCACCACCAAGCTGCTCGACTGGGCGGCGGCCAAGGGCGAGACCTGGGATGCATCGATCGTCGGCGAGCCGACCAACCCCGACGTCCTCGGCGACATGATCAAGATCGGCCGGCGCGGCTCGCTGTCCGGCACCGTCACCGTCAACGGCCGCCAGGGCCACGCCGCCTACCCGCACCTGGCCGACAACCCCGTGCGCGGCCTGATGACGTTGCTCGACGCCCTTCTGGTGCCCGACTTCGACGAGGGCACGAAGGATTTCCAGCCGACAAATCTGGAGATCACCACTGTCGACGTGGGTAATCCGGCCACCAATGTCATCCCGGCCAAGGCGACAGCCACCTTCAACACCCGCTTCAACGACAGCTGGACGGCCGAGACCATCCAGGCCGAGATCCACAACCGGCTCGACGTCGCTGCCGGCCGCAAGAAATACCGCAAGGGCCGCAAGGAGCCCATCGAGTTCGAGCTCGCCTGGCGCGATGGGCCGAGCCACGTCTTTCTCACCCGCGACGAGAAGCTGATCGAGACGCTGAGCGGCTCGGTCGAAGCCGTCACCGGGCGCAAGCCCGGGCTGTCGACCTCCGGCGGCACGTCGGACGCACGCTTCATCAAGGACCACTGCCCGGTGGTCGAATTCGGCCTGGTCGGCAAGACGATGCACATGGTCGACGAGCGCGTGGCGGTTGCCGACCTCGAGACTCTGACCGATATCTACGCTCGATTCATCCGGGACTGGTTCGAACGAGGCTGACAATGCCGCCCGCCGACGACATAGAGCGATATCTGGTCGGCGCCTGGCGACTGATGACAGGCCGCCGGGACGGCCTCGGCCTGCTCGACATCTCGGCGGACGGTTTCTGGAATTCCTTTTTCGCCATCGTGATCGCGCTGCCGCCGCTGATCGTGGGCTGGGTGGGCACCGCCAAGGAACTCGGCGCCGATCCGGCGGCGCCGGTGGGGCCCTTCTCCTATCTGCTGCGGCTTGCGGTGGTGGACCTCGGCACCTGGATACTGCCGCTGGTGGCGCTCGCCTTCGCCGCGCCGCTGGCCGGCATCCGCGACCGCTTCGTGCAATATGTCGTGGCGCTGAACTGGGGCACCGCAATCCTGTCCTGGCTGCTGCTGCCTGCCGCCCTGCTGCGGCTCGTCCTGCCGGCCAATTCGGGGTTCTTCACGGCGGTGTCGCTGGCGCTGTTCAGCCTGTCGATGGTGCTCACCTGGCGTCTCACCAATGTGGTCATCGCCAAGGGCACCGCCTTCGGCAGCGCAGTTTTTGCCGGCATGCTGGCCGCCTCGATCACCGTTCTGGTAGTGCTGCAGTCCGTTTTCGGAATCTACGCCTCCGGGTAGTCGACCCCGGTCAGGTAAAGCCCTTGCGGCGGTGCCACCGTGCCGCAGGCTGCCCTGTCCTTCGCCTCAAGCGCATCCTTCACGTCCTGCGCCGTCCACGCCCCCTCGCCCACCCGCTTGATGGTGCCCACCATGGAGCGCACCTGGTTGTGCAGGAATGAGCGCGCGGCGGCATGGATCTCGATGAGGTCGCCACGGCGCACGACGTCGAAGCGATCGAGCGTGCGTATGGGGCTGGCCGCCTGGCACTGCTGCGAGCGGAAGGTGGTAAAGTCGTGCCGCCCCACCAGCACCTGCGCCGCCGCCTGCATGGCCTCGGCGTCCAGCGGCTTCTGCACCAGCCAGACGCGGTGTGCCTCCAATGCGGCCGGCGCGCGGCGGTTGAGGATGCGGTAGAGATATTGCCTGCCGGTGGCGGAAAAGCGCGCGTCGAAATCGTCCGGCACCATGCGCGCGGCCAGGATCGCCACCGCCTCGCCGGCCATTTGCAGATGCGCGTTCAGGGCATCACGAACCGTGTCGTCGCGCCAATTCTTGTCGAGGTCGACATGGCCAACCTGCCCGGTGGCATGCACGCCCGCATCGGTGCGGCCGGCGCCGCGCAGCGTCACCTCCTGGCCGGAAAAACCCTTGATGGCCTGTTCGATGGCGCCCTGCACCGTGGCCGGCCCGTCCTGGCGCTGCCAGCCGGCATAGGCGGTTCCGTCATATTCGATGTCGAGGCGATAGCGCGGCACTGCTCACCAACCGGCAAAGGCGCGGGGATGGGCCAGCTGGCCGCTGGTCGGGGCCTCGCCCCAGTAAAGTGCCTGCATGGCATCGCCCTGATAGTCGCTCATGAATTTCTCGGCGCCCGCGCGCGCATAGCCGAAGCGGCCGTAATAGGCCGGATCGCCCACTACGATGGAGAGCTTCTCGCCGCGCGCTTGCAAAATCTCGTGCCCGCGCCTCACCAGCGCGCTGCCCACGCCTTGCCCCTGATAGTCGGGATCCACCGCCAGCGGCGCCAGCGAAACGGCATCGAATGGCGTGCCCTCGGGATCGACCAGCAGCCGCGAGAACAGCACATGCCCGACGATGTGGCCGTCCTTCTCGGCAACCAGTTCCAGGAGCTGCTCGCCGTCGGCCACAATGCGCTCGACAAGATCAGCCTCATGCTTGCGCCCGAAGGCGCGCTCCTGGACGTTGAAAATCGCCTTCCGGTCCTCAGGCATCGCCTGCCTTACGGTCACCGTGCTCATGAGAGCTTTTCTCCCTTGCCGAGCTTGGCCCCATGCAAAAATTCTTCCGCCGAAATGATTTTACCGCCGGCGCGCTGCACTTCCAGCAGGCGCACGGCTCCTTCGCCGCAGGCAACCGTGAGAGATTCGTCCAGTATCTCGCCCGGGGCGCCACTTCCCTCGCCACGCGTCGTGCGCAGCACCTTCAGCCGCTCGGCCTTGCCGCCCATCGTCACCTCGCACCAGGCACCTGGGAAAGGCGCCAGGCCGCGAATGTGGTTGTGCACTTCCGAGCCCGGCTGCGCCCAGTCGATGCGGGTCTCGGCCTTGTCGATCTTCTTGGCATAGACCACGCCGTCCTCGGGCTGAGGCGTCAGCGGCAGGTCACCCCGCTCCAGCTTTGCCAGTGCCTCGACCATCAGGCCAGCGCCGGTTTCCATCAGCCGGTCGTGCAACTCCCCGGCCGTCATGTCCGGGCCGATCTCAACCTTCGCGGTCAACGCCACCGGGCCGGTGTCGAGCCCGGCATCCATCTTCATCACCATCATGCCGGTTTCGCCGTCGCCCGCCATGATCGCCCGCTGGATGGGGGCGGCCCCGCGCCAGCGCGGCAGAAGCGAGGCGTGGCCGTTGTAGCAGCCGAGCCTTGTGCCCTCGAGGATGGCCTTCGGCAGCAGCAGCCCATAGGCCACTACCACGGCGACATCGGCGCCAAGCGCGCGAAACGCCGCCTGCTCGGCCTCGCCCTTCAGCGACAGCGGCGTGCGCACCTCGATGTCCAGCCTTTCGGCCTCGCGCTGCACCGGCGAGGGCGTCAGTTCCAGCCCGCGCCGGCCTGCCGGGCGCGGCGGCTGGGTGTAGACGCATGCCACCTCATGCCCGGCCGCCGCGATGGCGGCCAGCGTCGGCACGGAAAAATCCGGCGTACCCATGAAGATGACGCGAAGCGGCATTTTGCTCCCAATCCGGCTGCTATTGGTCGGCGCACAACACCGCGCCGTTCATT
>JAEWHN010000121.1 GCA_023387775.1 Pseudomonadota bacterium | reverse complement strand
GTCGGAAGTAGTGACATCTTCCAGGTGGAGAATAAGGTCGGCGGTGCGCGCCCGTAACAGCGCCCTGCCGATGCCGATCGCTTCCACCTTGCCCGGGGCCTCGCGGATGCCGGCGGTGTCGGTGAGGCGCACTTTCACGCCGTCGAGATCGAGCACCACTTCCACCAGGTCCCGCGTGGTGCCCGGCTCGTCGGTGACGATCGCCACCTCGCGGCGCGCAAGCATGTTCAAGAGGCTCGACTTGCCGGCGTTGGGTGCGCCGATGATGACCACATCGAAACCGTCCCGAATGATTTCGGCGCGGTGAAAGCCCTGCACGTGGCAGCGGATCTCATCGATCATGGCAGCGACATCCGTCCACACGGTTGAAGAGACAGAGCCGGGAATGTCAGCCTCGTCGGAAAAATCCATCTCGGCCTCGATCATGGCGCGGGCGTGGATCAGGCGGCGGCGCCAATCGAGATAGAGCCCGCTTTGCCTGCCCTCGGCGTTCTGTACCGCAAAGCGCCGCTGCGCCTCGGTCTCGGCGGAAACCAGGTCGGCGAGGGACTCGGCTTCCAAAAGATCGACCTTGCCGTTGAGAAAGGCACGACGCGTGAATTCGCCGGGTTCGGCCAGACGAAGCCCCTCCAGCGAAGTGAGGGCTTCGGTGACAGCCTGGACCACGGCGCGTCCGCCATGGGCATGAAGCTCGGCAGAATCTTCCCCCGTGAAACTGGCCGGGCCGGGAAAGAACAGCGCAATACCCTGATCCAGAAGTCTGCCATCCGGAGCGTGAAAAGCAGTGAAGCGGGCGCTGCGCGGGGAGGGTACTTTCCCAAGCATCGTTTCGAGAGCGAATCGAGTCTGCGGGCCGGAAATGCGGATGACTGCGATCCCTGAAGGCAGACGACCGCTCGACAGGGCTACGATGGTGTCCTGGAATATCATTTGCTCGCGTTTCCCTTGCGCCCTAATCTTCCAATAGCAACTGTTTGCGTGAGGTGCACATCTTGCCGCTGCCGGCCGAAAATCTTCTGTCCGAAGAAACCAGCCCCTATCTGCGCCAGCACGGCCAAAATCCCGTCCACTGGCGGGCTTGGTCGCCCGAGTCGCTGGCTGAGGCCATTGAGACCCAGAAGCCGATCCTGCTGTCGGTCGGTTATGCAGCCTGCCACTGGTGCCATGTCATGGCGCATGAGAGCTTCGAGAGCGAAGATGTCGCCGCCGTCATGAACCGTCTGTTCGTCAATATCAAGGTCGATCGCGAGGAACGGCCGGACATCGACCAGATCTATATGGCCGCGCTAACGGCAATGGGCGAGCAGGGCGGCTGGCCGCTAACCATGTTCCTGACACCGGATGCCAAGCCGTTCTGGGGCGGCACCTATTTTCCGAAAGAGACACGCTATGGCCGCCCCGGTTTTGTCCAGGTGCTTGAGGCCGTCAACAAGGCCTGGCAGGAGAAGAGGGAAAGCCTGGCCGCGAGCGGCGAGCAGCTGAGATCGCATATCGCTACGCGGCTGGCAGCCAGCCATGCGCCGGCGCAACTCTCCGATTCCCAACTTGGGGCGCTTGCAGACGGCATCAACGGGATGATCGACCGCGAGGCCGGTGGCTTGCGTCGCGCGCCAAAGTTCCCCAACGCGCCATTCATGCAAACGCTGTGGCTGAGCTGGCTGAAGAACGGCGCGATTGAGCATCGCGATGCCGTTACCGGAAGTTTCGAGCACATGCTGCGCGGCGGCATCTACGATCATGTCGGCGGCGGGCTCGCGCGCTATTCTACCGACGCCGAATGGCTGGTGCCGCATTTCGAGAAGATGCTCTACGACAATGCGCAGCTGTTGCGGCAGGCCAACTGGCTTCTGGCTGCGACCGGAAGGGAATTGTTCCGGCGGCGAATCGAAGAAACTGTGACTTGGCTCTTGCGCGAAATGCGCGTGCAGGGCGGCGGCTTCGCTTCCAGTCTCGATGCGGACAGCGAGGGCGAAGAGGGTCTGTTTTACACCTGGAGCAAGGCCGAGATCGAAGCCGCTCTCGGCGACGGCGCGCCGGCATTCTTCGAAAGCTTCAGCCTCGCCGCGCCCGCGAATTGGGAAGGCAAGCCGATCATTCACCAGACGCCGGACCAGAGCCGGCATGAGCTGGAGCATCCGCAGGAAGTCGCCCGGTTGAAACAGCAGCTGCTTGCTGTTCGCGAGAAGCGCGTGCGGCCAGGGCGGGACGACAAGGTTCTTGCCGACTGGAACGGGCTGCTTATCACGGCACTTGCCGAATGCGGTCGTGCGCTGTCGCGCCAGGAATGGATTGCGGCGGGGGAGGCGGCGTTCGAGTTCGTCGTCTCTCATGCGGATGCCGACGGGCGCTTGCCGCATTCAATCCTGGGCAGCCGCGCGCTTTATCCAGCGCTTTCCAGCGATTATGCCGCCATGGCCAATGCCGCGATCGCCCTTTATGAGGCGACGGGCAAGCAGGCCTATGTCGCGCAGGCCGAACGCTTCCTGGCGGAACTGGACCGCTGGTATCTGGACAATGAGGGCAACGGCCATTTTCTGACCGCATCTGATGCCGCCGACGTTCCGATCCGCATTCGCGGCGACGTCGACGAAGCCATCCCTTCCGCAACCAGCCAGATCATCGAGGCAATAACGAGGCTGGCGAGCGTCACAGGATCGGCCGAGCTACAGGACAAGGTTTGGCGTGTCGCGGAACATGCCGCCGGCAGAGCCAGCCGCCAGCAATTCGGACAGGCCGGCATCGTCAACGCCTGTGCGCTGGTGCTGGCGCCGATGAAGCTGGTCATGGTGGACGATCCAGCCGCGCCGAGATTCGTTCCGGAAGCGAATCGAAGCCCGGATCCGAGGCGGGTCGACATCACAATCCCGGTAGGCTCGTCCGACGAGCTGCCCAAGCTGCCAGGCGGGACCTATCCGTCCACGAAACAGGCCGGCGCATATCTGTGCACCGGCCCGCTCTGTCTGCCTGTTATTTCCGATCCAGCGGAACTCGAACGTGCCCTACGCCGGTTAGCGTAAGCCCGCGGGCTTCAACGTTCCTTAGCCAAATGGGGCCGAGTCGCTGCCTCGGCCCATGCTGGAGCGCCCGCCTGGCGAGCGTCCGGTCAGGTGTTCATCGAATCGAAGAAATCGCCGTTGGTCTTGGTCTGCTTGAGCTTGTCGATGAGGAACTCGATCGCGTCGGTGGTTCCCATCGGCGCCAGGATGCGGCGCAGGACGAAGATCTTCTGCAGGTCCTGACGCGCCACCAGGAGGTCTTCCTTGCGCGTTCCGGACTTGAGGATATCGATGGCCGGGAAGATGCGCTTGTCGGCCACCTTGCGGTCGAGAACGATTTCCGAGTTGCCCGTACCCTTGAACTCTTCGAAGATCACCTCGTCCATGCGGCTGCCGGTGTCGATCAGCGCAGTGGCGATGATGGTCAGCGAACCGCCTTCCTCGATGTTGCGCGCCGCGCCGAAGAAGCGCTTGGGGCGCTGCAGCGCGTTGGCGTCGACACCGCCGGTCAGCACCTTGCCGGAGGACGGCACGACGGTGTTGTAGGCGCGGCCGAGGCGCGTGATGGAATCGAGCAGGATAACCACGTCGCGGCCGTGCTCGACCAGGCGCTTTGCCTTCTCGATGACCATTTCGGCCACCTGCACGTGGCGGGCGGCCGGCTCGTCGAAGGTCGAGGACACGACCTCGCCCTTCACCGAGCGCTGCATGTCGGTCACTTCTTCCGGGCGCTCGTCGATCAGGAGAACGATCAGGTAGCATTCCGGATGGTTGGTGGTGATCGAATGCGCGATGTTCTGCAGCAGGACGGTCTTACCGGTGCGCGGCGGCGCCACGATCAGGCCGCGCTGGCCCTTGCCGAGCGGCGCCACCAGGTCGATGACGCGGGGCGAGATGTCCTTGGTGGTCGGGTTGTCGACTTCCATCTTGATCCGCTCATTCGGATAGAGCGGGGTCAGGTTGTCGAAGTGGATCTTGTGCCGGATCTTCTCCGGATCGTCAAAGTTGATGGTGTTGACCTTGAGAAGGGCGAAATAGCGCTCGCCCTCCTTCGGGCTGCGGATCGGGCCTTCGACGGTGTCGCCGGTCTTCAGCGAAAAGCGACGGATCTGCGAGGGCGAGATGTAGATGTCATCGGGGCCCGGCAGATAGTTGGCATTGGCCGAGCGCAGAAAGCCGAAACCGTCCTGCAGCACTTCGACCACGCCGTCACCGATGATCTCGACGTCCTGGGCCGCCAGCTTCTTGAGGATGGCGAACATCAGCTCCTGCTTGCGCATGACGCTGGCGTTCTCGACCTCCAGCGACTCGGCGAATGCAACGAGATCGGTCGGTTTCTTGTTCTTGAACTCCTGGAGTTTCATTTCCTGCATGGACGGACTCTGAAAGGGGGATCGGGGAGAAAGATATCGACGAATGCGATGGAGTGCCGGGCGCGACCGTTATGTCAGCAAGGAAGGCGCAGGCGGGAAGGAAGAATCGTCTTTTATCTGCCCCCGTGACAAAGGGCAAGGCACCTTTTGATAAGGATTTAAGGCGTCAGAACGGTTTTACAACCACCAGAATGACGATGAGGATCATCAGCACGGTGGGAATCTCGTTGACCATCCGCCAGTGCCGGGCCGGCCTGGCGTTCCTGTCCTGGGAAAAACGGCGCACCGAAGCGGAGAGATAGCCGTGTACGCCAGACATCAGCACAACCAGCGCGATCTTGGCGTGCAGCCAGCCGCCGTGGAAGCCAAAGCGCTCCCAGGCAAGCCAGAGGCCGAAAACCCAGGTGACGATCATGGCCGGATTGATGATGGCGCGCAGCAGGCGGCGCTCCATCACCTTGAAGGTTTCCGACTGCACGGAGCCCTTTTCGGCATCGGCATGGTAGACGAACAGCCGCGGCAGATAGAGCATGCCCGCCATCCAGGAGATCACCGCGACCACGTGAATGGCCTTGGCCCAGAGATAGAGATTATCAGGCGCGAAGTAGAAGAGCAGCGCGGCCAGAACCACGAAGATGGCAATTGCCGCGGCTGCGCGCTGCATGGCCTTGGCTCCGCTCGTCTCAGTCGTGTTCGTCGCGCTCATCGTCCGGAAAAGCTCCTCACCTGGCGGACCATCGCCTCGACATGCTCGATCGGCGTATCCGGCGTGATGCCATGGCCGAGGTTGAAAATGAGCGGGCCCTTGCCCAGCGCGTCGAGAATGGCGCTGACGCCCTCGGACAGTGCCCGGCCGCCAGCAACCAGGCGCAGCGGATCGAGGTTGCCCTGCACGGCGCCGCCCGCCTGCAATTGGCGCGCCTGCGATAGCGGCACGGTCCAGTCGAGGCCAAGCCCCGCAACCTGCGTCTTCTGCCTGTAGCTGTCATAGCGCGTGCCGGCGCCCCGCGGGAAGGCGATTACAGGTACGCCGGGGTGAACCGCATGAACCCTGCGCACGATCTCGGCCACCGGCTTCACGCACAGCGCCTCGAAGGTGGCCTCGTCGAGAATGCCCGCCCAGGAGTCAAAGATCTGCACCACGTCGGCGCCCGCCTCGATCTGGCGGATCAGATATTGCGCGGAGTAGTCCACCAGCACCGCCAGCAAGCGTTCCATCGCTTCCGGATGGCGGAAGGCGAACAGCCGCGCGGGCGCCTGGTCGGGCGTGCCGTGGCCGGCGATCATGTAGGTCGCCAGCGTCCAGGGGGCGCCGCAGAAGCCGATCAGCGTGGTTTCCTGGGGCAGTTCCGCGCGCAACCGCCTCACCGTCTCGTAGACCGGCGCCAGCCTCTGGTGGAAGGTCGAGCCGTCGAGCCTGTCGACGTCGGCAGCGCTCATCGGCGTCATCAGGGGGCCGCGGCCCTCTTCAAAGCGCAGGTCGCGGCCGAGCGCATGCGGGACAACCAAAATATCGGAAAACAGGATCGACGCGTCGAAGCCGAAGCGCCGGATCGGCTGCAAGGTCACTTCGACCGCGAAGTCGGGGTTGTAGCACAGGTCGAGGAAGCCGCCGGCCTTCTTCCTGGCCTCGCGGTATTCCGGCAGATAGCGGCCCGCCTGGCGCATCATCCAGAGCGGCGGCGGAAAAACCGGTTCGCCTTTCAGGACATCCAGCATGGCGCGTCTTGTCATCATGAAGCTTCGTTCTCCCGGTTCTTTTAAAAAATATAATTTCTAAGAGAGAAGAGTCTTCTGATTATTAGACTCTGTTGGAATCGAGAATTGCCACTTATCCACGCGAGCAGCCCGAGCGCCAGAAAGCATAATGTCGCGCTTTCCGCGGTGTGGATTGGACAAGTCTGGGGATTATCCGAATTGAGTCCGAGATTACAAGGGCTTGCGGGGCAGGCGATTTGGGGCCGATTGGTGATCGGGCGATCGTGGTTAGACTTATCCCCATTCTCATCCCCGGCGCGGATTCCGAACTGACAGCGGGGTGAATTGTGGACAAGTGGCTATCTGATACAGTCTCAACTCACAGGGGGGCCAAAAGGTCCCCCTTTATCCACATTTGACCACAGACCCGGGCCATCCTTGTGAACAAACCCCAGAGCTTCTTCCATCTCCACCTGATCTCGGACGCCACCGGCGAGACGCTGCTGGCCGCCGGGCGCGCGGCTTCCGCGCAATACAAGGACGCCAGGGCCATCGAGCACATCTACCCGCTGATCCGCACCGAGAAGCAGTTGATGAAGGTTTTCGATGACATCGAGGAAGAGCCGGGCATCGTGCTCTACACGGTGGTGGACCAGAAGCTTGCCCGCATGATCGACAGCCGCTGCGCGGCCATGGGTCTGCCCTATGTTTCGGTGCTGGAGCCGGTGCTGTCGGTGTTCCAGTCCTATCTCGGCACGCCGGCCGGGCGGCGCGTGGGCGCGCAGCATGTGCTGGATGCCGAATATTTCCGGCGCATCGACGCGCTGAACTTCACCATGGAGCATGATGACGGCCAGCTTCCGAGTGACATCGAGGAAGCCGACATCGTGCTGATCGGCATATCGCGCACCTCCAAGACCCCGACCAGCATCTATCTGGCCAATCGCGGCATCAAGACCGCCAATGTGCCGATCGTGCTTGGCGTGCCGCTGCCGGAAAGCTTGGCCCATGCCAGGAAGCCGCTCATCGTCGGCCTGATCGCCACTGCCGAGCGCATATCGCAGGTGCGGCAGAACCGGCTACTGGGCACCAGCACAGGCTTCGACTCGCAGACCTATATCGACCGGGCCACAATCGCCGAGGAACTCGCCTATGCCAGGCAGATCTGCACCCGCCACAACTGGCCGATGATCGATGTCAGCCGCCGCTCCATCGAGGAAACGGCCGCCGCGATCGTTGCCCTGCGCAGCAGGACGCGATAGAGCGGGGCGCCTCTCGCTTGAACCGGCCTCGTGCCCTAAACTTTTGTTTTGCTGCATGATCTTTGTCGGCGGGCGAAACGCTGCCAACGATCGTGCTTCGGGCGGGGCGATTGGTCGGCCAACAGGAGAAGCCGCATGGCGGAAAAGATCATCTTGGCGTCGGGCAGCCCTTTCAGGAAGGCGCTCCTGGCAAATGCTGGCGTGGAATTTTCGGCCGTGCCGGCCGATCTGGACGAGCGGGCGCTGGAGGCGCCGCTGGAAAAAAGCGGCGTAACTCCGGAGGAGGTGGCGCTGATATTGGCCGAGGCCAAGGCGCTGCATGTCAGCGAAAAGCATCCCGGCGCGCTGGTCATCGGCTGCGACCAGACGCTGTCGCTGGAAGACCGCATCTTCCACAAGCCCGCCGACATGGAAGCCGCGCGGCGGCATCTTTTGGACCTTTCCGGCCAGACGCATCAACTCAACAGCGCGGTTGTTCTGGTGCGCGACGGCAAGCTGTTGTGGAGCGCGGTGCCGGTGGCGCGGCTGACCATGCGCAAGCTCGAACCCGCCTTCATCGGCCGGCACCTCGCCAAGGTGGGCGCCAAGGCGCTGTCGAGCGTGGGCGCCTATCAGATCGAGGGCCAGGGCATCCAGCTTTTCGAGAAGATCGATGGCGATTATTTCACCATTGTCGGGCTGCCGCTGCTGCCGCTGCTCGAGGAACTGCGCAAGCTTGGAGCGATAGATGGCTGAGACTGAAACGAAGGCTTTCGTCTGCGGCCACCCCATCGCTCATTCGCGTTCGCCCAAGATCCACAGCTTCTGGCTGAAGGCCAACGGCATCGCCGGCACCTACACCGCCATTGACGTCGCGCCGGAGAGGTTCGGCGACTTCCTGAAGGGGCTCGCGGCGCAAGGCTTTGCCGGCGGCAATGTCACCATCCCGCACAAGGAGGCCGCCTTTCGCCTGGTCGACCGCCGCGACGAGGCCGCCGAAGCCATCGGCGCGGTGAACACGGTCTGGTTCGAGGATGGCAAGTTGTGGGGCGGCAACACCGATGCCTATGGCTTTGCCGCCAATCTCGACGAGTATGCGCCTGGCTGGGACAAGACCGATGCGGCGCTGGTGCTGGGCGCTGGCGGGGCCGCGCGCGCCATCGTTCATGCGCTGAAGCTGCGCGGCATCCGCAACATCCGCATCGTCAACCGCACGGTCGCGCGGGCCCAGGAACTGGCCGACAGCTTCGGCGCCGGCGTTTCGGCGCATCCGCTGGCCGCGGCAAGCGAGTTCCTGCCCGAGACGGGGCTTCTCATCAACACCACCTCGCTCGGCATGCATGGCAACGAAGAACTGCCGATCGATCCGTCGGCCTTGCCCGACAGCGCCGTGGTCACCGACATTGTCTATGTGCCGCTGGAAACGCCGCTTCTGGCCGCGGCCAAAGCGCGGGGGCTGAAGACGGTGGATGGCCTCGGCATGCTGCTCCATCAGGCGGCTCCCGGCTTCGAACGCTGGTTCGGCATCCGCCCTGCAGTGACGCCGGAACTGCGCAATCTGATCGTGGCCGACCTGGGTGCCGCCAGATGATCGTGCTCGGCCTGACCGGATCGATCGGCATGGGCAAGTCCACCGCGGCGAAGATGTTCGCCGAAGCCGGCATTCCCGTTCACGATTCCGACGAGGCGGTGCATCGCCTCTATGCCGGGGCGGGGGCCCCCCTGGTGGAGGCTGCGTTCCCCGGCACGGTCCGCGACGGCGTGGTCGACCGCACGACGCTTGCCGGCAAGGTGCTCGGCAATTCCGAGGCGCTGAAGCGGCTGGAATCCATCATCCATCCGCTGGTGCGCGCCGACGCTGACGCCTTCCTGGCACGCCACCGCGCCGCCGGGGCGCCGCTGGCGGTGCTCGACATTCCGCTGCTGTTCGAAACCGGCGGCCGCGACCGCGTCGACAAGGTGGTGGTGGTGAGCGCGCCGGCCGACGTGCAGCGCATACGGGTTCTGCGCCGTCCGGGCATGACCGAGGAGAAATTCGCCAGCATCCTCGCGCGTCAGGTTCCCGACGCCGAGAAACGCGCACGCGCGGATTTCGTCATCGACACCGGACACGAGTTGGATCACACGAGAGAGCTCGTGCGGCAGGTGGTCGCCGCTGCGCTCGCGGGCGAAAGATCGTAATACCGGCGCTGCTGCCGCCAGACGGTTTGATCAGGGCGGGCAAGTCGGCTGCGCTTTTTCGACGGCAGCGGCTGCGAAATGCGGAAAACACGGCGGCGATGTGGATATGATCCGCCACACCGCCGCTGCAAGGAGTGATTCGTTGCGCGAGATCATTTTCGATACGGAAACGACAGGCCTGGATTCCCGCGAGGACCGCATCATCGAGATCGGCGCGATCGAACTGGTCAACCGCTTCCCGACCGGCCAGACCTTCCATGTCTACATCAACCCGCAGGGAAAGCAGGTGCATCCCGACGCGCTGGCCGTGCACGGCATCAGCAACGAGCGCCTGGCCAACGAGCCGACCTTTCCGGACATCGTCGAACAATTCCTGGCCTTCTTCGAAGGCGCCAAGCTGATCGCTCACAATGCCAGCTTCGACATGGGCTTCATCAATGCCGAGCTGGCGCGGCTCGGCCACCCGGCGATCGACGACGAAAGGGTGATCGACTCGCTGGTGCTCGCCCGGCGCAAGCACCCGATGGGGCCGAACTCGCTCGACGCGCTGTGCCGGCGCTATGGCATCAACAACAGCCACCGCACCTTCCACGGCGCGCTGCTGGACTCCCAGCTTCTGGCCGAGGTCTATATCGAGCTGATCGGCGGCAAGCAGGCGGCCCTGGTACTCGAGGCGAGTACCGAGCTGGGTCAGGTCGAGAGCGGCGGCGCGCAGATGGACTTCGTGATCGCGCCGCGCCCGGAGCCGCTGCCCTCGCGCCTGAGCGAGGCCGAACTTGCCGCCCATGCACGGCTGGTGGAAGGGCTTGGCGAAAAGGCGATCTGGCGCAAGCTCGACAATCCGACGGAAGGCCAGGAAGCAGCGCTGGCATAGTTTCGAGCTGACGGCCGTCTGAAAAGGACCGCCAAAAACAAAACCCGGCGCGAGGCCGGGTTTTTTTGAAAAGCGATAGACCGTGTCTTAGCTGACCTGCACCTTGGCGGCAGCCTGGTCTTCGGCGATCTTCTGCTGGAACATCTGCGCGAAGTCGATCGGGTCGAGCATCAGCGGCGGGAAGCCGCCATTGCGGGTGGCGTCGGCGATGATGTGGCGCGCAAACGGGAACAGCAGGCGCGGGCACTCGATGAAGAGCAGCGGCAGCATGTGCTCCTGCGGGAAGCCCTCGATCTTGAACACGCCGCCATAGACCAACTCGACGTTGAACAGCACGTCGCTGTCGAAGGCAGCCTTGGCCGAGAGCGTCAGGTTGACGTCGAATTCCGTATCCGACAGCGGATTGGCGTTGACGTTCACATTGATGTTGATGCCTGGGGCCTTGTCGCGGCCGCGAAGCGAGTTGGGCGCGCCCGGGCTCTCGAAGGACAGGTCTTTCACATACTGCGCAAGTACGTTGAGTGTGGGCTGCACGCTGGTGCCGTTTCCGTTGCCCACCGGCTGGTTCTCATTGTTGGCCATCAGCCATTTCCTCTTCCATTCAGCCGCCCGGCGGCCCGGATTGAAATCGAGCGTTGGCTAGCATGGCCTTTATGTCAAGACAAGGTTTTGCGCAGAAGCGCGCAAACAGCCTCACTCGTCCCGGATCTGCCTCCAGGGCGAGCGCGGATCGGCCCCGCGGGAATAGTCGTCCTCGTCGAGATCGATGGTCTTGCCGTCGCTCGGCCGGCGCGAAAAACCGCCCATGAAGCCATAGTCCACGGTGAAATCGATGCGCCGGCGCAGGAAATTCCAGCCCAGGTCCCGCACCGGCGGCAGGAAAAGCAGGATGCCGATGATGTCGGTGAAAAAACCCGGAATGAGCAGCAGCAGGCCGGCCAGCATGATCATCACGCCATGCGCCAGCTCGCGGCTCGGGTCGCGGCCCGCCGCCACCTCGTTGCGGATGCGCGCCATGACGCCAAAGCCTTGGTGGCGCAGCAGCATTCCGCCGGCCACGCTGGTGGCCACGGTGAGCGCGAGAGTGGGAAACACGCCGATCTGGCGGCCGACGATGACGAAACCGGCGATCTCGATCAGCGGAAGCAGAAGCAGGAAGAAGGGGAGGGAGGAGACGCGCACTGACCAGCCTGTATTAGATTGCCCGCAAAATGCCTGCACTCATGCTGGCACATTATACGATAGATAGGTATGCATGCCTTTAATTTGAATGCGGGCTGCCTGCGTTCTATATGCATGGCTAAGGCGCGGAATACGGCGGAGCGGGCACGATGTCGGCTCCCGGCGGCCTGGGACACGGGCCCAAGACACGGGATGTATGGCGGAAGATATGGAATTTTTCGACTTCGGCACACTGTTCTTTCTGATCGCGGCCGTCGTGATCTTCTTCCAGCTGCGCAACGTGCTCGGGCGCCGCACTGGAAACGAACGCCCTCCTTTCGATCCCTATACGGCCGGCCGCACTGGCGACAAGGACGCCGCGGCGAAGGCGGAGAACGTCGTTTCGCTGCCGCGCAAGCGCGTTTCGGCCGACAATGACGAGGCCTATGCGGCGATCGATGCCGTGGCCCAGCCCGACACCGATCTGAACAAGGGCCTGCGCGCCATCAAGGATGCCGACGCCTCATTCGATCCCAGAGGCTTCGTCGAAGGCGCCAAGATGGCCTACGAGATGATCGTGATGGCCTATGCCGACGGCGATCGCAAGACGCTCAAGAACCTGCTTTCGCGCGAGGTCTATGATGGCTTCGTCGCGGCGATCTCGGATCGCGAGGCCCGTTCGGAACGGATCCAGTCTTCCTTCGTCGGCATCGACAAGGCCGACATCGTCAGCGCGGAGATGAAGGGCAGCGAGGCGCATCTGACGCTGCGGATCGTCAGCGAGCTGATCTCGGCCACGCGCGACAAGGCCGGCGAGGTGATCGATGGCGATCCCGAGACCGTGGCCGAGGTGAAGGATGTGTGGACTTTCGCCCGCGACACCCGGTCGCGCGATCCCAACTGGAAGCTCGTGGCGACCGAAGAAGAAGAATGATCGCCGGGCGGGGGCCAGGCCGGTGGCGCTATCGCCTGTTTTCAAAATCGTTTCATTCGATGAGGTGCCCGGCTGGAGCCGGGACCAGCGTGCCGGTGCCTATGCGGCCTTCCGGCGCTCGGCCTTCCACGTCCTGGGCAAGCCTTATCGCACCGGCGCGCTCGGCGTTGAATTCTCAGCCTTTGCCGATGCCTATGCCGATGCGCGCGCCTGCGAAATCCGGGACGCTAAGGCGTTCTTCGAACGGCATTTTATCCCGGCACGCATAATTCCCGACGACAGGCCGTCCGGTTTCGTCACCGGCTTCTATGAGCCGGAAGTGGAAGCGTCGCCCATCCGGACCGATCGCTTTGGCGTGCCGCTGCTGGCGCGACCCGCCGACCTGGTAGACGTGGACGACGCCAACCGCCCATCCGGCATGGACCCCTATCTCGCCTTCGCGCGGCAGACGCCACAAGGCCCGGTCGAGTATTTCGACCGGCCGGCGATAGAGCAGGGGGCGCTGGCGGGGCAGGGACTGGAGGTCGCCTGGCTGGCCGATCCGGTCGATGCTTTCTTCGTCCATGTGCAGGGTGCCGCCCGTCTGCTCATGACTGACGGATCGTTGCGGCGCGTCACCTATGCGGCAAAAACAGGCCAACGTTTCACCGGTCCGGGCGGGGTTCTGGCCGAACTCGGTGAAATCCAGCTGGAAAAGGTCACGATGCAGTCGATCCGCGCCTGGTTCAAAGCCAATCCGGACCGCGTGAGCGAAATCCTGTGGCGCAACCGCTCCTATATCTTCTTCCGCGAGGCGGCCGTCGAGGGTCCGGAGCTGGGCCCGATTGCGGCGGCCAAGGTGCCGCTGACGCCCGGCCGCTCCATTGCCGTCGACCGATTGCTGCACACTTTCGGCACGCCCTTCTTCATCGATGCGCCGACCCTTACGGCCTTCGACGGCGCGCCGTTCCAGCGCCTGATGATCGCGCAGGACACGGGCTCGGCGATCACCGGCCCGGCGCGCGGCGACCTGTTTGCAGGCTCCGGCTTCGCCGCGGGCGAGATTGCCGGGGTGGTTCGCAACACGGCCGAGTTCTTTGCGCTGCTCCCGCGCGGGCTGGCCAGCGGAGCCATGTCGTGAGCGGCGGGCGCGGCAAGCCGCTGAGCGACGAGGACCGCGTGCTGTGGAGCCTGGTTGCGCGGTCGACCACGCCCTTGAAGGGCCGCATGGCGGTGGAACTGCCGCCTGAGCCGGCAATGACCATGGAACAGGCCATGGCGGCCGAAAAACCCGCCGCAAAACCGGCGCCTGCTGCCCCCGCCAAGCCGCGCCTGACCATCACCCATTCCTTCGACAGCCAGACGCATGACAAGCTCGCCAAGGGCCGGCTGCCCATCGAAGGTCGCGTGGACCTGCACGGCATGACGCAGGAAGAGGCCTATTCGCTGCTCCTGTCCTTCCTCAGCCGGGCCTATGCCGGCGGCGTGCGCTATGTGCTGGTCATCACCGGCAAGGGCTCGTCCTCGGGCGGCGAGGGGGTGCTGCGGCGCGCCGTCCCCGGCTGGCTGGCCACGCCGCCGTTCCGCGTCCTGGTCAGCAGCCACGACCATGCCGCCCGCAAGCACGGCGGCGCCGGCGCGCTCTATATCAGGCTGCGCCGCCATCCGGTGGCCAGGCCATGACCCCGTTCGGCCAGAAACTGCAACAGCTGCGGCGTGAAAGACGCGTCAGCCAGAAGGACATGGCCGCCGCGATCGGCGTCAGCGCCGCCTATCTCTCGGCACTGGAGCACGGCAAGCGCGGCGCGCCGACCTGGGCATTGCTGCAGAAGATCATCGGCTATTTCAACGTGATCTGGGACGATGCAGAGGAACTGCAGCGCCTGGCCGAAAGCTCGCATCCGCGCGTGGTGATCGACACTTCCGAGCTGTCGCCGGCGGCGACCGAGCTTGCCAACCTGCTGGCCGAGAACATCGGCCGTCTCGACGAGGACGATCTCGGCAGCCTGATTTCGCAGGTGGAAAAGGCGCGCCGGCGCTGACCGCGGCCGGCCATCTGTGCAGAGGGCAGGGCCTAAAACAGCGCCTGCAGCTCGGCCAGCCTGTCGTTCACCAGCCAGCCGTAATAATTTTCCTGCGGCAGCTTCTGCTCCAGTCCCTCGCTCTGCCGCTGCTGGTTTTCTGCCTTCAGCGCATGGGCGCGGGCCTCCGGGTTGCCGACATTGTAGAGCGTCGCCGTCAAGCCGGGATTTTTGGAAATGTCGAAGCCGGCGATGTCACGATAGGCGTCGACCGACATCCTGATGGTCGCGGCGACATAGGGGACGGTCAGGTCCGGATCCATGATCGTCTCATAGACCTGGTTGGGCCGGCTGGCATCGAGCCTCGGCAGGCCGGAGACCCGGTGCACAAGGTCGCTTGCCTTGAGCGCGGTCAGCGGGTTGAGCTGGCCGATGCCGAAGGTCTGGCCGGCATAGAGCGGCTGGAAGAAGCTGGCGCTGAAGCGATTGTCGGGAAAGCTGGTGCCGCCCACGGTCTTGCCGCGGAACTGCCGGTCCCACACGGTTTCGCGGCAGGTCCACAGGTCGTTGCTGTCGGACTTGTCGGCGCAGGTCGAAAACTCGGGCCGCTGCACGAAATCGGTAATGTCCTCGCCATTGTGGCGGAAGCTGAGGCCGCTCAGGAGATAGGACGCCGCCTTCACATAATAAGTCTGCAGCCGGTCATAGGCATCGACATTGTAGGTATGCTCGCCCACCAGGGCGCCGACGATGTGAATGGGATCAAGCCGGTACTCGGCCGCGACCTCACGGATCTTGGCCCGCAAGCCGGCGTCGCTCTTCAGAAGCGCATAGATCTTGCGGTATTTGGCGTCGAAGCTGGTCTTGCCGGCCTGGGTGCGCTTTGACGAAGCCCCCGGCACCGGCGGCTGTTCGACATTGCGGTTTCCAGCCGGCACGACGGTCTGGGCGGATGCGGGGGGGACACCGCATGCCAGAGCAAGCACCAAGGCCACGAGGGGAGATTTATTCATCAGTCGCCGGGACGTTTCTGAAAGGCACGAGGCGCGCAAATTAGGAAAAGCGCCCGAGGGTGTCGAGCGCTTTTCTTGGCGGTTGGCCGAACCGGCCGTGGCGGGCGGCGCAGCGGTCCTCAGAGGATGAAGCGCGACAGGTCGGTGTTGCGGGAAAGGTCGCCGACCTGCTTTTCCACATAGGCCGCGTCGATGTTGACCGTGGTACCGAAGCGGTCCGGCGCGTCGTAGGAGATCTCGTCGAGCACGCGTTCCATCACCGTCTGCAGCCGGCGCGCGCCGATGTTTTCCACGCTGGCGTTCAGCTCCACCGCAATGCCGGCCAGCGCGTCGATGGCGTCGTCGGTGAATTCGAGCGTCACGCCCTCGGTCTGCATCAGCGCGATATATTGCTTGATGAGGCTCGCTTCGGTCTCGGTCAGGATGCGCTTGAAGTCGTCCTTGTCCAGCGCCCGCAGCTCGACGCGGATCGGCAGGCGGCCCTGCAGCTCGGGCAGCAGGTCGGATGGCTTGGCCACGTGGAACGCGCCGGAAGCGATGAAGAGGATGTGGTCCGTCTTCACCGGCCCGTATTTGGTAGCCACCGTGGTGCCTTCGACCAAGGGCAGCAGATCGCGCTGCACGCCTTCACGGGAGACGCCTGCGCCCACGCCGCCCTCGCGCGCCGCGATCTTGTCGATCTCGTCGAGGAAGACGATGCCGTCGTCCTGGGTCGCGGTCAGTGCCCGCTGCACCACCTCTTCCTGATCGAGCAGCTTGTCGGATTCATCGTTGATCAGCAGGGCGTAGGAGTCCTTCACCGTGGTCTTGCGCGTCTTGGTGCGTGCGCCGCCCATCGCCTTCGACAGCATGTCGCCGATGTTCATCACGCTGGCGCCGGGCATGCCGGGAATCTCGAAGCCGCCGATCGGGGTGCTGGTGTCGGCCACCTCGATCTCGATCTCCTTGTCGTCCAGCTCACCATCGCGCAGCTTCTTGCGGAAGGAATCGCGCGTGGCCGGGCTGGCGGTCCTGCCCACCAGCGCCTCCAGCACCCGCTCCTCGGCGTTCAGATGGGCGCGCGCCTTGACGTCTTCGCGCATCTTCTCGCGCACCAGGCCGATAGCCGCCTCGACCAGATCGCGCACGATCTGCTCCACGTCGCGGCCGACATAGCCGACCTCGGTGAACTTGGTGGCCTCGACCTTGATGAAGGGGGCGCCCGCGAGTCTGGCCAGGCGCCGCGAGATTTCGGTCTTGCCGACGCCGGTAGGCCCGATCATGAGGATGTTCTTGGGCATCACCTCTTCGCGCATCTGGCCGTCGAGCTGCTGGCGGCGCCAACGATTGCGCAGCGCGATCGCCACGGCGCGCTTCGCCTCCTTCTGGCCGATGATGTAGCGGTCGAGTTCCGAAACGATTTCGCGCGGGGAAAAAGTGCTCATGATCTTACTACAACCCGTTTTGCCACTGCTTGATGAACTCGAACGGATGCAGCAGCATGATCACGTTGAGTGTCAGATTGTCCCGGATAAGGTAGCCGACGCCAAATTCGAAGACGAGGGCGAGGGTAACGACGATCCATATAGGTAGCCGTGCGGCCATCACAAAGCCCAGCACCATGGCCAGCGTGTCGGACACCGAATTGACGATGCTGTCGCCGAAATAGTCGAGCGAGATCGTCTCTTCGCGATAGCGGTTGATGATGAAGTCACTGTTTTCCAGGATCTCCCACGCGCCTTCCACGAAGATCGCCAGCCCCAGCCTGAGCCAGATCGACCGGCCGGGCAGCACCAGCCAGGCAAGCATGTAAAACAGGAAGCCGTGGATGACGTGGGAGAAGGTGTACCAGTCGGCGATGTGCTGCGAGTTCTCCGAGCTTTGGACGACGCCATGCCAGAGCTTCACATAGCCGCATTCGCAGACCGGCAGGCGACCCATCAGGTAAAGGATCAGTGCCTGCGCAGCGATCAGCCCGGCCGCGATGGCGATACCTGCCGGCAAGGAAATCCGCCGATGCGAGGCCTTGCCGGCCGCCATCATGCTCATTGATCGCTTCCTTCCTCGTCCAGCACCATCAGCATGGCTTCGCCATAGATGGAGGTGCGGCGGCCAAGCTGGCGGAAGCCTGCCTTCTCATAGGCGCGGATGGCGCGAAGATTGGACGGGTTGGGATCGATGATCACACGCGGCGTGCCTTCCTCGAAAAGCATCTCCGCAAACTGCCTGACGATCGCCGAACCGTGCCCCTTGCCCAAAAGTTCCGGCACGCCGATGGAAACATCGATGCCCAGCGTGCCAAAGGGCTGGTCCGCATAGGGATGGTCGTCTTCCAGATGCGGATCGTAGCTCTGGATATAGCCGATCGGCCTCCCGTCGAGCTCGACGATGAACGGCTCGACGGAAATGCTGTCCATGTGCTCGCGGATCTCTTCAAGTGCGGCGGCCGCGTCGCCCCACCACGCAGTCATGTGCGGCTCGGCGAGCCAGCGGGCAAGGAGAGGCATGTCCTTGCCTGTCAGCGGACGGAAGCTGTATTCGACCGGCACCTCAGGCCGCGTCCAGCGTTTCGACGACGAAGTTGTGGTTGGTGTAGACGCAGATGTCGGCCGCGATCTCCATCGCCTTGCGGGCGATTTCCTCGGCATCCTTGTCTGTGTCCATCAGCGCGCGCGCGGCGGCCAGCGCATAGTTGCCGCCCGAGCCGATGGCCATGACGCCGTGTTCGGGCTCCAGCACGTCGCCGGTGCCGGTCAGCGCCAGCGACACGTTCTTGTCGGCCACCAGCATCATCGCTTCCAGCCGGCGCAGGTAGCGGTCGGTGCGCCAGTCCTTGGCGAGCTCGACGCAGGCGCGCGTCAACTGGTCGGGATATTGCTCGAGCTTGGTCTCGAGGCGCTCCAGCAGGGTGAAGGCGTCGGCCGTGGCGCCGGCGAAGCCTGCGATCACATTGCCCTTGCCCAGGCGGCGCACCTTCTTGGCATTGCCCTTCATGATGGTCTGGCCGAGGCTCACCTGGCCGTCGCCGGCAATCACCACCTTGCCGCCCTTGCGCACGGTCACGATCGTGGTGGCGTGCATGGTCAATTCATTGGACATATATGGCTCCGATTTCGCACTATCCCTGAAAGGCGATTGGCGCGGTACGAGGAATATTGGCAACATATGTATGCGTCGGTCGGACGATTGCAAAGGGCCTGCAAAGGCGGTCGCCCGACGCTGCCGATGCAACTGGCAATCGCGCCGCCATGCTGTTAGAAGGCTCGCGATTTACGTGAAGGAACCGCAAGGGAACAGCTCCATGAGCGCTCGTGCCGCCGAAGTCAGCCGCAAGACCAGGGAAACCGAGATCGCCGTGTCCATCGACGTCGATGGCACCGGCCGGTCCGACATTTCGACGGGCGTGGGCTTCTTCGACCATATGCTCGACCAGCTGTCGCGCCATTCGCTGATCGACATGACCGTGCGCACCAAGGGCGACCTGCACACCGACGACCACCACACGGTGGAAGACACCGGTATCGTGCTCGGCCAGGCGCTGGCCAAGGCGCTGGGCGAGCGGCGCGGCATCGTGCGTTATGCCTCGATCGACCTGGCCATGGACGAGACGCTGACCCGCGCGGCAATCGACGTGTCCGGCCGGCCGTTCCTGGTTTGGAACGTGGCCTTCTCCGCACCCAAGGTCGGCACATTCGACACCGAGTTGGTGCGCGAATTCTTCCAGGCCTTTGCCCAGAATGCCGGCATCACCCTCCACGTCACCAATCACTACGGCGCCAACAACCACCACATCGCCGAGACCTGCTTCAAGGCGGTGGCGCGGGCGCTGCGCACGGCGCTGGAGACCGACCCGCGGCAGCCGAACGCCGTGCCTTCCACCAAGGGTTCGCTGAAAGGCTGACGCCATGGCCGCCTTTGTCGTGCTTGAACCGCCGACGCGAAGCGCCTCCGCCGCTTCGGAGCGCGCCGTGCTGGTGCGCGATGGTTTTTCGCTGCTCGCGTTCCTGGTGGCGCCGCTCTGGCTGCTGTGGCACCGCCTCTGGGTGGAGACGCTGCTCTACTTCGCCGTTGCGCTTGCGCTGGCGGCGCTGGGCAAGCTCGCCGGTCACGAGATGGCCGGCTCGCTTCTGTCGCTGCTCGTCTCCATCTATTTCGGCCTCGAAGGCGCGGCACTGCGCATCGCCGCGCTGCGCCGTCGCGGCTGGCGCGAGTGGGGTGTGGTGGAAGCCAACAGTGTTCGCGATGCGGAGATGCGTTATCTGGGCGAGGTCGGAAGCGCCATTGGCGAAGTGGCCGCGCCCTTGGCAGAGACGCCGCCGCGGGCTCCGGCGCGGCCCGGGCCGACGGGCCCGGCGCTTGGTCTGCTGAACTATCCGGGAAGGGCCTGAGATGCGGGTTGCCATCATCGATTACGGCTCGGGCAATCTGCGCTCGGCCACCAAGGCGTTCGAACGTGCCTCGCGCGAAAGCGGCGTGGGCGCCGAGATCGAGCTGACCGCCGATGCCGAACGGGTGCGCAGCGCCGACCGCATAGTGCTGCCGGGCGTGGGCGCCTATGCCGACTGCCGCGCCGGGCTCGACGCGGTGCCGGGCATGGTCGAGGCAATCGAGGAGGTCGCGATCAGGCACGGCCGTCCGTTCCTCGGCATCTGCGTCGGCATGCAGCTCATGTCCGAGCGCGGGCTGGAAAAGACGGTCACGCGAGGCCTCGGCTGGATTGCCGGCGACGTGAAGGAAATGCAGCCGGCCGACCCTTCGCTGAAGATCCCGCAGATCGGCTGGAACACGATTCACGTGAAACATTCGCACCCGCTGTTCGAGGGAATCCGCACGGGCGAGGGCGGTCTGCACGCCTATTTCGTGCATTCCTACCATCTCGACGCCAAGAACCCCGAGGACGTGCTGGCCGAGGCCGATTATGGCGGCCCGATCACCGCCGCGGTAGCGAAGGGCAATCTTGCCGGCACGCAGTTCCACCCCGAAAAGAGCCAGGCGCTGGGTCTGGCGTTGATCGCCAATTTCCTGCGGTGGAAGCCATGAGCAAGAAAGGCTACTGGATCGCAATGGTCGACATCACCGACCCTGAGGTCTATTCGCGCTATGTCGCGGCCAATGGCGTGGCCTTCGAGAAATATGGCGCGCGTTTTCTCGTTCGCGGCGGCCGGCATAAAGACCCCGAGGGACCTACCGGCCAGCGCCATGTCGTCATCGAGTTCGAAAGCTACGAGCAGGCGCTGGCCTGCTACAATTCACCCGAATACCAGGAAGCGCTGAAGCACCGGCTTGCCGCCTCGACCGCGCATTTCTCCATCGTCGAAGGGGTCTAGCCTCATGATTCTTTTCCCGGCCATCGACCTCAAGGACGGCGAATGCGTGCGCCTGAAGCTCGGCGACATGCAGCAGGCAACCGTCTACAACACCGACCCGGCCGCCCAGGCGCGCGCCTTCGAGGAGCAGGGTTTTGAATGGCTGCACGTGGTTGATCTCAACGGCGCCTTTGCCGGCGAGAGCGTCAACGGCGCGGCGGTTGAGGCGATCCTGAAGGCGACGAAGAACCCGGTGCAGCTCGGCGGCGGCATCCGCACGCTCGCCCATATCGAAAGCTGGCTGGACAAGGGCCTCGCCCGCGTCATCCTCGGCACCGTCGCGGTTCGCGACCCCGAACTGGTGAAGGAAGCCTGTCGGCTCTTCCCCGGCAAGGTTGCGGTGGGCATCGACGCAAAGGGCGGTAAGGTCGCGGTCGAGGGTTGGGCGGAAGCCTCGAGCCTCGGCGTCATCGAGCTGGCGAAGAAATTCGAGGGCGCTGGCGTCGTCGCCATCATCTACACCGACATCGACCGAGACGGCGTTCTGGCCGGCATCAACTGGAACTCCACGATCGATCTGGCCGAAGCGGTCTCCATTCCCGTCATCGCCTCGGGCGGCCTGGCCTCCATCGCCGACATCGTGCGCATGACCATGCCCGATGCGCAAAAGCTCGAAGGCGCGATCTCCGGCCGCGCACTATATGACGGGCGTATCGACCCCGCCGAGGCGCTGGCCATTTTGCGCGGCGAACTGAAGCCCGAACCCGCATTGTTCGAGGAGCGTCCATGACCCTCAAAGCCCACGTAATTCCCTGTCTGGACGTCAAGGACGGCCCGCGTCGCCCGCAGCCGCGCAGCGGCGAGGACGCGCAGATCGAAAAGGAGGCCGTCCTTTGACTCTCAAAGCCCGCGTTATTCCCTGCCTGGACGTCAAGGACGGCCGCGTCGTCAAGGGCGTCAACTTCGTCGACCTGATCGATGCCGGCGATCCGGTCGAGGCGGCGAAGGCTTATGACGCCGCCGGCGCCGACGAGCTGTGCTTCCTCGACATCACCGCCTCGTCCGACGATCGCGAGACCATTTTCGACGTCGTCGCGCGCACGGCCGAGCAGTGCTTCATGCCGCTGACGGTGGGCGGCGGCGTGCGCCAGGTTGCCGATATCCGCAAGCTTCTGCTGGCCGGGGCCGACAAGGTGTCGATCAACACGGCGGCGGTGAAGAACCCCGATTTCATCGCTGAGGCCGCCGACAAGTTCGGCAACCAGTGCATCGTGGTTGCCATCGACGCGAAAAAGGTGTCCGCGCCGGGCGAGGCCGACCGCTGGGAAATTTTTACCCATGGCGGTCGTGAAAAGACCGGCATCGACGTGGTCGAATTCGCCCGCAAGGTGGTCGACCTCGGCGCCGGCGAAATCCTGCTCACCTCCATGGACCGCGACGGCACCAAGGCCGGCTACGACATAGCTCTCACCCGCGCGGTGGCCGATGCGGTGCGAGCGCCAGTCATTGCCTCGGGCGGCGTCGGCACGCTGGACCATCTGGTCGAAGGCATTCGCGACGGGCACGCAACCGCCGTGCTGGCCGCCTCGATCTTCCATTTCGGCACCTACACCATTGCGCAGGCTAAGGCGCACATGGCAAAAGCGGGGCTGCCCGTGCGGCTCGACAATGTCGCCTGATCCTTCCAACCGAGACGCGGATGCGCGAATGGCCGGCTTTTCCCTCGACGATCTCGAACGCATCGTTGCCGAGCGGGCCCGCTCGGGCGATGCCAATTCCTGGACCGCGAAACTCTATGCGCGCGGCATCGGGAAGGCGGCGCAGAAGATGGGCGAGGAGGCGGTGGAAACCGTCATCGCCGCGGTGAAGGGCGATACCAGGGAGCTCGTTTCCGAAAGCGCCGATCTTCTCTATCATTGGCTCGTCGTGCTGACGATCGCGGGCGTGCCGCTGTCGGACGTGCTGGAGGAATTGCAACGGCGAACGGCCCAATCCGGTGTCGCCGAGAAGGCATCCCGCAGCCAGGATTAGGGCCAAGCGATGGATCAGCTCGCTCCGACCGTAAAATACTCGCCCTATCGGTTCTTCACGGCGGAGCGGTGGGCGGAATTTCGCGCCGACACGCCGCTGACGCTGACGGAAGACGAAGTCCAGCGGCTGAGTTCGCTCTACGACCCGATCGACCTCGACGAGGTGCGCCGCATCTATCTGTCGCTATCGCGCCTGCTGTCGGCCCATGTCGAGGCGAGCCAGCTTCTCTATCGCCAGCGCAAGGACTTCTTCGGCTCCGACGAGGTTCCCAAGACGCCCTATATCATCGGCATGGCGGGCTCGGTTGCGGTCGGCAAGTCGACCACCGCGCGCGTGCTGAAGGAACTGCTGGCGCGCTGGCCCTCCACCCCCAAGGTCGATCTGGTCACCACCGACGGCTTCTTGCTCCCCAACGAGGTGCTGCGGCGCGAAAACCTGATGGAGCGCAAGGGCTTTCCCGACAGCTACGACGTCGGCGCGCTGCTGCGCTTCCTGTCGGCGATCAAGTCGGGCGAGCCCAATGTCCGCGCGCCGCTCTATTCGCACCTGACCTATGACGTGATGCCGGGCGAATACGTCACCATCGACAGGCCCGATATCCTCATCTTCGAGGGCCTCAACGTGCTGCAACCGCGCGACCTGCCGAAGGACGGCAAGTTCGTGCCCTTCCTCTCGGATTTCTTCGATTTCTCGATCTATATCGATGCCGAGGAAGAGTTGATCCACGCCTGGTACATCAAGCGGTTCATGAAGCTGCGGCAGACCGCCTTCCGCAATCCGGAGTCCTTCTTCCACCGCTACTCGCAGCTTTCGGAGGATGCCGCCCGCGCCATCGCCGAAGGGCTATGGGGCAACATCAACCTGAAGAACCTGCGCGAGAACATCCTGCCCACGCGCCCCCGCGCCGACCTGATCCTGCGCAAGGGAGCCGACCACCGGGTGGTGGAAGTGGCGCTAAGGAAGCTGTGACCGGGTCGAAGCCACTTCTGTTTGCGCTTCCTTAAAGAATTTCGGCAAGCGTTGTCGTGCTTGGAGACAATATCCCAATGCATGACCTGCAAAAACTCGACCCGATCTATCGCCTCGTAGCGATTTCCGCAGCTGTATTGATTGCCATACACGCGGTTTTCGTCATCAGCGCTTTTCTTTCATTGGAAACTCTTCCGGAATTTGCTGACAAGGATTTCGCCAATTACTGGACGGCGGGCAAACTGATCCTGAACGGTCAGGTGATGGACTTGTTTGGCCCCCAGCCCGACTATTTCCATCATCTCCAGGCAGCTTTTGGGACAGGCTATCCCTGGCACAACTGGAGCTATCCGCCGCACTACCTGCTGGTTGTGTGGCCGCTCGGCTTTTTTGGCTACGAAACTGCCATGATGCTATTTCTCGGCTCGACCGCCGCCTTCTTCGCCTGGGCGCTCTGCCGGTTTGTCGGGCGCGGCAATACCATGGTCTGGGTGGCCGTCGGCCCCTTCCTGGCCCACAATTTCTGGGTCGCCCAGAACGGCTATCTGTGTGCCGGCCTTGGGCTGGGAGCACTGGCGCTGCGCGAGAGGAAGCCTGTGGTTGCGGGAATCCTGCTCGGCTTCCTCACGATCAAGCCACAGCTTGGATTGTTGTTCCCGTTCCTGCTTCTGGCGGAGCGCCGATGGTCGATGTTTGCGAGCGCCGGCATGACCTCGGTGGCACTGGTCGCAACGTCTGCTGCCGTTTTCGGGATCGATACGTGGAAAGGCTATTTGAACGAGGTCATGCCCTACCAGACGTTTGTGATGCGGGAACTGGAGGGCACGTTCACGGCGATGCTGCCGTCAGTCTACGGAATGTTCAGGAACTGGGCGGTCGGAGCAGACACGGCGCTCTTGTTCCATCTGGTGGTCGCAGTCCCCGTCGCTGTCCTGACGATATGGGCTTTCTTCAAGGCCAGGGAGGCGCAGGACCGGGCCGTTCTTCTGCTTGTCGCCACGTTCCTGATCACACCCTATGCGCTCAGCTACGATCTGGGTCTGTTTGCAGCCGCGCTTGCCCTTCTCGCAGGAGGCAAAAGGGACGGTGAAGCAACCTCAAGAGGCGAGCCGTTGCTTTTGGCGGTTGCGATGCTGCTTCCGGTTGTCATGATACCGCTTGGCCACCTCGGTCTGTCGATCGCCCCGTTTGTCATTCTGGGGGTTTTTGTCCTCGCACTGCGTCGCGCCGGTCTGCAGGTCTGGGCTTCCGGGGCAGCCGGGCGAGACACGCTCGTCAGGAAGGCTTCGTCACCCGTCGCAGCGTCAGATTGATGCGGCCGCCGTTCTTCAGAAGCGTCGAGGTGGCCGGATAGATGCGGTCGACGCCGTGGAAGCATAGCCGGCCTTCGCCGCCCAGCACGATCAGATCTCCGCTATCCAGCCTTATCGAGACGGTGGGGCCGTTGCGGCGCGTCTGACCGATCCGGAAAAGACAGCTGTCGCCGAGCGAGACCGAGACCACGGGCGCGTCGAGCGCGGACTCGTCGCGGTCCTGGTGCAGGCCCATCTTCGCGGTCTCGGCATAGAAATTGACCAGGCAGGCCTCCGGCGGATGCGGATAGTCAGACACGTCGCGCCAGATTTTCAGCAGCGCCTCGGGGATCGGCGGCCAGGGCAGGCCGGTCTGCGGGTGTGTCGGCTGGTAGCGGTAGCCGTGCTCGCGGTCGGTCACCCAGCCGAGCGAACCGCAATTGGTCATGCGCACGCTCATTTCCTTGCCGGTGCCGGGCATGGCCGGCACATAGAGCGGGGCGGCCTGCACCACGGCGCGGATGTCTTTCACCAGCGCTTCCTGCGCGGCGCGGTCGAGATAGCCCGGAATGTGCCTGACGCCTTTCGGCAGAACCTGCATGGTCTTTCCGATCCCCTTTCCGAGGATGATAGGCCGCAATCCTGAGCAGTGAAACGAATTCGGCGGCCTTCCCGCGCCTTTCCGATCAATCGAATGGCCGGCGTGACAGGCAAGGGCCATTGCCACCACCCGAAACCGGCGGCATCGAACCGACGCGGTGGGGATCAGTCGCTTTCCACCTTGCCGCGCAGCTTCTTCACCGTCGAGCGGCCCGCCTTGCTCTTCAGCCGGCGCTCGACGGAGCCTTTGGTCGGCTTGGTCTTCTTGCGCGGCGGGGGCGGCGGCTCGGCCGCCTTGGCCACCAGCGCCACCAGCCGGGCCAGCGCGTCGGCGCGGTTCTGCTCCTGGGTGCGGAAGCGGCCGGCCTCGATGACGATCACGCCGTCCTTGGTGGCACGCTGGCCGGCAAGCGCGATGGTGCGTTCGCGCACGCGCTCGGGCAGGCCGGGCGCGTTGCGCGTGTCGAAGCGCAATTGCACCGCCGTCGCAACCTTGTTGACGTTCTGGCCGCCAGGGCCGGAGGAGCGGATAAAGCTCTCCTCGATGTCGTCGGGCCGGATGACGACGCCTTGCGCGATGATGATGTTTTCGTCGGCGTTCATGGATCAGTGATGACGCGGCGCGCGCAAAAAGAAAAGGCCCGGCGCTGGCCGGGCCCGTTCGAAGGCAGTGCGAAGCGCTTATTCGGCCGCTTCCTGCACGCGCGGGGCAGCACCCAGCACGGTGGAATCGACGTGGGATTCGAACTTGCCGAAATTGTCGACGAACATGCCGACCAGCTTTTCCGCCTGGCGGTCATAGGCCTGTCGGTCGGCCCAGGTCGAGCGCGGATCGAGGATCGCGCTGTCGACGCCCGGCACGGTGACCGGAACGGCAAAGCCGAAATTGGCGTCGGTGCGGAACTCGGCATTGTTCAGCGAGCCGTCGAGCGCGGCCGAAAGCAGGGCGCGGGTGGCCTTGATGGGCATGCGCTTGCCGATGCCGTAGGCGCCGCCGGTCCAGCCGGTGTTGACCAGCCAGCAGTCCACGCCGTGCTCGGCGATCAACTCGCGCAGCAGGTTGCCATATTCCGACGGATGCCGCGGCATGAAGGGCGCGCCGAAGCAGGTCGAGAAGGTGGCCTCCGGCTCGGTCACGCCCTTTTCGGTGCCGGCCACCTTGGCGGTGTAGCCCGACAGGAAGTGGTACATGGCCTGCGCCGGCGTCAGCTTGGCGATGTGCGGCAGCACGCCGAAGGCATCGGCCGTCAGCATGATGATGTTCTTCGGGTGGCTGGCGCGGCCGCTGGCGCTGGCATTGGGAATGTAGTGCAGCGGATAGGCGCAGCGCGTGTTTTCCGTCAGGCGGCCGTCGTCGAAATCGGGCACGCGGTGTTCGTCGAGGATCACGTTTTCCAGAACCGTGCCGAAGCGCTGCGTGGTGGCGAAGATTTCCGGCTCGGCTTCGGCCGAAAGGCGGATGGTCTTGGCGTAGCAGCCGCCCTCGAAGTTGAACACGCCTTCCGGGCCCCAGCCATGCTCGTCGTCGCCGATCAGCGTGCGCGACGGGTCGGCCGAGAGCGTGGTCTTGCCGGTGCCCGAAAGCCCGAAGAACACGGCGGCGTCGCCGTTCGGGCCCTCATTGGCCGAGCAGTGCATCGGCATCACGCCCCTTGCCGGCAGCAGGTAGTTGAGCGCGGTGAACACCGACTTCTTCATCTCGCCGGCATAGGAGGTGCCGCCGATCAGCACGATCATGCGCGTCAGGTCGACGGCAATGACCGTTTCCGTGCGGCAGCCGTGGCGGGCCGGGTCGGCGCGGAAGGACGGCAGGTCGATGATCGTCATCTTCGGGACGAAACCGGCCAGTTCGTTCGCTTCCGGGCGGATCAGCAGGTTGCGGATGAACAGCGAGTGCCAGGCGTATTCGGTGATGACGCGCGCCGGCAGTTGCTGCGCCGCGTCGGCTCCGCCCACCAGGTCCTGCACGAACAGGTCCTTGTCGGCTGCGTGCGCGATGAAATCGGCCAGAAGCACGTCGAAATGCTCGACCGACAGCGGCTTGTTGTTGTCCCACCAGACATGCGGCTCGGTGGCCGCATCGCGCACCACGAACTTGTCCTTGGCGGAGCGGCCGGTGTGCTGGCCGGTCTCGGCCACCAGCGCGCCATGCGCGGTCAGCTTGGCCTCGCCGCGGCGCAGCGCCTCTTCGTACAGCGCGGCGGCGCCGAAATTGTAGTGCACCTTGCCCGAGGTTTTCAGGCCGTGTTTGTCGATGCCGTGCGACGGGTTACGTTTGCCGATTTCGGTCATTCGGCGATCCTCTAAATACGCGTTGCTGCCAATGGCCGGACAGTTCGCCGAACCTCAATCGCCCGCATTATGCAGGACGAACCCCGCCTGAACCAGAAAAGATTATTGATATCAAACAATTAATCGATTTAAAGATTTTGAAAATATTTTAAATCGTTTAAAACTCTTTTGGCCGGAAGGGTTGCACAGCGGGGTTGCGGCTTCCTATCTTGGCAGAGGGATGCGCATCCCATCGACAGATGCGGCCGCCAAACCGTTGTTAGATATGGAAAAGCGCAGGCTTTCTGTGACAAGCGCCGGTTTCTGTGCCACATTTTGTACCTAATTTGTCCTGCAAAAGCGCTCTCCGCTACAGGACCAGGGACACAAGCCCATGAGGGAGCCGCTTGAAATGGCAACAATCGCGCTTGTCGACGACGACCGCAACATTCTGACTTCGGTCTCGATCGCGCTGGAATCGGAAGGCTATCGTGTCGAAACCTACACTGATGGCGCCTCGGCCCTGGAGGGGCTGACGGCGCGTCCGCCAAACCTCGCCATCCTCGACATCAAGATGCCGCGCATGGACGGCATGGAGCTGCTGCGCCGCCTGCGCCAGAAGACCGACCTGCCGGTGATCTTCCTGACCTCCAAGGACGACGAGATCGACGAGCTGTTCGGCCTGAAGATGGGTGCCGACGATTTCATCCGCAAGCCGTTCTCGCAGCGCCTGCTGGTCGAGCGCGTGAAGGCGGTGCTGCGAAGGGCGAGCGCGCGGGATGCCGCGGCCAAGGCGCCCAACCAGCAGGCCCGCTCGCTCGAACGCGGCCAGCTGGTGATGGACCAGGAGCGGCACACCTGTACCTGGAAGGGCGAGCCGGTGACGTTGACGGTCACCGAGTTCCTCATCCTGCATGCGCTGGCCCAGCGCCCCGGCGTCGTGAAAAGTCGTGATGCGCTGATGGATTCGGCCTATGATGAACAGGTCTATGTTGACGACCGCACCATCGATAGCCACATCAAGCGCTTGCGCAAGAAGTTCAAGGCCGTTGACGAGGATTTCGAGATGATCGAAACCCTGTACGGCGTCGGCTACCGCTTCCGCGAGGTGTAGGGAAGCGGCAATTGAACGGGCCCGGGTTGGCGGAGCCGCGCGCCTGAGGTAATGCCTGAATGGCCATGGAAATCGAGCTGCAGAAACCGGTGACGGCCCCGCGAAGGTCGCGCGGCCCCTTGCCGCGCCTGCTGTCGCGGATCACCGTGCCGATGCGGCGCTTCCTCGGCCACCACATCTTTTCCAGCCTCACCCGCCGCATCCTGTTCCTCAACCTGGTGGCGCTTGGGGTGCTGGTGGTCGGCATCCTCTATCTGAACACCTTCCGCGACGGCCTCATCGACGCGCGCGTGGAAAGCCTGATGACGCAGGGTGAGATCATCGCCGGCGCTATCGCCTCTTCCGCTACCGTCGAGACCGATTCCATCAGCATCGATCCGGAAAAGCTTCTGGAGCTGCAGGCCGGGGAGGCCCTCGGCCCCAGCTCCGACCAGCTCGACAGCCTCGACTTTCCGATCAATCCCGAGCGCGTCGCGCCGGTCCTGCGCCGCCTGATCTCGCCTACGCGCACGCGCGCGCGCATCTATGACCGCGACGCCAACCTGCTTCTGGATTCGCGCCATCTCTACTCGCGCGGCCAGATCCTGCGCTACGATCTGCCCTCGGTGCAGGAAGAGGCCCCCGGCCTGACCGAGCGGATCGAGAAATTCGTGTTCGACCTGTTCCGCAATGCCGACCTGCCCGTCTACAAGGAACAGCCGGGCGGCAATGGCGCGGCCTTTCCCGAGGTCATGAGCGCGCTGACCGGCAGCCCGTCCACGGTGGTGCGGGTCAGTGAGCAGGGCGAGCAGATCGTCTCCGTCGCGGTTCCGATCCAGCGCTTCCGGGCCGTGCTTGGCGTGCTGATGCTGTCGACTGAAGGCGGTGACATCGACAAGATCGTCGCTGCCGAGCGCAAGGCCATCCTGCGTGTCTTCGGCGTGGCGGCGCTGGTCAATGCCATCCTGTCGATCCTGATGGCGTCCACCATTGCCAATCCGCTGCGCCGGCTGTCGGCGGCGGCGGTGCGCGTGCGGCGCGGGGTCAAGAGCCGCGAGGAGATCCCGGACTTCTCCGACCGCCAGGACGAGATCGGCAATCTCTCCATTGCGGTGCGTGACATGACCAATGCGCTCTATGCGCGCATCGAGGCCATTGAGAGCTTCGCGGCCGACGTGTCGCACGAGCTGAAGAACCCGCTCACCTCGCTGCGCAGCGCCGTGGAGACCCTGCCGCTCGCCCGCAACGAGGCCTCGCGCAACCGCCTCATGGAAATCATCCAGCACGACGTGAGGCGGCTGGACCGGCTGATCACCGACATTTCCGACGCCTCGCGGCTCGATGCCGAGCTGGTGCGCGAGGATTCCGGCAAGGTCGACCTGAAGAAGCTGATCGGCGACCTGGTGGCGGTGTCCCAGGACGCCGGCCGCCACAAGCGCAAGGTCGATATCGAGTTCAAGGCTGAGAAGCTGCCGCAGGGCGCGAAGGGCTATTTCACCCTCGGCCATGATCTGCGCATCGGCCAGGTCATCACCAATTTGATCGAGAACGCCCGCTCCTTCGTGCCGGAGGGCACCGGCCGTATCACCATCACGCTGGAGCGCGCCGGCAAGTTCAACATCGTCACCGTCGACGACAACGGGCCCGGCATCCGCGCCGACAACATCGATCGCATCTTCGAGCGCTTCTATACCGACCGGCCCTCCGGCGAGGCCTTTGGCCAGAACTCGGGGCTGGGCCTTTCCATCAGCCGGCAGATCGTGGAGGCCCATGGCGGCACCCTGAGGGCGGAAAATATACCGGGCGCCAAACCGGGCGACATCAGGGGCGCGCGCTTCACCCTGACCTTGCCGGCCGAGGGCTGAGCCCGTGGCGGGCGCAACGAACCTGCACGGCGCCGCGCTGGTGCTGGGCGAGCGCGGCATACTAATCCTGGGACCCTCCGGCTCCGGCAAGAGCACGCTGGCGCTGGCGCTTATCTCGCGTTTTCGCGAAAGCGGCCGGCTGGCGCGGCTGGTCGCCGACGACCAGGTCCTGGCGTCGGCGCATGGCGGCCGGCTGCTGTGCCGGGCGCCCGCCGCCATCCGCGGGCTGGTCGAGGTCTACGGCGTCGGGCCGACGCCGTTGGAGGTCGAACCGGCCGCCGTGATCGACCTTGCAGTGCGGCTGGTGCCGGCGGATCGCCTGGAGCGGCTTCCCGGCGAGGCATTCGAAGAGATCTCCGGCTGTCGGCTGCCGCTTGTGGCGGTTCGCGAGCGCGATGCCGGGCCCGCGCTTCTGGCGATCGCGGCCCGGATCCTGCCGTCGCCCTTCGCATGAGAAGTGTCGAAAACACGTGACACTGTGCGGCAAAATGGTCCTCGCCAAAGTGTTTTAGGGCTTGTAAACGCCACCCGCCTCGACAAGATAGCGCTTCGCTGCCCGGCCAAGGCGATTGATGTGGCCAAAATTCATTGCGCTCGTGAACAAGTCATGACGGGAGCCAAAGCAGAATGATCGGACTCGTGCTCGTTACGCACGGTCGGCTGGCCGAGGAGTTCCGCAACGCCGTGGAGCACGTCGTCGGACCCCAGGAAAACTTCGCCACCATCGCCATCGGCGCGGACGACGACATGGAACAGCGTCGCCGGGACATCATCGCAGCCGTGGCCCGCACCGATACCGGCTCCGGCGTGGTGGTGCTGACCGACATGTTCGGCGGCACCCCGTCCAACCTGGCCATTTCGGTGATGGAAGCGGGCCGGGTGGAGGTGATCGCTGGCGTCAACCTGCCGATGCTGATCAAGCTCACCAGCGTGCGCAAGGGCGACAACATGATGCTGGCGCTTGACGAGGCGCAGGCCGCCGGTCGCAAATACATCAACGTGGCCAGCCAGCTGTTGAGCACCAAATGACCGACCTGCCTTCCGATGCCGGCGGCGTCAGCCGGGAAATGACAATCGTCAACCAGCGCGGGCTCCATGCCCGCGCCTCGGCCAAGTTCGTGCAGGTGGCGGGCGGCTACCAGGCCGCGGTCGAGGTCGAGAAGGATGGCGTGAAGGTCGGCGGCACCTCGATCATGGGCCTGATGATGCTGGCGGCCAGCCCCGGCTGCAGCATCCGCGTCACGGCAACCGGCCCCGATGCCGACGAGGCGGTGAACGCGCTGGCCGACCTGGTCGCCGACCGCTTCGGCGAGGAATGCTAGGTTCCCTGCCGCATATGCAGGGATAAAGATTTCTTTATGTCCCATTGTCGAGGGTCCGGCAATCTGCTAGGCAGCCAGCCATAGTTGCGTGCCTGTCGCCGGGCCGCGCACGTCGAAAAACCGTTCATCGGAGCATGTCATGTCTGGTAGCAAGGACCATATCGTTGCCGATCTTTCGCTTGCCGGCTGGGGCCGCAAGGAAATCGAGATCGCCGAAACCGAAATGCCGGGCCTGATGGCCTGCCGCGAGGAGTTCGGCGAAAAGCAGCCGCTGAAGGGCGCCCGCATCAGCGGCTCGCTGCACATGACCATTCAGACTGCAGTGCTGATCGAGACGCTGAAGGCCCTCGGCGCCGATCTTCGCTGGGCCTCGTGCAACATCTTCTCCACCCAGGACCACGCCGCCGCGGCGATTGCCGAAACGGGCGTTCCGGTCTTCGCCGTCAAGGGCGAGACGCTTGAGGAATATTGGGAATATACCGACAGGATCTTCCAGTGGGCCGATGGCGGCACCTCCAACATGATCCTCGACGATGGCGGCGACGCCACCATGTACATCCTGCTCGGCGCGCGTGCCGAGGCCGGCGAAGACGTGCTGTCCAAGCCCGGCAGCGAGGAGGAAGAGATCCTGTTTGCGCAGATCAGGAAGCGCATGGCCGCCACGCCGGGCTTCTTCACGAAGCAGCGCGAGGCGATCCGCGGCGTGACCGAGGAGACCACCACCGGCGTCAACCGCCTCTACCAACTGCAGAAGAAGGGCCTGCTGCCCTTCCCGGCCATCAACGTCAACGACAGCGTCACCAAGTCGAAGTTCGACAACAAGTATGGCTGCAAGGAATCGCTGGTCGACGGCATCCGCCGCGGCACCGACGTGATGATGGCCGGCAAGGTCGCCGTCGTCTGCGGCTATGGCGACGTCGGCAAGGGCTCGGCCGCATCGCTGAAAGGCGCCGGCGCGCGCGTAAAAGTCACCGAGGTCGACCCGATCTGCGCGTTGCAGGCGGCGATGGACGGTTTCGAGGTGGTCACGCTGGAAGACGCCGCGCCCACCGCCGACATCGTCATCACCACCACCGGCAACAAGGATGTCGTGACCCTCGACCACATGCGGGCGATGAAGGACATGGTCATTGTCGGCAATATCGGCCACTTCGATAACGAGATCCAGGTCGCGGCGCTGCGCAACCTGAAGTGGACCAACGTCAAGCCGCAGGTCGACATGATCACCTTCCCGGATGGCAAGCGCATGATCCTGCTGTCGGAAGGCCGCCTGCTCAACCTCGGCAACGCCACCGGCCACCCGAGCTTCGTGATGTCGGCCTCCTTCACCAACCAGGTGCTGGGCCAGGTCGAGCTGTTCACCAAGGGCGGCCAGTACAAGAACGAGGTCTATGTGCTGCCCAAGCACCTCGACGAGAAGGTCGCCCGGCTGCATCTCGACAAGCTCGGCGCCAAGCTGACCGAGCTTTCGGACGAACAGGCCGCCTATATCGGCGTCACGCCGCAGGGCCCGTTCAAGCCTGAACACTACAGATACTGATCTAAATTAACCAATACACAACATATTGATACCGGGCGATTGACTTCGCCCGGTTTTCTTTTTGCTGCCGCAGCTCCTTCACGTCGATTCGACCAGCGGCTATTGTGTTCTTGATTCGCAACGCTTTGGGCTCCGGGCGGGGAGGGCAGGCGCAAGGGCGGTCGGTCTTGCATTCACGCGGCGAGAGGAACAGGACATGCCGGGGGAAAACCCGCTTCGGGCGGGACAGGCCGTCTCCGGCGGCCATAGGGATTCGAACAGCCAAGGGCGCGTGGCGCAAGGCCGGCGAACCGGCCTGCTCGCGCGGCCGTTTGCCGGCGCTCTTATGGCCGCGACGTCCCTTTACGGCCTGTTGCGGGCCGATCCAGCCCTGGCTGAAGCCGCAGCCTCGGCCAGGTCGGCCAGCCTGCCGGTCGGCGTGGTCGAAGTCATGCAGATGGCGGTGTTCGTCGGGGTCATGGGCGCGGCGCTGCTGTCGGCGATCGTGCTGATCCGCGAGCGGGCCAGGATTTCGGCCGACAATGTCGCGCTACGCGCCCGTGTGGCCGATCTCAACGCCGGGCTGCAGCGTTCGGACGCCCTCCTCAACCTGCGCGACCAGCGCATCGTGGTCTGGGCCAGCGAGAAGCAGAAGCCCGAACTGGTCGGCTCGCTGCCGGTGGATGTCGGCGCGCCGGAAGACCGGGCCGCGTTCCTGGCATTCGGCCGCTGGCTGACGCCGCGCTCGGCAGCCGCGCTCGACCGCGCGGTGGCCGGCCTGCGCGAAAAGGGCACCCAGTTCGACCTCGCCGTGGAGACGCACACTGCCGCGCCGCTGGAGGTGCAGGGCCGCAAGACGCCGTCGCACACGCTGGTCCGCTTCGTCTCGCTGTCGGTGGCCCAGCGCGAACAGGTGCGCCTGAAGCTGGAGAACCAGCGGCTCGCCGCCGACTACGACAATATGATCGGCCTGGTCGACGCGCTGAAGATGCCGTTCTGGCTGCGCAGCGCCGACGGCCGGCTGCGCTGGGTCAACCGCGCCTATGCCGAGGCCGTGGAGGCCGCGACGCCCGAGGCGGTGATGCGCGAGGGCAAGGAATTTCTCGGCACGCCGGCGCGCGAGGCGATCGCGCAGAAGCACGCCACGCATCCGCTGTTCGAGCAGACCCTGTCGACGGTGATCGGCGGCGACCGCAAGATGTTCTCCGTCACCGATTTCGCCGGCTCCGAGGGCGCCGCCGGCATCGCCGTCGACATGAGCGGCATAGAAGCGATCCGCGAGGAATATGAGCGCGCCGTGCGCAGCCACGCCGATACGCTGGACCAGCTCAACACCGCGGTGGCGATCTTCGACGATCAGTTGAAGCTGCGTTTCTTCAACCAGGCGTTCCAAAAGCTTTGGGACCTCGATGTCGGCTTCCTCGACAGCGCGCCCGACAATGCGCTGCTGCTCGACAGGTTGCGCAGCGAAGGCAAGATCGCCGAGCAGCCGGAATGGCGGCGCTGGAAGGAGAACCTGCTCGGCGCCTACCGCGCGGTGGAACCGCAGGAGCACTGGTGGCACCTGCCCGACGGCCGCACCCTGCGCGTCATCGCCAATCCGCAGCCCAAGGGTGGCGTCACCTGGGTGTTCGAGAACCTGACCGAGCGCATCAATCTGGAAAGCCGCTACAACGCCGCTGTGCGCGTGCAGGGCGAGACGCTGGACAATCTCACCGAGGGCGTGGCCGTGTTCGGCCCCGACGGGCGCATCCGCCTGTCCAACCCGGCCTTCGTCAGCCTCTGGGGCCTGTCGCCCGAGCTGGTCGGCGCCAATACCCACATCTCGGTCATCCGGGCGCAATGCGACACTGTCGTCAAGGACAGCCCCTGGGCGAGCTTCGTCGCAGCGGTTACCGGCTTCGATGAAGAGCGCCGCAACGGCCGTGGCCAGACTGAGCTCCATAACGGCACGGTGCTGCGCTATGCCGTCATCCACCTGCCCAACGGCCAGGTGATGATCACCTTTGTCGACGTCACCGACAGCGTGAATGTCGAGCGGGCGCTGAAGGACAAGAACGAGGCGCTGCAGCGGGCCGACCAGCTCAAGAACGACTTCGTCCAGCACGTTTCCTACGAGCTGCGCTCGCCGCTCACCAACATCATCGGCTTCACCGAATTGCTGTCCTTGCCGACCACGGGGGCGCTGACCCAGCGCCAGCGCGAATATCTGGAGCATATCGGTTCGTCGTCCTCGGTGCTCCTGACCATCGTCAACGACATTCTCGACCTGGCTACGGTCGATGCCGGCATCATGGAGCTGGAAGTCGCCGAAGTACGCATCGACCGCACCATCGCCGCCGCCGCCGAGCTGGTCGCCGACCGGCTGGACGAGCATCGCATCCGCCTGACCGTCGACATCGCGCAGGCGCCGCAGAGCTTTCATGGCGACGAGACGCGCATTCGCCAGATCCTCTACAATCTGCTCAGCAATGCGGCCAACTATGCGCCCGAGGGCAGCACCGTGGCGCTCACCTGCCGGCAGATGGCACAAGGCGTGGAATTCGCGGTGCATGACGACGGGCCCGGCATGCCGCCGGAAATCCTCGACACGGTGTTCCGTCGCTTCGAGCCGCGCGTCAATGGCGGGCGGCGGCGCGGCGCCGGCCTCGGCTTGTCGGTGGTGAAGAGCTTCGTCGAGCTTCATGGCGGCTCGGTGCGTATCGAAACCGGCAAGGATCGCGGCACCACCGTGATCTGCCTGTTCCCCATCACGCCCACCGGCATTCGCGTGGCTGCGGAGTAACGGTCTCGATGACCGGCTATATTGTCGAACGCTTCCTGCAGGACGAGCAGGCGACGCTGCGCCTGGGCGAGGACCTGGCCCTGGCGCTCAGCCGCGGCGACGTGCTGGCGCTGCACGGCGACCTCGGCACCGGCAAGACCACGCTGGCGCGCAGCCTGATCCGCGCGCTGGCCGGCGATCCCGAGCTCGAGGTGCCGAGCCCGACTTTCACCCTCGTGCAGGTCTATGAGGGTCGGCTGCCGATCCAGCATTTCGACCTCTACCGGCTGTCGTCGGAGGACGAGCTCGATGAGCTCGGCTTCGATGATGCGCTTGAGCAGGGCGCTGCCCTCGTCGAATGGCCGGAAAAGGCCGGCCACCGCATGCCGCAAACCGCCATCCGCATCGAACTGACCGAAAGCGGCGCCGGGCGGCTGGCTCGGATCGTTGCGCCGGATGCGGCCGCGGGTGCGCGCGTTGCACGTTCCCTTGCCGCGCGCGATTTTCTGCAGCGTTCCGGCTGGGGTGAAGCCTCGCGCCGCTATTTCACCGGCGACGCTTCGGCCCGCGCCTACGAGATCGTCTCGCTCGAAGGCCAGGCGCCGCGCATCTTCATGAACTCGCCCGAACTGGTGCTGGGCCCACCCGTGCGTGACGGCAAGGCCTATGCCGAGATCGCCCACACGGCGCGCAGCGTGGCAGCCTTCGTAGCCCTTGACCGGGTGCTGCACGAGGCCGGCGTGAGCGTGCCGGAAATCTATGGGCAGGATTTCGAGAACGGCTTTTTGCTGATCGAGCATCTCGGTTCGGAGAATTTTCTGGTCGACGGCAAGCCGGTGAAAGAGCGCTATGAGGCCGCGGCCGAGCTGCTTGCCATGACGCATGGCAAGACCTGGCCGGACCGCATCGAAGTGGCGCCGGGTGCCGTCCACGTCGTGCCGCCCTTCGACCGAGACGCCATGTTGATCGAGGTCGAACTGCTGCTCGACTGGTACGTGCCGGCTGTGACGGGCAAGCCAGCCGATGCAACGCTGCGCGACGAATACCGCCGCCTCTGGAATGCGCTGATCGACAGGCTGGACAAGGCGGAAAAGAGCCTGGTGCAACGCGATTTCCACTCGCCCAACATTATCTGGCGCGCAGAGCGCAGCGGGTTTGACCGGCTCGGCATCATCGATTTCCAGGACGCGCTGATCGGCCCTTCGGCCTATGACGTCGCCTCGCTCGCCATGGACGCGCGCGTGACCGTGCCGGAAGAGATCGAGGCGGCCACGGTGAACGCCTATGTCGCGGCGCGACAGGGCGCCGGCGCCTTCGACGCGGAAGCTTTCGCCGAGGCCTATGCCATCATGGCCGCGCAGCGCAATTCCAAGATCCTCGGCATCTTCGTGCGGCTCGACCGCCGCGATGGCAAGCCAGCCTATCTGAAGCACCTGCCGCGCATCCGCGACTATCTGCGCCGCGCGCTTGCCCATCCCGCCCTTGCCGAGCTGCGCGATTTCTATCAGGTTCACGGCTTCACCGAGGACGCAGAGCTTTGACCGACCCGCACATGCCGAAAACCGCCATGGTCCTTGCCGCAGGGCTCGGCAAGCGCATGCGGCCGCTCACCGACACCATGCCCAAGCCTTTGGTGCGCGTGGCCGGCAAGACGCTGCTCGACTGGGGGCTGGATAGCCTGGCCGAGGCCGGCGTCGCCAAGGCGGTGGTCAACGTCCATTATTTCCCCGAGCAGATCGTCGCCCATGTGGCGGGGCGGCAGAAGCCGGCCGTGGTTATTTCCGACGAAAGCGACGCCCTGCTCGATTCCGCAGGCGGCATCGTCAAGGCGTTGCCGGAACTGGGTGCCGACCCCTTCCTGGTGCTCAACGCTGACACATTCTGGATCGACCGCGACGAACCCAATCTCGAGCGGCTGGCTCTTGCCTGGGACGCATCGAGGATGGATATTCTCCTCATGTTGGCGGACTTCCCCTCGGCAACCGGCCACAGCGGCGGCACCGATTTCCTGCTTGGCCCCGACGGCGCGCTCAAGCGCGCGGCGGGCGACCCTGCCGGCCTGATCTATGCCGGCGCGGCCATCATGCATCCGCGCATCTTTGCCGGCGCCGAGGCCGTGCCGCACTCGCTCAATCTCTATTTCGACCGCGCCATCGCCGCTGGCCGTCTCTATGGCATGAAGATGGAAGGCCGCTGGATCACCGTCGGCACGCCCGACGCCATTGCGCCTGCGGAAGCGGTGGTGGCGAGCGCCATGGCGCAGGACGCATGAGCGGCCGGCCCGCGCCCCGCCTGTTTTCCATTCCGCCCGGCGCTGCCTTCCTGCCGACGCTGGCGCAAAGCCTGCTCGACGGCCGCCTGATCCCCGATTTCCGCTTCGACGGCGACCCGCTGGCGCTGGCCGACGTCACCATCTATGTGCCGACGCGCCGTGCCGCGCGCGAGCTGCGCAGCGTGTTCGTCGAGAAGGCGAAGGGCGGCTCGGCCATCCTGCCCACCATCCGGCCGCTCGGCGAATTCGATGAGGACGAGGCGCTGTTCGCGCCCGAGGGCGCCGGCGAAATCGACCTTGCGCCGCCGATCGCGGCGATCGACCGGCTGCTCCTGCTCGCCCCTCTGGTTCGAAGCTGGAAGCGGCGGCTGCCGGCCCATGTCGCCAGCCTCTTCGAGGAGGAAATCGTGGTTCCGGCCTCGGCGGCCGATGCGGTGTGGCTGGCGCGCGATCTTGCCGGGCTGATGGACGAGATCGAGACCGAGGGTTCGGACTGGGCGCGGCTGCATGATCTGGTGTCCGGCGATCTCGCCAACTGGTGGCAGGTGACACTCGATTTCCTCGACATCGTGATGACGGCCTGGCCGAACCTTCTGGCCGAGCTCGACCGCTCCAACCCGGCCGCGCACCGCAATGCGCTGATCCGGCTGGAGGCGGAGCGGCTGCGCCAGCGGCCGCCGCAGGGACCGGTCATCGCTGCCGGCTCCACCGGTTCCATTCCCGCCACCGCCGAGCTTTTGTCGGCCATCGCGCGGCTGCCGCGCGGGGCCGTGGTGCTGCCCGGCCTAGACCGGGGCATGGACGAGCGCTCCTGGTCGCTCATCTCTGCCGATGTTCAGCCGGCGGCCGTGCTTGGCCATCCGCAATACGGCCTTGCCAAGCTCTTGAAAAAGATCGGGCTTCTGCGTGCGGACGTCGAAGAGATTGGAGCAATCGAGCCGGGACTGGCCGTACGCGACGCGCTGGTGGCACACGCCCTGCTGCCCGCCGAAACCACCGATGCCTGGGCGGGCCAGAGGGCGGGGGTTTCAGAAGCCGACGTGGAAAGCGCTTTTGCAGGGGTGACGCTGCTGGAAGCGGCGAGCGAGCGCGACGAGGCGGTGGCGATTGCGCTCGCGCTGCGCAAGGCGATTGCCGAGCCCGGCCACGAGGCGGCCCTCGTCACCGGCGACCGCAACCTTGCACGGCGCGTCTCGGCCGAGCTGCTGCGCTTCGGCATCCAGGCCAACGATTCCGGCGGCACGCCGCTCGCCAACACGCCGCCCGGCGCGCTGCTGCGTCTCATGCTTCAGGCGGCTTTCCGCCCCGGCGATCCGGTTTCCGTGCTCTCATTGCTGAAACATCCGCTGCTGTCGCTCGGCTTGGGACGTGGCGCGGTGCGCCATGCCGCAGAGACCATCGAACTCGTGGCGCTACGCGGCGGCACCGGCAGGCCGGATGTTGCCCATCTCGGGACCCTGTTCGAGGACCGCCTTGCCGGGCTAGCCGGAGAGTCGCGAAAACCGTTCTGGGAAGCGCGCCTCACCGAACGGCGGCTCACCGATGCTCGAGCCGTGCTCGCCCGCCTCGACGAGGCGCTGGCGCCGCTGGTCGCCTTCCGGGGTGAAACGGAAGTGGAGCTTTCGGCTATCGTCCGCGCCACCGTCACGGTGCTGGAAGCGCTGGGTCGGAGTACCGATGGCAGCCTGGCCGAGCTTTATGGCGGCGAGGCCGGCGAAAAGCTGGCCGACCTGCTGCGCGGACTGGTCGCCGCCACCGCGCCCTTCTCCTTCGCGGCCGACGAATGGCCCGATGTCGCCGAGGCGCTGGTCGCGCCGGAGGTGGTGAAGCCGGCCCATGGCGGCGATGGCCGCGTCTCGATCTGGGGCGCGCTGGAAGCCCGTTTGCTGAGCGTCGACACGCTCATCGTCGGCGGGCTGAACGAGGGCGTGTGGCCGCGCAAGGCGCAGGCCGACCGCTTCATGTCGCGGCTGATGAAAACCGGCATCGAGCTGGAGCCGCCGGAGCGGCGCATTGGCCAGTCGGCGCATGACTTCCAGATGGCGCTGGGCACGCCCAGGGTGATCCTGACGCGCTCGGCGCGTTCGGGCGATGCGCCGGCCGTGCCCTCGCGCTGGCTGCAGCGCATCCTCACCTTTGCCGGGCAGGGTGCGGCGACGGCCATGCGCGCCCGCGGCGAGGAATTGCTCGGCTGGGCCCGCGCGCTGGATGCCGGCCCGCAAATCTCCTTTGCCGAACGCCCGCAACCAAAACCGCCGGTCGACGCGCGGCCGCGCCATTTCTCGGTGACCGAGATCGAGACGCTGCGCCGCGACCCCTATGCGATCTACGCCAGGCGCATTCTCAAGCTGTTGAAGCTGGAAGAGCTGGTGCGCGATCCGGGTGCGGCCGAGCGCGGAACGCTGTTCCACGACATCATGCAGCGTTTTACGACCTCCGGCATCGACCCGAGTGCGGATACCGCGCTTGCCGTGCTGCTCGATGCCGGCCGCGCCGCCTTCGACGAAGCCAACCTGCCGGAAGACGTGCGCGCCGTGTGGTGGCCGCGCTTTGAAGAACTGGCCGAGAACATCATTGCGTGGGAGCGCAGCCGCGCTCTCGGCACAAAGGCCCGCCACCCGGAAGCGCGCGCGGAAAAGACGCCGGTCGGCGCTTCGGGCGTGACACTGGCGGGCTATGCCGACCGGGTCGACCTGCTTGCCGCTGGCATGGCCGACATCATCGACTACAAGACCGGTTCCTCGCCCTCCAAGGCGCAGGCGCACACGCTGCTTGCGCCACAGCTTGCGCTGGAAGGCGCGCTTTTGAAGCGCGGCGCGTTCCACGAGCTGGGCAAGCTGGAACCGGCGGACCTCGCCTTCGTGCGCTTCAAGCCCAACGGCGAAGTGTTCGAGGAATCGATCCTCGACTACAACCGCAAGCCCCGCCCGGCAGGCGATCTGGCCGAGGAAGCCTGGCGGCGGCTGGAGGAGCTGCTGCAGCACTACAACCGCGCCGAGACCGGCTACCTGTCGCGCGCGCTGCCGTTCCGCGAGGGCGAGACCGATGGCGACTACGACCATCTGGCGCGCGTGCTGGAATGGTCGGCCGGCGGCGACAATGCGGGCGAATCCGGGGGCGACGAATGAAAAAGTTCCCGCCCGTTCCGGAAGAGACAGTCAAAAGTCAGGCCAAGGCCGCCGACCCGCAAAACTCCGTCTGGGTGTCGGCCAATGCCGGCTCGGGCAAGACGCATGTGCTGTCGCAGCGCGTCATCCGGCTGCTGCTCGAAGGCACGGACCCTTCGAAGATTCTCTGCCTCACCTATACGCGCGCGGCGGCCGCCAACATGTCCAACCGCGTCTTCGGCAATCTGTCGAAATGGACCATGCTGGACGACGAGGCGCTGCGCGCCGAGATCGAAAAGCTGGAGGGCCGGGCGCCGAACGCCGAAAAGCTGCGCCGCGCGCGCCGTCTGTTTGCCGAGGCGCTGGAAACGCCGGGTGGCCTGAAAATCCAGACCATCCATGCCTTCTGCGAATCGGTGCTGCACCAGTTCCCGCTGGAGGCCAACATCGCCGCCCACTTCCAGATGCTCGACCCGCTGATGGAAGAGACGCTGTTCGCCACCGCCCGCCGCGAAATGGTGACGGGCGCGGTGGCCGCCGACCATCCCGAGCTTGCCGAGGCCTTTGCCATGGTGCTGGAGCGCGGCGGCGAGGCGGGTCTCGACGCGCTGCTTTCCGAGATCGTCGCCAAGCGCGACGGCCTGCGCGCCTTCATCGACGCCATCGGCCATGATCCCAACTATCCGGCCCTGTTCGAAGAATTCGGTTTTTCGCCTGACGACACGGCCGAGGGCATTGCGGACTCCATCTGGCCGCTGCGCGGTTTCCCGGCCGACGTCTTTACCGAGTTCGCGCTCGCCGCGGAGGCCGTCGATGCGCGCCGCGCGCTGGACAGCATCATTCCCGATGCGGCGCGCGCCTTCGAGGAACGCGACTCGATCGCGCGGCTGAAGCTTCTTGCAAAAGGCTTTTTGAAGTCCGACGGCGATCCCTACGACCCGGTAAAAACCTTCAAGAAGGCGCTGCACGACCGCATGCCGGACCTGGCCGAGCGCTATTCGGCGGCGGCGGCCGCGATCATCGCCACGTCCGACAAGCTCGCCATGTTCCGCATGCTGGAGGGTACGCGCGCCGCGCTGACCATCGCCGACTGGCTGATCGGCCGCTACGAGCGGCTGAAGACCGGGCGCGGCTTCCTCGACTTCAACGATCTCATCACCCGCACCGTGCGCCTGCTTGCCCGGCAGGACGCCGGCCCCTGGGTGCAATACAAGCTCGACAAGGGCATCGACCACATCCTGCTCGACGAGGCCCAGGACACCAGCCCCGACCAGTGGGAAGTGGTGAAGCGCCTGGCCGAAGAATTCTTCGCCGGCTACACCGCGCGTGACAATGTCCATCGCACGGTCTTTGCCGTGGGCGACGAAAAGCAGTCGATCTATTCCTTCCAGGGCGCGGCGCCGGAATCCTTCGCCCGCACCGGCCATGAATTCTCGCAGCGCATTCGTGGCGCCGAACGCAACTTCGAGAAGGTGACGCTCACGCTCTCCTTCCGCTCCACCGACGACGTGCTGCAGGCCGTCGACACGGTGTTTTCGAGCGAGGAGACGCGGCGCGGCATCACGCTCGACCCCGGCCCGGTGCAGCACAATGCCATCCGCGCCGGCGCGCCCGGCTACGTCGAGGTCTGGCCGTCGATCGGCGCGGATGTGGCGGAAGAACCGGACGACTGGACGCAGGCCATCGACCACGCCCATGCGCCCGCCGTGCGCGTGGCCGAAAACGTCGCCGCCACCATCCAGAACTGGATACGCTCGGGCGAGATCATCGAGGGCAGCGGCAAGCTCCTGTCGGCCGGCGATGTTATTGTCCTTGTGCGCAAGCGCGACCGTTTTGTCCATGCGCTGGCGCGCAACCTGAAGAACCGCGGCATCGCGGTCGCGGGCGCCGACCGCCTCAGCCTGCCCGGGCACATCGCGGTCAAGGATCTGATGGCGCTCGGCCGCTTCCTCATCCAGCCCGAAGACGATCTGTCGCTCGCCGCGATCCTCAAAAGCCCGATCTTCCGGCTGAGCGAGGAAACGCTGTTCGACCTCGCCTATGGGCGCGCTGCAGGCGTCTCCCTCTACACCTCGCTGCGCCGCAAGGCAGAGAGTTCGCCGGAACTGGCCGAAGTGGCCAAGCGCATGGACGACTGGGCGACTGAAGCCGCCTACAAGCCTGTCTTCGAATTCTATTCGGGCCTTCTCGGCCGCGATGGCGTGCGCAAGGCGATGATTTCGCGGCTGGGGCAGGATGCCGGCGACATTCTCGACGAATTCTTGTCATTCTGCCTCGCCGAAGAGCGCACGGGGCTTCCGGGCCTCGAATCCTTCCTCGCGACGCTGGAAAGCGCCGGCCCCGAGATCAAGCGCGAGATGGACCAGACGCGCGACGAGGTGCGCATCATGACCGCGCATGCCTCCAAGGGGCTCGAGGCGCCGGTGGTGTTCCTGGTCGATGGCGGCGCTACGCCCTTCAGCGACCAGCACCTGCCGCGCCTGATGCCCTTCGAGGCCAAGGGTGAGGAGCTGCGGCGGACAAAGGGCTATCTCTGGCGCTCGGGCAGCGACGTGAAAAACCTCTATTCGCAGTCCATGTCGGACACGCTGAAGGAGCGCGCCGACGACGAATATCGCCGCCTGCTCTATGTCGGCATGACGCGCGCCGAGGACCGGCTGATCGTCTGCGGCTATCACGGCAAGCGCGCGCCGAACCCGGCCACCTGGCATGCTCTGGTCAGCAAGGCGCTGATCGCGTCGTGCAAATGCGAGGAACGCGCTCATCCCGTCGCGCCGGACACGATCGTCCACCGTTTTCGCGTGACGCCGTTGCCGGCCGTCCAGCTGATGGCGGAGCCACCGGTGGCGAAGGACGAGCAACCCGTTGCGGCAATCCCGCCGGAACTGTTGGAAACGCTGCCTCCGGTCGAGCTCCTGCCGCGCCCCCTGTCGCCGTCCGGCGCCTCGGCGCTGATCGAGGAAACGGCGGAACCGGTGGTGTCGGCGCGCTCGCCGGTGCTCGATCCGGAGGTCGAGCCGGGCTTTGCTATCGCGCGCGGCCTGGTGCTGCACAGGCTGTTGCAGATGCTGCCCGGCATGGCCGAGCAAGACCGTCGGCCCGCGGCCCTGCGCTATCTCGCGCGCGCCGGCGCGGCGTGGAAGGACGAGGAACGCCAGGCCCTGCTTTCCTCCGTCGAGGCAATCCTGGGGTCGGAGGACTTTGCGCCGCTGTTTGCGCCCGGCTCGCGCGCCGAAGTGGCGATCATGGGCAGCGTCACGGTCAAGGGCAAGCAGCGCACCGTCTCCGGCAAGATCGACAGGCTGGCGGTGACCGGCGACGAGGTGCTGATCGTCGACTACAAGACCAACAGGCCCGCGCCCCCCTCGTTCGAGCAGGTGCCGCTTGCCTATGTCACGCAGCTTGCGCTCTATCGTGCGCTGCTGGGGCCGCTCTATCCCGGCAAGCGCGTCTCGGCCGCGCTTCTGTTTACCGAGATTCCGGGCCTGATCCGGATTCCCGAGGCGGCGATGGACGACGCTCTTGCTCGACTCAACGCGTCGTGACACAAACTCTGCTTGAACGCCCGCAGGGCTCGCACCACATATAGCGCGACTTCTTACCCCCGAAAGGATTTCATCATGGCCACGGTCAAGGTCGACAAGAGCAATTTCAAGTCCGACGTGCTGGACGCTTCAGGTCCGGTCGTCGTGGATTTCTGGGCCGAGTGGTGCGGCCCCTGCAAGATGATCGGCCCGTCGCTCGAAGAGATTTCCAACGAACTCGCCGGCAAGGTGAAGATCACCAAGCTCAACATCGACGAGAACCCGGAAATCGCCGCCCAGTATGGCGTGCGCTCCATTCCCACCCTGATGATCTTCAAGGACGGGGAAGTGGCCGACATCAAGGTCGGCGCTGCGCCCAAGACCGCGCTGTCGAGCTGGATCGGCGGCGCCGCCTGATCCTTGCCTGAGATGCAGTGAAAGCCCGGCCTCGCGCCGGGCTTTTTCTTTGGCGCCTGATTTTCGGCGCGCTGGCCCTCGTCAGAGGGCTGCTCCCGCGCTCTCATGGAGCATGCATGAAGGGAGCAGAAATGACCGGATCGGCCAAGGCCACCGTCTTCATCGACAATGACCGTGTCGTCGTCACCGAATGGCGGTTTGCGCCCGGCGCCAGCACCGGCTGGCACCGCCACGGCCACGACTATGTCGTGGTGCCGCTGATGGACGGCAAGGTGAAGCTTCTAACCAAGGACGGCGAAGCGCTCGCGGAAATGAAGAAGGGCGTGCCCTATTTCCGCTCCGAAGGCGTCGAGCACGATGTCATCAACGCCAATGACGGCGAATATGCCTTCATCGAGATCGAGCTGAAGTAGCGATCACACCGGCGGCGTGCCGTTCTCGTCCAGAACCGCGCCGGCGAGATAGAGCGAGCCGCTGATCAGGATGCGGGGCGCCGGCTCAGACGCGTCCCAGGTGTCGCGCAGCAGCATCAGCGCATTGGCCACCGAGCTGACCGGCTCCGACGAAAGCCCGGCCTCGGCGGCGCGGATGGCAAGCTCGGAATTGGGCACGCTAGCGTCGCTGAAGGACACCGGAACCGTGTAGACATGGCGTGCAATACCCTTGAAGGCGCGGAAATAGCCGGTCTGGTCCTTGGTGTTGATCATGCCGCAGATCAGGAACAGCGGCCGCGGGAATTTTTCCTCCTGCTCGGTCAGCGCTTCGGCCACGACCATGCCGGCGCCCGGGTTGTGGCCGCCGTCGAGCCAGATCTCGGCGCCAGCCGGGGCCATATCCACCAGCTTGCCCTGCGGCAGGCGCTGCATGCGCCCGGGCCAGCTCACCGTCGTCATGGCGCGGTCGGCCGCGCTCTCGTCGAGCCGGAAACCGGCGGCCTTGACCGCCGCGATCGCGGCTGCCGCATTGGCGTATTGGTGGCGGCCGGGCAGGCGCGGCGGCGAAAGGTCCATCAGGCCCGACTGGTCCTGGTAGATCATGCGCCCATGCTCCTGCGTGGCAAGGAAATCCTGGCCGTAGACGGCGAGCGGGCAGTCGAGCCGCTCGGCGGTCGAGACCAGCACCTCGCGGGCGGTTTCGCTCTCCTGCGCGCCGATGATCACCGGGCAGCCGCGCTTGATGATGCCGGCCTTCTCGGCGGCTATCAGTTCCACCCTGTCGCCCAGATAGGCTTCGTGGTCGAGCGAAACCGGCATGATCACCGAAACCGCCGGCTTCTTGATCACGTTGGTGGCGTCGAAACGGCCGCCGAGCCCGACCTCGATCACTGCCGCATCGGCGGGATGTTCGGAAAACAGCAGGAAAGTGACGGCGGTGAGGATCTCGAAGACGGTGATGGTCTCGCCACGATTGGCTTCGGCCGCCCGCTCGATCGCGTCGGCCAGCACGGCGTCAGCCACGAACTTGCCGCCGCCTTCGGCGCCCAGCCGGTAGCGCTCGTGCCAGTTGACCAGATGCGGCGAGGTGTGGACGTGGGTGCGGTAGCCCGCGGCCTCAAGCAAGGCGCGCGAAAAGGCGGCCGTAGAGCCCTTGCCGTTGGTGCCGGCGATGTGGACCACCGGTGGCAGCCTGTCCTGCGGGTTGCCCAGGCGTTCGAGCAGGCGCGAGATGCGGTCCAGCGAAAGGTCGAATCCTTTCGGGTGCAGCGCCATCAGGCGCTCGATTTGGCGGTCGGCCAGAAGGGTGGACATGGTTTCTCCCCCGGAGCAAGGTCTCGAGCCGGCTTGAGCGTCGTGTCGTCCGCGTCAGGCCTGCGGCCGCGCCTCGGCGCGGGTGGCCGCCATGGCGGGAACCGTTTCGCCGGCTTCCGCGTGCTCGGGCACCTTCATGAGGATCTTCAGAAGCTGCGCGATGGTCTGCTTCAGCTTGAGGCGCGAAACCACCATGTCGACCATTCCATGCTCCATCAGATATTCGGAGCGCTGGAAACCGTCGGGCAGTTTCTCGCGGATCGTCTGCTCGATGACGCGCGGGCCGGCGAAGCCGATCAGCGCGCCGGGCTCGGCAATGTGCACGTCGCCCAGCATGGCGTAGGAAGCGGTCACGCCGCCGGTGGTCGGGTTGGTCAGCACCACGATATAGGGCAGGCCGGCTTCCTTCAGCCGGTCGACGGCCACCGTCGTGCGCGGCAGCTGCATCAAGGACAAGATGCCCTCCTGCATGCGTGCGCCGCCGGAAGCCGCAAACAGGATCAGCGGCCGGCGCTTCTCGACCGCCGTCTCGAAGGCCTTGACGATGGCGTCGCCGGCGGCCATGCCCAGCGAGCCGCCCATGAAGGCGAAGTCCTGGACGGTCACGACCACCGGCAGGCCCTCGATCGTGCCGAGCGCGTTGAGGATGGCATCCTCCAGGCCGGTCTTGGCCTTGGCGTCCTTCAGCCGGTCGACATACCGCTTCTCGTCGCGGAACTTGAGCGGGTCGGTCGGAACCTTCGGGTTGTCTATGACCTCGAATGCGCCATCGTCCAAAAAGGTCTTCAGCCGCTCGCGCGCGGCGATCTTCATGTGATAGCCGGACGAGGGAATGACGTACTGGTTTTCTTCCAGATCCTTGTGGAAGACCATTTCGCCGGTCTCGGGATCCTTGATCCAGAGGTTGTCCGGCATCTCGCGCCGGCCCAGCATCGAGTTGATCTTCGGGCGGACGAAATTGGTGATCCAGTTCATGGCATCTGTTCCAGTGATGTCAAAGACATGGGGATGTTATTGGGCGACAGCAAGGCGGGCCGAACGCACGCCGCTCGCCAGGTCCTCGACCAGCGCCGACACGGCCTGAACCGCGGCCGTCGCGCTGGCGGCATTGGCCACGGTGTTGACGATCGCCGTGCCGACGACGACGCCATCGGCGGCCGCGCCGATCAGGCGAGCCTGCTCGGCCGTCTTCACGCCGAAGCCGACGCAGATCGGCAGGTCGGTATGGCCCTTGATGCGGGTGACGGCGGCGGCCACCTTGTCGGTGTCGGCCAATGCCGAGCCGGTGATGCCGGTCATCGAGACGTAGTAGACGAAGCCGGAGGTGTTCTGCAGCACCTTGGGCAGGCGGTGGTCGTCGGTGGTCGGGGTCGCCAGGCGGATGAAGTTGATGCCCGCCTTCAGCGCTGGCACGCACAACTCCTCGTCCATCTCCGGCGGCAGGTCGACCACGATCAGCCCGTCGATGCCGGCCTCGATCGCATCGGCCAGGAAGCGGTCGACACCGTAGATATAGATCGGGTTGTAGTAGCCCATCAGCACGATCGGCGTGTCGTTGTCGCCGGCGGCACGGAAGTCGCGCGCCATCTGCAGCGTCTTTTTCAGCGTCTGGCCGGCCTTCAGCGAGCGCAGGCCAGCGGCCTGGATCGCCGGGCCGTCGGCCATCGGGTCGGAAAACGGCATGCCGAGCTCGATCACGTCGGCACCCGCCTTGGGCAGCGCCTTCATGATCGACAGCGAGGTGTCGTAGTCGGGGTCGCCGCCCATGAAATAGGTGACGAGCGCGGGGCGGCCTTCGGCCTTGAGCTTGTCGAAGCGGCGGGCAATGCGGTTGCTCATCGTCAGATCTCCATGCCCAGCATCTTGGCCACCGTGTGCACGTCCTTGTCGCCGCGGCCGGAAAGATTGACGATCATGATCTGGTC
>JAEWHN010000075.1 GCA_023387775.1 Pseudomonadota bacterium | reverse complement strand
CCAGCAGGGCGATTTCGGCGGCTGGTTCTGCCCGTGCCACGGATCGCACTACGACACGGCCGGCCGCATCCGCAAGGGTCCGGCGCCGGAGAACATGGCTGTGCCGATGTTCTCGTTTATTTCCGACACCACCATCCGCATCGGCTGATGGTATAAGGGGCTTATTTCCATGAGCGGTGGACACTCGACATATTCGCCTAAGACAGGCATCGGACGCTGGGTCGATGCGCGCATGCCCTTGCCGCGCCTCGTTCACGATTCCTTCGTTTCCTATCCGGTTCCGCGCAACCTGAATTACGCCTACACCTTCGGCGGCATTCTTTCGCTGATGCTGGCGGCGCAGATCCTCACCGGCATCGTGCTGGCCATGCACTACGTGTCCGACACGACGCTTGCGTTCCAGTCGGTCGAAAAGATCATGCGCGACGTGAACTCGGGCTGGCTGCTGCGCTATCTGCACGCCAATGGCGCCTCGATGTTCTTCATCGCCGTCTATGTGCACATCATGCGCGGCCTCTATTACGGTTCCTACAAGGCTCCGCGCGAGCTGCTGTGGATCCTGGGCTGCATCATCTACCTGCTGATGATGGCCACGGGCTTCATGGGCTACGTGCTGCCGTGGGGCCAGATGAGCTTCTGGGGCGCGACCGTCATCACCGGTTTCTTCACCGCCATTCCGCTGGTGGGTGACTGGATCCAGCAGCTGCTGCTCGGCGGCTTCGCCGTCGACAATCCGACGCTCAACCGCTTCTTCGCGCTGCACTACCTGCTGCCGTTCATGATCGCCGGCGTCGTGGTGCTGCACGTCTGGGCGCTGCACGTCACCGGCCAGACCAACCCGACCGGCATCGAGGTGAAGTCGAAGACCGACGTTGTTCCGTTCACGCCCTATGCGACCATCAAGGACGCTTTCGGCATGATCGTGTTCCTGCTGGTGTTCGCCTACTTCGTCTTCTATATCCCGAACTACCTCGGCCACCCGGACAACTACATCGAGGCGAACTCGCTGAAGACCCCGGCCCACATCGTGCCCGAATGGTATTACCTGCCGTTCTACGCGATCCTGCGCGCCATCACCTTCAACATCGGCCCGATCGACTCCAAGCTCGGCGGCGTGCTGGCCATGTTCGGCTCGATCGCGGTGCTGTTCTTCGTGCCGTGGCTCGACACCTCGAAGGTTCGCTCGGCGGCCTATCGCCCCTGGTACAAGCTCTTCTTCTGCATCTTCGTTGCCAATGCCATCTTCCTTGGCTGGCTCGGCTCGCGTCCGGCGGAAGGCGTCTATGTGGCGCTGGCCCAGGCGTCGACCCTGTACTACTTCGCGTTCTTCCTGGTCATCATGCCGGTGCTCGGCCTGATCGAGACCCCTCGGCGCCTGCCGAACTCGATCACCGAAGCCGTGCTCGAGAAGAACAAGGGCGGTGCTTCGGTTCACCCCGCAGGTGCGACCGCATCGCCGGAAACCCAAGGCTAAGCGAGAATCTTGAGAGGGATATCCGCATGAAGAAGATTCTCAACGGATTGGCTGCTTTCGGTCTGGTCATGGCCGGCACGTTCGGTGCCGCCCTCGCCGCCGAGGAAGCTCACAACGCGGCAGAGCCGACCCACTTCCCGATCATGAAGCCGACGCAGGAGAAGTGGACCTTCTCCGGTCCGTTCGGCCAGTACGACAAGGCCCAGCTGCAGCGCGGCCTGAAGGTCTACAAGGAAGTCTGCTCGGCCTGTCACTCGATGGACCTGGTGGCGTTCCGCACGCTGCAGGACCTGGGATACACCGAAGCGCAGGTGAAGGCCTTCGCCGCCGAATACGAGGTCCAGGACGGGCCCAACGCGGACGGAGAGATGTTCACCCGCAAGGCCACGCCGAACGACCACTTCCCGTCGCCGTTCCCGAACGAGGCCGCTGCCGCGGCCGCCAACAACGGTGCGGCGCCGCCCGACTTCTCGCTCATCGCCAAGGCGCGCGGCGTGGAGCGTGGCTTCCCGACCTTCCTCTTCGACATCTTCACCCAGTATGCCGAAGGCGGTCCGGACTACATCCACGCGCTGCTCACGGGCTATGACCACGAGCCGCCGGCGGGCATGGATATTGCCGAGGGCACGCACTACAACCCGTTCTTCATCGGCGGCAAGTCGCTGGCCATGGCCAAGCCGATCTCCGACGACCAGGTGACCTACGACGACGGGTCGCCTCAGACCGTGGACCAGTATTCGCGCGACGTCTCGGCCTTCCTGATGTGGGCTGCCGAGCCGCACCTGGAGGCGCGCAAGGAGACCGGTTTCAAGGTCATGGTGTTCCTGCTGCTGTTCGGCGCGCTGGTTTATGTGACCAAGCGCAAGGTCTGGGCTAACGTCGCGCACTGACCATGAATGGCCGCTGCGGCGGATTGTTTGAGAAGGGCGCCGCGGCGCCCTTTTCTTTTGACGCGGGCCGCTGCAAAACTAGCTGGTAACGGAAAAAAACGCCCCATGAAGCCTTCCCTCGAAGACACGCTGCTTTCAGCAATCCGCAACATTCCGGACTATCCGAGGCCCGGTGTGATGTTCCGCGATATCACCACGCTGCTGGGCAATGCGCGCGCCTTCCGGCGGGCCATCGACGAGCTGGTGCATCCCTACGCCGGCTCCAAGATCGACAAGATCGCCGGTATCGAGGCGCGCGGTTTCATCCTCGGCGGGGCGATCGCCCACCAGCTTTCGGCCGGCTTCGTGCCGATCCGCAAAAAGGGCAAGCTGCCGCACGAGACCGTGAGCATCGCCTACAGCCTCGAATACGGGCTGGACGAGATGGAGATGCACAAGGATGCCGTGCAGCCGGGCGAGAAGGTGATCCTGGTGGACGACCTGATCGCCACCGGCGGCACCGCGGAAGGCGCTGCAAAGCTGCTGCGCCAGATGGGGGCGGAGATCGTCGCGGCCTGCTTCATCATCGACCTGCCGGAGCTCGGCGGCCGCGCCAAGCTGGAAGCGCTGGACGTGCCAGTGCACACGCTGATCGCGTTCGAGGGGCATTGAAGCGAACGGGAAGCCGACTGTGCCAGGTTCCCTGGCCGGCGGCATCACTTTCGTCGGCGGCACGGGCGCAACCTTGGTGGTCGGTTACGAACTCCAGCCGCTTGCAGCTGACTTCGCCCACCGGGCCTCTTCGCAGCCACCAGCGGGAGCGGCGAGCGGGTGAGGCGCATATGGCTGGCCCGCCGCCATTGAGAGCGGCTAGAGGCGCGGGTCAGTCGGCCTTGACCAGCACCGCGCTTTCGAATTCCAGCACCTTGTCGCCGGTGGAATCGAAGGCTTCCGCCCGCAGCGTCAGCAACCGCCAGCCGGGGCGGCTGGCGATGGGCCGGTGGCCAAGCCCCGTGCGCGTGAAGGTGATGGTTTCGCCGGCATAGAGCGGCTTCAGCCATTTCAGGTTCTTGAACCCGGGCGAGGGGCCGAATTCAGGCACAGGGCCGGGGCCCAGCCAGCGCTTTCCGCCTTCCTCCTGCTGGGCAAGGTTGCAGCGCATCCACGTTGCCGTGGTGTGCCAGCCCGAAGCGCAGAGGCGGCCGAAGACGCTGCCGCGCGCCTTCTCTTCATCGAGGTGGAAGGGCTGCGGGTCGTATTTCGCCGCGAACGCCTTGATCGCCTCGGCCGTGAAGGTGTGGGAGCCGAGCGTGACGGTGACGCCGATGTCGAAGAACTCGTCGAGCGTCATGCCGCGCCCTCGCGTGTCAGGAACATGCCGGTGTTTTCCAGTTCGAACACTGCCTCGCCCTTCTGGTTGAAGAGTTCGTGGCGGCAGGTGATGAAGCCAAGCTGAGGCCGCGTTTTGGACAGGCGCTTGCCGACCACGGTGCTGCGGCCGGTCAGCGTGTCGCCGGCGAGCACCGGCTTCTTCCAGCGCACATATTCGATCCCGGGAGCGCCCTGGGACGTGGAGTCGAGCAGGAAGGCATCGCACATCATCCGCATGAACATCGCGCATGTGTGCCACCCTGAGGCCGAAAGACCGCCAAGGATGCTGGCCCTGCCGGCTTCCTCGTCCAGATGCATGGGCTGGGCGTCGAATTCGCTGGCGAATTCGATGATCTCGGCGGCCGTGACCTGCTTGGAGCCGAGGGTGATCGAGGCGCCTTCCGCAAAATCCTCATAGGCCCATTTCTTGCCGTTCATGCCAGAATCCTGTTCACGCTTGAACTTCCATTGTGGCCGCTGCATCCGCCCCGGGCAAGGCGCTGGCGGCTATCTATTGCTACAGCCAGCCGCGCCGCTTGAAGTAGAGGTACGGCAGCACGGCCGACAGCACCATCAGGAACAAGGCGAAGGGATAGCCCAAGCTCCATTTCAACTCGGGCATGATGTCGAAGTTCATGCCGTAGATGGAGGCGACGACCGTGGGCGGCAGGAAGATCACCGCCGCCACCGAGAAGATCTTGATGATGGCGCTCTGCTCGATATTGACCATGCCGAGCGTGGCGTCGAGCAGGAACACGATCTTGTTGGACAGGAACGAAGCGTGGTCGGTGAGCGAGGCGACGTCGCGCGACAGGGTCTTGGTCCGGGCGCGCAGGTCCTTGTTCTTGCTCTGCATCATAACATTGCCCAGGAACCCCGACAGGCGCTGCAGGGTCATCAGGCTTTCGCGGATGCTGGAGGTCAGTTCCTCCTTGCGGCCGATGGTCTGGAAAACCTTGCGGAAGTCGCGGTCGCGCTTGGACGGTTTGTCGGAGCTCGGCTGGAAGATGCTGCGCGAGATGCCGTCGATGTCGTGGCCGATGCGCTCCAGCACGTCTGCCAGACGGTCCACGATCGCCTCCAGCAGGTTGACCAGGATGGCTTCGCCTGTGGTGCAGCCCATGGCGCTCTTCTCGGCGCGCATGGGGAAGGTGAGGAACGCGCGCGGCTCGTGATAGCGCACGGTGACGAGCCTGTTGCCCGCCAGCACGAAGGTGACCGGCGACATCAAGGGGTGCTCGCCGTCGGTCTGGGCGGGCAGCGTTGCGGTCATGAAGATGGCGCCGTCCTCGGTATAGAGGCGCGACGAGATCTCGATCTCTTCCATCTCCTCGCGGGTGGGAACGCTGACGCCGAGCATCTGCTCGATGGCGATCTCCTCTTCCCTGGTGGGGGCCAGCAGGTCGGCCCACACGACGGCAGCCTTGTGATGCTCCAGATCGTCCACCATGCGCAGCCGGTCGCCGTCGACCACATATGCCTTGATCATCGTCGCTTCTCCGTGATCGAGGAGGGGGATGCGCCGGAGGCGCGAAGAGTTCCATCGCGCTTACCGGCAGCGACTCGGTGCGTCAAGGATGCCGGCCGGAGATGAAGAAGCCGTGTTGCCCGGTCAGGTGTTGAACTTGAACAGCAGCACGTCGCCGTCCTGCACGATGTATTCCTTGCCTTCGTCGCGCGCCTTGCCGGCTTCCTTGGCCGCGACTTCGCCGCCCAGGGTGACGTAGTCGTTGTAGGAAATGGTCTGGGCGCGGATGAAGCCACGTTCGAAGTCGGTGTGGATGACGCCGGCCGCCTGCGGGGCCTTGGTGCCCTTCTGGATGGTCCAGGCGCGGGTCTCCTTGGGGCCGGCGGTGAAATAGGTGATGAGCTGCAGGAGCTCGTAGCCGGCACGGATGAGCTTGTCGAGGCCGGGCTCGTCGAGGCCGAGGGCGTCGAGGAATTCCTTGGCTTCCTCGTCGGGGAGCTGGGCGACCTCGGACTCGATTGCGGCCGAGATGATGACGGTGCGCGCGCCCTGGGCAGCGGCCATCTTTTCGACGGCGGCCGTGTGCTCGTTGCCGGTCGCGGCCTCGCTTTCGGCGACGTTGCAGACATAGAGGACCGGATGCGAGGTGAGCAGGTTCAGGCCGCGCAGGATGGCGAGGTCTTCCGCCGCGATGCCATCGAGCAAAACGCGCACGGGCTTGCCGTCCTGCAGCAGCGCCAGCGCCTGCTCCATCATCGGCAGGACGGTCATCGCTTCCTTGTCCTTGCCGGTGGCGCGCTTGCGGATCTGCACGATGCGGCGCTCGAGGCTTTCCAGGTCGGCGAGCATCAGCTCGGTCTCGACGGTCTCGGCGTCGGCGACGGGGTCGATGCGGCCCTCGACATGGGTGATATCGTCATTCTCGAAGCAGCGCAGCACGTGCACGATGGCATCGACCTCGCGGATGTTGGCGAGGAACTGGTTGCCCAGGCCTTCGCCCTTGGAGGCGCCGCGCACCAGGCCGGCGATGTCGACGAAGGAAATGCGGGTGGGGATGATCTCCTTGGACTTGGTGGCTTCGGCAATCTTCTTCAGGCGCGCGTCCGGTACGGCCACCTCGCCGGTGTTCGGCTCAATGGTGCAGAAGGGATAGTTGGCGGCCTGCGCCGCCGCGGTGCGCGTCAGGGCGTTGAAGAGCGTGGACTTGCCGACGTTGGGCAGCCCAACGATACCGCATTTGAAACCCATGGTGATCTAGCCTTATCGAGAAGCGAAAACTTGCTGAGGGCTATGGGCGAAAGGGTCGACTATCGTCAAGCCTTCGATGGCCTGCCCGTCCTGCAAATCCTCGGAGAGGAAGAATTGGCACCCGAGTTCGAGCGCGGAGGCCAGCAGAAGGCAGTCCCACCAGGAGTAGCCAGTCTGGAGCCGGACGCGCCGGGCCACGATAACAGTTTGCTGATCGACGGGGCTGACGCCCAGGGCGCGGAGCTCATCTACCTGTGCGAAAACCTCTTTCGCCGAGAGATCGCCTCGCTTGCGAAGCATGACGTTGGTGACCTCGTTTAAGACCTGCAGGTTCGTGCACGCCAAATTGCGCCTCACAGCCTCTCGCAGCCAGTCGAGCGCTGATTGCGCCTTTTCCGAAAGTTTCAGATCGCGGGTATAGAGAAGGACATTGCTATCTACGAAAACCCTAGCGCCGGGCATTGCGTTCCTCGGCCGTGGGCATCCTTCCGTTTTCTGAAATATCCAGCTTCGGGCCTGCGAAAAAGCGCTCAAGCGCCTCCAGTTGGGGGTTCCTGGTCTCCGCCTTTGCCGCGAGCGCCGATTCAACGATGTCCGCGATGAATTCCGACGTGCTTACGCCGGCCTTGGCAGCTTCCGCTTCGGTGAGCTGCAGGAGCTTTTCGTCCAGGGAGATCGTCACGTTCTTCATGGTTGCCTCGTGCCACGAAACGCGCCAGTCAGGATAGGCTCGACCGCGGGGACATGCAAGGAAAGGGCACGCCCGGCTCGCGCGGCTATTCCTTGTGGAACAGCTTCTTCAGCATCGCGGCCATCGGGCCGGTCTCGGGTGCCTTCACGGCCGGCGCCTGCTGGCGCGCCTGGCGGATGTGGCTCTGGGCCTTGGCGGGCTTCTGCTTCGGGGGAGGGGTGTCGTCCTCGCCGGTCGGCTGCAGCTTGTCGCGCAGTGCCAGCGTCACGCGGTTCATGAAGCCGCTGTCGTCGCCCTTGGCGACCAAGTCGGAACTATCCGCGATGGCGTCCAGAAGCGCGTCCAGCCACTCCTTGTCGGCCTTGGAAAAATCGCCCAGCACATGGCCGTGCACCATTTCCTTGACGCCCGGGTGGCCGATGCCGATGCGCACGCGGCGATAATCCTTGCCGCAATGCTGGTCGATGGAGCGGATGCCGTTGTGGCCGCCAGCTCCGCCGCCTGTCTTCACCCGCACCTTGCCGGCGGCAAGGTCGAGTTCGTCGTAGAAGACGGTGAGGTCGGCAGTGGACAGCTTGTAGAAGCGCATGGCTTCGCCGACCGACTGGCCGGAAAGGTTCATGAAGGTCTGCGGCTTGAGCAGGATTACCTTTTCGCCGCCGATCCTGCCTTCGGCGACCTGGCCCTGGAATTTCTTCGACCAGGGAGAAAAATCATGGCGGCGGGCAATGGCCTCCGCCGCCATGAAGCCGACATTGTGCCGGTTGTTGGCATACTGCGCGCCCGGATTGCCGAGACCTGCAAAAAGCAGCATCGCTGCGACCTCCAGGCGCTGAGGATTATTCCTCGGTCGGGGCTTCCGCCTCGCCCTCGGCCGCAGCAGCACCTTCCTCGCTCTTGAGGCCGGCAGGAGCGGCAACGGTGGCGATGGTGAAGTCGCGGTCGGCGATGACCGGCTTGCTGCCCTTCGGCAGCTTCACGGCCGAGATGTGGATGGAGTCGTTGATCTCAAGACCGGTGAGGTCGATCTCGATGAAATCCGGAATCGCATCGGCCGCGCAGTGGAGTTCCACTTCGTGACGCACGATGTTGAGCACGCCGCCGCGCTTGATGCCAGGCGCCTTCTCTTCGTTGATGAAGCGCACGGGCACGTTGACGTTGACTTCGGTGTGCTTGCTGACGCGCAGGAAGTCCACGTGCATCGGGAAGTCACGCACCGGATCGAGCTGGTAGTCCTTGGGCAGAACCTTGATCTTCTGGCCATCGACGTCGATCGTGGTCACGGTGGTCATGAAGCCGCCGCCGTGAATCTTGTAGAAGATTTCCTTGTAGGGCACGGTGATGGCGAGCGGGGGCTGCTTATCACCGTAGATAACTGCAGGTATCTTGCCGTTGCGGCGAAGTTCCCGGGCGGACCCCTTACCGACCCGTTCGCGTGCCTCGGCCTTGAGCTCGTAAGTATCGCTCATGGCATTTCCTTTCTTGTTGATTGGAGCGCCTGAGAGGGCAAAACCCAATCTCAAGCGTTGAAAGCGACCGTTGGCCGCCCCCATCCGCGTTGCCTCCAAGGGTGTCTACGCGGGTGGCGGCTCTATAGCGGAAGGTGCCCGCAAGCGCAAGGTTTTGACGCCGAAATGCGGGCCCCCATCGCGTCTTCAGTCCGATGCCTTCTTGGAAAACTTCTTCTTCGGCTTCTTATGCGCCGGCCCGCTGTCAGGCTTGCCGGGCTTGGCCTTCGGCTTGGGCTTGAACTTGCCCTTCTTCTCGCTGTTCCAGGAAGGCGCCGCGGATTCGCGGGCCGGCTTTTCGCGGGGCGGCGCCTTGCCGTCCATCCGCTGGATGGTCACGCCCTTTTCGCCGGTGCCGGTTTCCTTCACCGCCGCCCAGAAGGCATCGGCCTTGTCGCCGGCGATCTCGAAATTGCTATCGGTGTCGTTGATCTTGATCGAGCCGACCGCGCGCTTGGTGATGTGACCGGCCTTGCAGATCAGCGGCAGCAGCCAGCGCGGCTCGGCGCGGTGCTTGCGCCCGACGGTGACGCGGAACCAGACGCCGTTGTCGAAATCGCTGCGGTCGCGGGGAGTTTCGTCGCGGGCCTCGCGGCGCGGTGCGCGTTCGGCGAAGACCGGCGCATCCATCAGATCTTCGGGTGCCGGGCGGGCTGCAAGCTGCAGCCTGAGATAGGCGGCGGCGATGTTCTCGGCGCTGTGCGTCTCCATCAGTTCGCGCACGAAGGCGATCTCGTCCTCGCTCGGTGCGAGGCTCAGCGCCTGATCGTCAAGGATGCGCTGGCGGTTGTGGTGCTCGATGTCGCTCGCCGTCGGGGCCGGCACGATGGTGGCGGTGAGCTTTGCCAGCTTCAGCACGCGACTGGCGGTGCCGCGCCGGTGCAGCGGCACGATCAGCGCGCAGATACCCTTGCGGCCGGCGCGGCCGGTGCGGCCGCTGCGGTGCAGAAGCGTATCGGGATTGGTCGGCAGGTCGGCATGGATGACGAGGCCGAGATTGGGCAGGTCGATGCCGCGGGCGGCGACGTCGGTCGCCACGCACACGCGGGCGCGGCCGTCGCGCATTGCCTGCAGCGCATTGGTGCGCTCGGCCTGGCTGAGCTCGCCCGACAGCGAGACCACGGCAAAGCCGCGGTTGGAGAGGCGGCTGGTCAGATGCTTCACCGCCTCGCGCGTGTGGCAGAAGATGATCGTGTTCTGCTGGTCGTGGAACAGCAGCGTGTTGATGATGGCGTTTTCGCGGTCGGCTGGCGCGACGAAGATCTGCTGGTATTCGATGTCGCTGTGCTGGTCGCTCTCGCCCTGGGCGGTGATGCGGTGGGCGTCGCGCTGGAAGCGTTTTGCGAGTTGCGCGATCTGGTTGGGGACAGTGGCCGAAAACAGAAGCGTGCGGCGCTCGGCCGGCGCGGCGGCGAGGATGAATTCTAGATCGTCGCGGAAGCCAAGGTCGAGCATCTCGTCGGCCTCGTCCAGCACGACGGCGCGCAGCTCCGCAATGTCGAGCGAACCACGGGTGATGTGATCGCGCAGGCGGCCGGGCGTGCCGACCACGATGTGGGCGCCATCTGCGAGCGCGCGGCGCTCGCTGCGCATGTCCATGCCGCCGACGCAGGAGCCGATGCGCGCGCCGGCATCGCGGTAGAGC
>JAEWHN010000064.1 GCA_023387775.1 Pseudomonadota bacterium | reverse complement strand
GGCGTCGACTGGGCGGCCCCCACCGGAACGCCCATCATCGCCGCGGGCAACGGCGTGGTGGAAAAGGCCGCCTGGGCCGGCGGCTACGGCAAGCAGACCATTGTCCGCCATGCCAATGGCTACCAGACCTCATACAACCACCAGAGCGGCTTCGCATCGGGCATCGTGCCAGGCGCCAAGGTGCGCCAGGGCCAGGTGATCGGCTATCTCGGCTCTACCGGCCTCTCGACCGGGCCGCACCTCCACTACGAACTGATGGTCAACGGCGCCAAGGTCGACCCGATGCGCGTACGCCTGCCTGTGGGGAAGGTGCTGCAGGGCGATGACCTCGTTTCCTTCAAGCGCGAGCGCGAGCGAATCGACGCCCTGCTGAAGGACAGCGCCGGCGGTTCGCTCAAGGTGGCCAGCAGCGCCAAGGCGAGCGGCTAGCGCTTTCGGCGCGCCGCCTCAAGCGGGCAGCGCCAAGACATCCAACACTGATTCGTCCTCAAGCATCGGCCCGCGAATCGATTCGGATTCGCGGGCCGCTATAGGGGACAGTTTGATTCGCGGCCGCAGCCGGTCGCCTGCCCGCGGGCAAGGATCTAGTCGACGAAGTCGACCGGCACGCCGGGGCTGACCAGCTTGGCGAGCTGCTCTGCGTCCCAATTGGTCAGGCGCACGCAGCCATGGCTTTCGGTCTTGCCGATCTTGGAGGGTTCGGGCGTGCCGTGAATGCCGTAGGTCGGCTTGTCGAGCGCGATCCAGACCGTGCCGACCGGCCCGTTCGGGCCCGGCGGAATGGTGAGGATCCTGTCGTTGTTGCCCTGCTTGAAGTTGAGCTTGGGATTGTAGGTGTAGTTGGGGTTCAGCGCCACGCGCGACACGGCATGCGTGCCGGTGGGCGAAGGCGTATCGGCCGAGCCGATCGTTGCCGGATAGGCAACCACCAGCCTGCCCGATTCGTCATAGGCGCGAACCTGCTTGCTGCTCTTGTCGGCGATGATCTGCGTCACCTTGCTGGCGGGCTTCCGGCTGACATTCGCCACCCGGATGATGGTGCCGGGGCGATTGAAGTTGGCTTCCGGATTGAGCGCCTTCAGATAGGCTTCGTCCATGTGGAATTGCTCGGCGAGCTTTTCGACCACGGAGGTGAAGCTCATATGTTCGAGTTGCGCCTTCTGGCCGTAATCGGCCGGAACCGATGCCACGAAGGGCCCGGCAGCATCCTCCGGCGTGATCGTGTAGTTGATGAACGGATCGCCGCCGCTCGCAGCAAGGGCTGCCTTGATGTCGGCCTTGTCGGTCGACTTCAGGTTGGTGCCGGTGATGTCGCGATAGGCAAGCAGGGCCTTGTCGACATTGCTGCCGAACTTGCCGTCGATGACGCCGGGCGAAGCCCCGGCGCGGTCCAGCAGGATCTGAAGCGAGGCGACATCCTCGCGCGCGGTGAAGGTAGTCGGCGGCTGCAACCCTCCGCGGTCGAACTCCGGCGCCTCGATGATGGTGGTGGTGTCCGACTCCGGCGCACGCGCGACCGGATCGCCCAGTGGGCTGCGCGTTACCGGCTCGCGCCGGACCACCCGCGGTTCGGGCCCGAAGCCGTCGTCGGGATAGGTCCCGTCGTCCGGGTACACATGTTGGGGCGCCGGCGGAAACTCGTCCAGGCCCCAATCGCCGTAATTGTCGGGCGGCGGCGCCTGGTAGCGCTCCAGCGGACGCCGGCGCTGGCCCGGATAGGGCTCCGGCTCGGCCGGCTCGACCCTGTAGTACCCGCCGCGCCGGCGCGGCTCGTCCAGGCCGTTGCGCGTTCCCGTCACCCGCCGCGGCGGCTGGATGGCGATGATCTCGCCGGTATAGGCATCGACGATGACCCGGTTGCCATTGCCGTCGAAATAGATTTCCACCTCGCCTGCCTGGGCAAGGAGGACGCCACTCTCCGCGGCGCGGGTGATTCGACCCTTCGCGGGTGATTCGCGCGTGTCCACAAACTCGGCTGCCTGCGCGCCGCAGGCCCATAGCGCGGCCGCAACCGCTGACAGAAGACTGATTCTGCTGACCATATTCGCCAAAAATTCCCCCGACTGCCGCCGCCTGCAGAAGGCAGCGTGCAGCGTCCTGTTCGAGAGCTTCAATCGCAATTGCATTGTCGGCCTAGTGGTTCACACATGAACCGGGCATGAAAATGGCCGCCCTAAGGCGGCCATCCAATGTTCGCGAACCGGTCAGGCGGCCTTTTCTGCCGCCGCGGGCTCCGATGCCTTGACGCGGAAGTTCAGCCTGTCCGACCCGGCGGTGATCTTCACCGTCGAGCCGTCGAGAACCTCGCCGAGCAGGATCTTTTCCGCCAGCGGGTCCTGAAGTTCCTTCTGCATCACCCGCTTCAGCGGCCGCGCGCCATAGGCCGGGTCGTAGCCCTTGTTGGCCAGCCACTCGATCGCCTCGTGGTCGAGATCGAGCGTGATCTTGCGATCGGTCAGCAGGGCCTCCAGCCGCTTGAGCTGGATCTTGACGATCTTGTCCATGTCCTGGCGCCGCAGGCGATGGAACAGAATCACCTCGTCGACGCGGTTGAGGAATTCCGGCCGGAACGAAGCCTTGACCACCGCCATGACCTCGTCGCGAACCTTGTCGACATCCTCGTGCTCGCCCAGGCCAACCAGATATTCGGCGCCGAGATTCGACGTCATGATGATCAGCGTGTTGCGGAAATCCACCGTGCGACCCTGGCCGTCGGTCAGCCGACCATCGTCCAGCACCTGCAACAGCACGTTGAAGACATCCGGGTGCGCCTTCTCGATCTCGTCGAACAGCACGACCTGGTAGGGCCGGCGCCGCACCGCCTCGGTCAGCGCTCCACCCTCCTCATAGCCGACATAGCCGGGAGGCGCGCCGATCAGCCGGGCAACCGAGTGCTTCTCCATATATTCCGACATGTCGATGCGCGCCATCGCGGTCTCGTCGTCGAACAGGAAGGCGGCCAGCGCCTTGGTCAGTTCGGTCTTGCCGACGCCGGTGGGGCCGAGGAACATGAACGAGCCGATCGGCCGGTTGGGGTCCTGCAGCCCGGCGCGGGCGCGCCGCACCGCCTTCGAGACGGCCTGCACCGCCTCGCCCTGGCCCACCACGCGCTTGGCCAGTTCGTCTTCCATGCGCAAGAGCTTTTCGCGCTCGCCTTCCAGCATCTTGTCGACCGGAATGCCGGTCCAGCGGGAAACGATGTGCGCGATGTTGTCCGGCGTCACGGTCTCCTGGACCATGCCGCCCTTGCCATCCTTGTCCTGCGCCTCGGCTTCCTTGAGCTTGCGTTCCAGTTCCGGGATCTTGCCATAGGCAAGCTCGCCGGCGCGCTGGAACTCGCCCTTGCGCTGGGCGATCGCCAGTTCGTTGCGGGCATCGTCGATCTGCTTCTTGAGGTCGGCGGCAAGGCCCAGCTTCTGCTTCTCGGCCTGCCACTTCGCCGTCAGCTCGGCCGATTCTTCCTCGAGCGAGGTCAGCTCGGTCTCGAGCCGGCTCAGGCGGTCCTTGGAAGCCTCGTCCTTTTCCACCCGTAGCGCTTCGCGCTCGATCTTCAGCTGCATGATGCGCCGATCGACCTCGTCCAGCGCCTCCGGCTTCGAATCGACCTGCATCCGCAGCCGCGAGGCGGCCTCGTCCACCAGGTCGATTGCCTTGTCGGGCAGGAAGCGGTCGGAGATGTAGCGGTTGGACAGTGTCGCCGCCGAAACCAGCGCCGAATCGGAGATGCGCACCTTGTGGTGCTGTTCGTACTTCTCCTTCAGGCCGCGCAGGATCGAGATCGTATCCTCCACCGTCGGCTCGTCGACGAACACCGGCTGGAACCGGCGGGCAAGGGCCGCATCCTTCTCGATATATTTGCGGTATTCGTCGAGCGTGGTGGCGCCGACGCAATGCAGTTCGCCGCGCGCCAGCGCCGGCTTCAAAAGGTTCGACGCATCCATCGCGCCATCGGCCTTGCCGGCGCCCACCAGCGTGTGCATCTCGTCGATGAACAGGATTATGCCGCCGGCAGCGGAGGTGACCTCCGAAAGCACGGCCTTCAGCCGCTCCTCGAACTCGCCGCGATATTTTGCGCCGGCAATCAGCGCGCCCATGTCGAGCGCCATGAGTTGCTTGTCCTTCAGCGATTCGGGCACGTCGCCATTGACGATGCGCAGCGCCAGCCCTTCGGCGATTGCCGTCTTGCCCACGCCGGGCTCGCCGATCAGCACCGGGTTGTTCTTGGTGCGCCGCGACAGCACCTGGATGGTGCGGCGGATTTCGTCGTCGCGACCGATGACAGGGTCGAGCTTGCCCGCGCGCGCATCCGCGGTCAGGTCGCGTGCATATTTCTTCAGCGCGTCATAGCCCTGCTCGGCGCTTGCCGAGTCAGCGGTGCGGCCCTTGCGAATCTCGTTGATCGCCTGGTTCAGCGCCTGCGGGGTGACGCCGGCCTTGGCGAGTATTTCGGAGGTCTTGGCCGATTTTTCCATCGCCAGCGCCTGCAGCAGGCGCTCGACGGTGACGAAACTGTCGCCCGCCTTCTGGGCCAGTTCCTCGGCGGTCGAAAAAACCTTTGCCAGCGGCGGGGTCAGATAGAGCTGGCCGTTTCCGCCTTCGACGCGCGGCATCGCCTCGAGCGCAGCCTCGACGCCGAGCTTGACGTCGCGGGCGCCGCCGCCGGCGCGTTCGATCAGCGAAGCGGCAAGGCCCTCATCGTCGTCGACGAGAACCTTCAAAATGTGTTCGGGAGAAAACTGCTGATGGTTTCTTGAAAGGGCCAGCGTCTGGGCTGACTGAATGAAGCCGCGAACGCGCTCGGAATATTTTTCCAAATTCATGATCGTCTCCATGCGTCACCGGCCCGCTTCGCGGCACCGGATCGGTTTTCGGCGACAGACCCCCTCCAGCGAGCCGGGTCCATGTCGAGCCTGATATGGGTATGGCCGGAATTTCCTCAAGATGTCCCTGTCTTGCCGACAAAGAAAAACGGCGCAGACCGAAGTCTGCGCCGTTTTCGTAACACGATACCAGGCCCTTAGCCGTTTACAGCGGCCAGGACACCATCGCCGTCGGCCGGTTCGGCAGCAGGAGCGACCTGTTCGGAACCCGCCGCGCCGTCTTCTGCCGTCGGGCTCTCGCCACGGCGCGGGCGGCGGCCACGACGGGGCGCTGCCGCCTTGTCCTCGGCCTTGGCATCTTCATTCTCCGCCGAAGCCTCGACCTTCTCGGCCGGCTGCTCCTGGTTGCGCATCGGGCGGCGGCCGCGTCCGCGCCCGCGCCCTTCCGTGGTTTCGACCGCCGTCTCCGCGGTCAACGCGACTTCCGCCGGCGTGCCTTCGATGACGGGCTGCGGACCGGAACCGTGGATCTCGGCCGAAACGGCTGCAAGCTCAGGCTCCTGCTCCTGCCCACCGGCCGCGGCGGTTGCGGGCTGCACATTGCCCTGGTTGTCGAACTCTTCGCGATCCTGATCCGAATCGTCGTCGACATCGTCGCGGCTGTGGTGAACATGCTGGTGCTGTACCTGCGCCTGGGCTGCCGCAATGATGCGGTTGTAGTGCTCGGCATGCTGCAGGTAGTTTTCCGCGATGACGCGGTCGCCGGCGCTCTGGGCATCGCGGGCCAAGGTAGTGTATTTCTCGGCGATCTGCTGCGCGGAGCCGCGAATCTTCACGTCCGGGCCGTTGCTTTCGTAGTTGCGCGTAAGCGGGTTCGGCCCCTTGCGACCGTTGCCGTTGTTTCCTCCGCCGCCGTTGTTGCGGCCGCGCATACGCCTGTTCTGCTGTTGTGGCCTCATCAGACTCTCTTCATTTTGAAAACATCTCGCGAACGGAGCGCACCAATGGCCAGCCGTTTAATGTAGTTCCGACGGCGTTCGCCCGCATCATTTGCGTTGGCGTCACGTACCATTCCGTTCCGGTCTCATGTCAGTTGCCGGGTGATCCCCGCACGAAGCAGACGCGTTGTCCACGCAAGAAGGCAGTCTGTTCAAAGGGAACCGAACCGATTACAGCACTGCCTGCTTCGTCTCATCCGGTATTTCGAACCTAGCGGCATTCCCGGGACTTGCCAAGTATTTTTTCGTTCCATGGCAAGGCTTTGATTCAACGATCGAAAACCAACACTCGATCGTTCCCGGCCAGATCGTATGCTTCGGCCGTGAGTTGATACCCGGCCGCGCCGAAAATACCGCTCACATCTGCCTTTTGATCGAAACCGATTTCTAGGGCGACCCTTCCGCCTGCCTCGAGATACGCCGCCGCGCCGGCAGCTATGGTGCGATAGGCGTCGAGACCATCTTCGCCCCCGTCCAGCGCCACCAGCGGGTCGAACCGCTTCACTTCGGGCTGGAGAGCACCAATATCCGTGCTCCTTATATAAGGGGGGTTTGAGACAATTAAATGGAAGCGGCCGGAAATTTTTGCGAACCAGTCGCTCTGCAGCGCGGTGAAGCGCGCCGCCAGTCCCAGCGCTTCGGCGTTCAGGCGCGCCGTGGCAAGCGCGTCGGCTGAAATGTCGACGCCCACAGCCACGGCTTGCGGCACCTGGTCAAGCAACGCCAGCGGTATGGCTCCGGTGCCGGTGCCCAGGTCCAGGATGCGGCAGGCGCCTTCCCTTTCCACCACCTCGCGCACGAACGGCAGAACCAGATCGACCAGGGTTTCGGTGTCCGGCCGCGGCTCCAGCGTTTCGGGCGAAAGCATGAGCTTAAGGCCGTAGAACTCGCGAAAGCCGAGAATCCGGTGAACCGGTTCGCCGTGGACCCGCCGCTCCAGCGCGGCATCGATGGCAGCAATGGCCGCCCCGCCCAGCTCCCTTTCGGGCGAGCTGATGGCGTCGCTGCGGGTGGTGCCGGAGAAATGTTCGACGATCAGCCTTGCGTCGATGTCGGGGGTTGCCACGCCGGCTGCCGCGAGCCGCGACCGCGCCGCGCGCAACGTGAGGCCGAGCGTTCGTTCGGCCAGGTCAGGCATCGAGGCCCATATCGGCCAGCAGCCTGGACTGATGGTCCGAGATCAGCGGCGCGATGATGTCCTCCAGTTCGCCCATCATCACCCGGTCGAGCTTGTAGAGGGTCAGGTTGATGCGATGGTCGGTCACCCGACCTTGCGGGAAATTGTAGGTGCGGATGCGTTCCGAGCGGTCGCCGGAGCCCACCTGCGCCTTGCGCGATTCGGAGCGTTCGGCATCGGCCTTGGTGCGTTCCATGTCGAACAGTCGCGAGCGCAGGATCTGCATGGCCCGCGCCCGGTTCTGGTGCTGCGACTTCTCGGCCTGCACGACCATGATGCCGGTCGGGATATGGGTGATGCGCACTGCCGAATCGGTTGTGTTGACGTGCTGGCCGCCCGAGCCGGAGGCTCGCATCGTATCGATGCGGATGTCCTCGGACCGGATTTCGATGTCCACCTCCTCGGCCTCGGGCAGAACCGCCACGGTCGCTGCGGAAGTGTGGATGCGTCCGCTGCCCTCGGTCTCGGGCACGCGCTGCACGCGGTGCACGCCCGACTCATATTTCAGCTTGGCGAAGACGCCCTTGCCGGAAACCGTGGCGATGATTTCCTTGAAACCGCCCACGTCGCCCTCGCTGGTGGAAACGACTTCCATGCGCCAGCCCTGTTCGGCCGCATAGCGCTCGTACATGCGAAACAGGTCGCCCGCAAACAGCGCCGCCTCGTCGCCGCCGGTGCCGGCGCGGATTTCCAGGATGGCGTTCTTGTCGTCGGCCGCATCCTTGGGCAGCAGCAGGATCTGGATGTCCTTCTGCAGGGCCTCGATCCTGTCTTCCACCGCCGGCAGTTCGCCTTCGGCGAGCGCGCGCATCTCGGCGTCGGTCGCCTTGTCGTCCAGCATCGCCTCCAGGTCGGCAAGCTCCTGCTCCGCAGCGCGCAGTTCCCGGATCTTGGCCACCATCTCCTGGATGTCGGCATATTCCGAGGCCATCTTCACATATGCGTCCGGATCGGGGCCAGCCGCCATCTGCGCCTCGAGCATATCGAAGCGCTTCACTACCTGGTCCATGCGATCGCGGGGCAGATTGGTCATTGTCATTGATACTCGGCGGAAATCACGTCAGGCACGCCGGCCACCGGCGCCATATACGCGACCTACATATAGGGAAGAAACACCGCAATCGCAGAAATTCTTCATTCGCAGGCCGCCTTCGCTCGAGTCTTAAAGTGGAATCGAGCGGTCATCCGCGAAGGTCTGCAACAGCGCCCGCATCGGCAAGCTCACGCTGGGGCCTTCAAGGTTGTCCTCCAGGAACGCCTTCAGCTCTGCCACCGGCAGCTCCGCCAGCATCGCCTTGACCGGGCCGATGGAGGCGGGCGACATCGAGATCGAACGGTAGCCGAGCCCGATCAGCGCCATGGCCGAGATCGGCTTTCCGGCCAGTTCCCCGCACAGCGTCACCGGCGTGTGGTTGCGCCGGCCGGCATCTGCAATGTGCTTGAGCACGCGCAGGAACGGCACCGACAGCGGGTCGAAGCGGTCGGAGAGCTGGGTGTTGCCGCGGTCGGCGGCCATCACGAACTGGAACAGGTCGTTGGAGCCGACGGACACGAAATCCACCATCTCCATCAGCTCGTCGAGCTGCCACAGCAGCGACGGCACCTCGATCATGGCGCCAAGCTTCAGGCTGGTCGGCAACAGATGCGCGAAGCGCGACAGATGACGCACCTCGCGGTCGACCATCTCGCGCGCCTGCGCGATCTCGCCGAGCTCTGTCACCATCGGCAGCATGATCCTGAGCTCGCGCCCGCCGGCCGCCTTGAGCAGCGCCCGCACCTGCGAGCGCAGCAGGCCCGGCCGGTCCAGCGTCAGGCGGATCGCGCGCCAACCCAGCGCCGGATTTTCCTCGTGCACCATGCCCTTGAAGTAGGGAAGCACCTTGTCGCCGCCGATATCGATGGTGCGGAAGGTGACCGGCTTGCCCTGCGCGGCATCCAGCACGTCGCGATAGAGGGCTTCCTGCGCCTCCGCGCGCGGCAGGGTCGAAGCCACCATGAATTGCAGCTCGGTGCGGAACAGCCCGATGCCGCCCGCACCCGACTCGGCAAGCTGCGGCAGGTCCACCGCAAGCCCGGCATTGATCAGAAGATCGATATGAACGCCGTCCTTGCTTCTGGAAGGCTTGTTGCGCAATTCGCGGTAAAGCTCCTGCCGCTTGGCGCGGAAGCGCACCTTCTCGGCATAGACCTTCTCCAGGTCGCCCTGCGGGCGCAGGTGGATGGTCCCGTCTTCGCCGTCGACGATGATGGCGTCGCCGTTCTCGGCGAGCGAAACTGCGCCCTTGGCCTGACCCACCACCGGGATGCCCATGGCGCGAGCCACGATCACGACATGGCTCGTTGCGGTGCCGTCTTCGAGAACCAGCCCGCGCATCTTCTCGCGCGGATAGTCCAGCAGCTCGGCCGCACCCATGGAGCGGGCGACGATGATCGCATCCTTCGGCAGGGTCGCGGCGATGTCCTCCGGCGCCCGCCCCATCAGCTGCCGCAGCAGCCGGTTGGCGAGGTCGTCGAAGTCGCTCATGCGTTCGCGCAGATAGGGGTCGGTCATGTGCAGCATGCGGGCGCGCATGTCGCTCTGCACCTTTTCCACGGCGGCTTCCGCGGTCAGGCCGTTGCGGATCGCCTCTTCGAGGCGGCGCACCCAGCCGCGATCGTTGGCGAACATCCGGTAGGCCTCGAGCACATCGCGGTGCTCGCCCTCGAAGGCCACCTCGCGACGCGACAGCATGTCGTCGATGGACAGCCGCAGCGAACCGAGCGCGGCATCCAGGCGGCGCATTTCCTGGTCGGAATTCTCGTTGAACAGGTTGGTCACCACGATGCGCGGCTCGTGCAGCACCACGTGGCCAAGCCCGACGCCTTCGTTGAAGGCCAGCCCCTTGAAGCTTGCCGCCCGGCGCAGGTCCAGCTCCAGCCCGCCATGGCGGGTCAGCCGCGCCAGATCGCCCGTGGCGATCATCTCGGCGATCACCATCGCCGTGGTTTCGAGCGCCTCTACCTCGTCTTCGCGATAGTGCCGCTTGGTGCGGTTCTGCACCACCAGCACGCCCAGCGTGAGCCCTGCCCGCAGCACCGGCACGCCGAGGAAGGAGTTGTAGATCTCCTCCCCGGTTTCCGGCAGATAGGCGAAGGCCGGATGCTCCTGCGCGTTGGAAAGGTTGAGCGGCCGCGCGCTGGCGGCGATCGTGCCGACAAGGCCCTGCCCCAGCTGCAGCTGCGCCAGGTGGACGGATCCGGGGTTCAGGCCCTCGGTGGCATAGAGTTCGAGGACCGAATCGGCCCGCAGGACATAGAGCGAGCAGACCTCCGCCACCATGTTGGAGGCGATCTCGCGCACGATCCGGTCGAGCCGCGCCTGCGGATCGAGCGCCTCGGCCATGATCTCACGCAGGCGTCTGAGTAGTACGCGCGGTCCCACGGCCTAATCCCGCATCCAGCCTCCAGGCGGCAAGGAATGCGGCGGCGCCGCCGGCCGGCGGTGCTGCCATCCCTAGCCGGGTGTCATGTCAATGCTTATCCAGACCGTAGACGGAATGCAAAGTCCGAACCGCCAATTCCGTGTATGCACCGTCGATCAGAATCGAGATTTTGATCTCCGACGTGGTGATCGCCCGGATATTGATCCCTTTTTCGGAGAGAGCCTTGAACGCGGTCGCGGCCACGCCGGCATGGCTTCGCATGCCGATGCCGATGACCGATACCTTCGACATGCCCTGGTCGTGCTGCAG
>JAEWHN010000052.1 GCA_023387775.1 Pseudomonadota bacterium | reverse complement strand
TGCTGGTTCGCGGCAAATGCGGGTTGGCCGGGCACGGCCTCAGTCGGGGGGGCGGAGGGTACGGTTTCCAGGAACAGATTGTCGCCGAGCGGTGCCAGGCCGGCCTCGTTGGCGAAGGTCGCAAGTGTAAGCTGGCCCAGCAGCTCAAGGTCCATCTGGTCTTCACGGCGGGCGAAGACCTGGCCGCTCTTGTTCACGATCACTTCCACCGCGTCCTGCGGTACCGTGATCGCCGGTATCACCGAGAACCCGTCGACCGTGACGAGCTGGCCGGTGCCGTTGGTGTTGAACGCGCCCGCGCGGGTGTAGAGCGTCTGGCCATCTGCGCCTTCGATCTGGAACCAGCCCTTGCCGGTCAGGGCGAGGTCGAGCGAGTTGCCGGTGTTGGTCAGCGAGCCCTGGATGTGCACATTGCGCACGGCGGCCGTCTTGACGCCCAGGCCGATCGAAACGCCCTCTGGGATCACATTGGCGTTGGCGCGGTTCGGCACGCCCTGCAGCCGGTCGACCTGATACAGAAGGTCCGTGAATTCGGCACGCGCGCGCTTGTAGCCGGTGGTGTTGATGTTGGCGATGTTGTTGGCGATGACCTCGAGATTGGTCTGCTGCGCGTTCATGCCGGTTGCGGCGATGGCCAGGGCTTTCATTGTCGCGTTCCTCAGATCGCCATGCGGCTGATTTCAAGATAGGCGGTGACGATCTTGTCGCGAATGGCGACAGCCGCCTGCAGCGACTGCTCCGCGTTCATCACGGCATCCGCCACCTGGCGGGCATCGGCGTCGCCCTGCAGAGCCTTGATGGAAACCTGCTCGGCGGCCTGCAGCGTGTCGATGGTTCGATTGGCGGTTTCGGAGACCATCGCCGCAAAGGATTGACCGGGGGTGACGCCAGCCGACGCCGCGCTGGTCGAGGACATGGTTGCGAAACCGTCAGAACCCTTCGACAGGGAATTGATCGGCGCGATGCCGCTGATCATGGTTAGCCTCTCATAAGATCGATGGTCATGGAGATGAGGTCACGCGCCTGCTTGACGACTTGAAGATTGGCCTCATAGGAGCGGTTCGCCTCGGTCATGTCCGCCATTTCAACGAGCACATTGACGTTCGGCATCTTGACGTAGCCGTTCTCGTTCGCCGCCTCGTGGCCGGGGGAGAATTCCAGCGGATATGCCGACCGGTCGCGGTCGATGGAGGCCACGTTGACGGTCGAGGCGCCGACCGAGCGATCGAGCTCGGCCGAGAAGACGATGGTCTTTCTCTGATAGGGATCTGAGCCCGGGGTTTCGCCGGTCGACTGGGCGTTGGCGAGGTTTTCCGAAACGATCCGCAAGCGTTCCGACTGGGCGGTCAGGCCCGAGGCCGCAACCTTGAGAGTGGCTGAAAGTGCATCCATGGCGTCAGCTCTTCACGCTGAGCATCGTCATGCGGTGAAACGCCTTGACGATTGCAGTGTTGAGTTCGTAGCTGCGGCGGACCTCGCCAGCCTTCATCAGCTCGTTCTCGAGCACGACCGTATTTTCGGACGGCAATACCGAGTTCTTGCCATTTTCGTTGCGTACGTCGAAGCCGGCGTTGGTGACGCCAGCGCCGAAATGGCCTTGCTGGGTTGCACGCAGCGTGACGCGTCGGTTGTCGAGAACCTTTTCGAAGGGCTCGATCTCGGCCGTACCGTAACCGGGCGTGTTCACATTCGCGATGTTGCCGGCGATGGCCGACTGGCGAACGGCCAGCCACTGGGATTGCTGCGAGGCAAGTTTGAACAGATTGACAGGCTGCATTGGAGTCTCCGGGCAGATTTCCAGACTCTAGGCAGCCAGTCTTGCGCGGGCCTTGCGCCCGCCCTACCGGGTAAGCGTGATTGCTCTCTCCCGGTCAGTCAGCAGAACCCATGTCCCGCCGCGCTCCTCTATGGCGGCCACGCGGCTGCTGTCGGGCAGCAGGGAGCCTGTCTGGACCACCCAAAGGCCTGAATCGTCTTCAATCAGCCCGCGGCCATTGGCGACGTGCAGCAGACGGTAAGGAGCGTCTGCAGTTGGAAAGGGCTGTTCGCGAACCGGCGCCTTCTTGTCTTGCTCGTCTGCAAGCGTACTGGTGGTGAACAGGTCCAGCTTTCCTTCAGCGCCGTCTTCTTCGGCAATTTGCTCGCTGGGCAGCAGAAAGCGCGAGGTGAGCGCCAACGGGCGCGAAACGCTTGACTGGCCTTCGTGGTCAAACCTCAGTGCTTCAACGCCGAACTTCTCCGGATTGAAGAAAATATACCAGGGAAACATCGCGCAAACGAGGCCGAGGGTTATTCCGAGGCCCGCAACAACCATGTCGCTGCGGCGACTGGAAGACCGCATCGAATTTCTGAGCGCGTCGGCGCTACGCTTGCGAAGCTGCACCCAGGGCTGCAGGCGCCGCTGCTTCTTCGCAGCCTTTTCCGCCTCAAGCATCACCTGAAGGGTTTGCTCAATTTCACTGGGCTGCATGGGGCTTGTCCTTTGCTCGGAGATGGCTGGCCAGATCGGCGAGCGGATCTATCGACGGCGGGTCGGCTGGCGACTGTGTCAGAACCTCGTAGACGAGGGGCACCTGGCGAACGGCCATGTCCAGTTCGGGATCAGCGCCGGGCTGGTAGGCCCCCAAAAGCCGAATGTCGCGCGTGTCCTCGAACCGGGAGATCATCGACTTCAGGCGGGACACCAATGCCCGTTCGTCGTCGCTCCAGACCTTGCCGGCCAGGCGCGATATCGACGACAGCGGATTGACCGCCGGGTAGCGGCCTTGCTCGACGATCGCGCGATCCAGAACGATGTGGCCGTCCAGAATGCCGCGCACGGAGTCCGCCACCGGGTCGTTGTGGTCGTCGCCGTCCACCAGCACCGAAATGATCGCGGTGACCGAGCCGGAGCCTTCGACGCCAGGGCCGGCGCGCTCAAGCAGCTTGGGCAGATCGGTGAACACGGATGCAGGATAGCCACGCGCGATGGGCGGCTCGCCAGTGCCGATCGCCACTTCGCGAAGCGCATGGGCAAAGCGGGTGATGGAATCCAGAACGAGCAGAACGCGGTCGCCCATCTCGGAAAAATGCTCGGCGATCCGCATTGCGGTGTCCGGTGCGCGACGGCGCATCATGGCGCTTTCGTCGCTGGTCGCCACCACGGCCACCGTCTTGGCCATGCCGGCCTCGCCAAGCGTATCTTCCAGGAACTCGCGAACCTCTCGGCCGCGCTCGCCCACCAGGGCCACGACGACCGTGTCGAAGGTAGCGGCTTTTGCAAGCATGGCGAGCAGTGTGGACTTTCCCACGCCCGATCCCGCAAAGACGCCGAGCCTCTGGCCAAAGCAGATCGGCGTAAAGATATCGATGACGCGAACACCCGTCAGGAAGGCAGTTCCTACGCGCTGACGCGCAAGGGCAGCTGGCGGGGCGGCTTCGCCTGCGGCGCGAAAGTCGCCGTGCAGCAACGCTGGTCCAGCGTCGATCGGGCGGCCGAGCGCGTCTATCACGCGTCCACGCCAGGAGGCGTGCGGCGCAACGGTGAAGGGACCTCGGTTGAAGACCAGGTCACCGACGCCGGCGTCGGCGGTGCGTTCGAAGGGCGCGATCAGAACCTCGTCGGGCCCGATCTGCACGATCTCGCCATTTCTTGTTCCGCTGTTGCCGCGATGCTCCACGATGTCGCCGAGCCTTGCCGTAGCGGAAAGACCGCGAACCCGGTAGTGCGTCGGCGAAACCTCGGTGATGCGTCCACCGCGCTTCACGACCGTGCGTTCGTCGGCAAAGCGGCGAAACGCGCGCTCCAGCATCGTCAGCCTGTTTTCGCCGTGATGGCAAACGGGCTGTTCGGAATTGACCGCCACCGGCGTGATGCTCGACATAAGCGCCTGCGCTTACTTCGATCCGAGCGTCTTGACCGCCTCGGAGAAGGTCTGTTCCGAACTCCGCATGAGAGCCGCAGTGTTTTCGAAGGCGCGCTGCACGCTGATCAGCCTCGTCATTTCCAGGATAGGGTTGACGTTCGATTCTTCCACGTAGCCCTGAACGACACTGACCTCGATGCGGTCGACCACAGGCTGCGGAGCGCCGTTGGGTATGATCCCGGAATTGGCGAAGCGGGTGAAATTCACGCCCGGATCGAAGGTGAAAAGGCCAATGGCGCCGACCGGCTGGCCAGCCTGGCGCAACATGCCGTCCGCACCTGCTTCCGGCGTGCCATTGCGGGGATCGAGCTGTATCGGCGCGCCGCCTGCGTCGAGCACAGAGTAGCCCTCGACCGTAACGAGCTGCCCGTCTTCCTGCATGGTGAAGCGACCGTCCCGGGTCATCACGATGCCTGCCGGGGTGTCGATGCCGAACCAGGCATCCCCCTTGATCGCAAAGTCCAGCGGATTGCCGGTCTGGCGAAGCGCGCCTGACGCTGTGGAAAGATAGGTGTCGCCGGAGGAGACAAAGGCAACCGACTTCTGTCCGAGGCCCGAAACCACGTCTTCGAATTTCACGCCCGTGGCGCGAAAGCCCACCGTGGAAGCATTCGCGACGTTGTCGGCGATCGTGTTCAGACGACGCTCCAACGCGATCTGCGAGGAAAGGGCAACATAAAGACCGTCCTGCACGTGCTTGTCCTCAGCGTTTCATTTTCTGGATGGCGAGCATGAGATTGGTGGAAACGCCATACTCGGGCGGTTGACTGAACAGCACACTGAGCGAGCTCTGTGCAGGCGATGAGGGATTATCGATCTCCCACATCGTGGTGAAGCGGGTCATGAGCTTTTCGAGCGCTTTCGGGTCGGACAGATCCGAAATCTTCAGGCGCTTTTCGAAATATTGCACCTGCTTGTCGATGTCGGTCTGGGCGGAGCTGGGGGGCAGGGAAAGAACCGTGCGTATCACCTTGGCGAGCGCGGGGTCGCCCAGCACCTGGTACCACGACTTGATGGTTGGCGCCTTCCGCTGGAAATAGAGGGCAAGCCGCACGCCCTCGTTTTGCGCCCCGGCATCTTCCTCAAGCGTCTGTCGAAGAAACTTGTCGACCGCCGGGCGCTGCGCCGCGTTATAGGTCGTTGCCGCTTCTCCGTGGGCTTCGAAATTGAAGGCCGAGACGAAGGCCGCATAGCGGGGCTCGCTCGCCTTGTTGGCCTTGCTGTTGGGATCGCGCACCCCACCTTCCAGCATCTCGCGGATCATGGCCTTGGTGTCCGTCTCGGGCTGCATGCCGAAGGCGGTCATGGCATAGCTGTAAAGCCTGTCATTGGCCAGAAACTCGTCGATCGACTTCACCTTGACGATGTTGGCAAGGTAGTAGGCGGTTTCGTTCTTGACGGCCTCGGAATTGGGGTCGATGCCTTCGATCTTGGCCTGGGTAGCGAAGTTCGCTGCGGTGAAGTGCTGCGCCTTGTTGTAGACCGTTGCCTGTTCGCCATGCTCTGCGAAATTGAACGCCGCCACGAATTCGGCATAGCGCTTGTCGTTGAGCTTGTTGGCGAAGCTGTTCGGATCGGACACGCCTTCCTTGAGCGCCTTGACCATGAACGCCTTGGCATAGTTCATCTGCTCGAGGCCGAATGCCTTCATGGCGTATTTGAAGAGACGGTCGTTTTTCACGAACTCGTCGATCGATTTCACTTTGGTAATGTTTTCCAGATAGTACTTGGTCTCTCTGTCGACCAAGGGCTGCTTCTCGACCCGGGCGAGCGAGGTCTTCAGGTTCGAAGCGATCATCTGGTAGTTTGTATAGGTATTGAGCACGCCGCAATCTCCGCCCGGATGATAACAAGCGACGCTAGCAGGGCTTCCTTGCGCGAAACTGAATCCGATCGCGGGTATTCGACCGACCTGCGGCGAGGCTTTCATGCCGGGACGGAAAAAGATCAGTTTCAAGCCTCACACAAGGCTAGGGCGGTAGTTCCTTGCCGAAGACGAGTTTCGGAAGGGCTTACAGTGGGCATACTTATCGGTATCGTTGTTACCATGGGCTGCGTGCTAGGCGGCTTCATGGCCATGGGCGGCCATATAAACGTGCTCATGCAGCCATGGGAGTTCGTCATCATCGGCGGTGCTGCCTTCGGAACGTTTCTGGTTGCCAACCCGATGTCGACGGTGAAGGATACCGGCAAGGCCTGCATCGAGGCATTCAAGCAGGCGGTTCCGAAGGAGCGCGACTATCTCGAGACGCTCGGCGTATTGCACAGCCTGATGCGGGAACTGCGCACCAAGTCGCGCAGCGAGGTTGAGGCCCACATCGACAGCCCCGATGAATCCGCGATATTCCAGGCTTTCCCGACCGTGCTCAAGAAGCAGGACCTTACGCATTTCATTTGCGACTATTGTCGCCTCATCATCATCGGCAATGCCCGGCCGCACGAGATAGAGGCGCTGATGGATGAAGAAATCCACACGATCCGCTCAGACAAGCTGAAGCCCTATCATGCTCTTTCCGCCATGGCGGACGGTCTGCCGGCGCTCGGCATCGTTGCTGCGGTGCTGGGCGTGGTGAAGGCCATGGGCGCGCTCGACCAGTCGCCCGAGATCCTGGGGGCGCTTATCGGAGCGGCTCTGGTAGGTACCTTCCTCGGCATCTTTCTGTCCTATGCCGTGGTCGGACCGATTGCCACGAAGATCAAGATCGTCCGCGAAAAGAACAATCGCCTCTACATCATCGTGAAGCAGGCGCTGCTTGCCTACATGAACGGATCGCTGCCGCAGGTCGCGATCGAGTTCGGGCGCAAGACCATCTCTTCGTATGACCGCCCGTCGATCGATGCCGTGGAGGAGAGCACGATGAACGCTGCCGTCGCTGACAGCAAAAAAGCTGCCTGATCGTGACTGACCGGTGCAAGGACAAGATATGGTAAGTCCGGCAAGTCCCGCGGAAACACGCGCCTTTATCGTTGAGCGACTGGTTGGTGACACCGGTGAGCCCGACCGCGTTATCGCAGCCGCCAGGGCGCTGGCGGAAAGGTCCCTTCCGTCAGTCATCCAGAAACTGGATGAGACCCTGGCGACGCCGGTTGATATCGAAGTCGCGGCGGTGGAACTGGTGCGCTTTGTACAGGCCCGGCCGGCAGACAGTCGCCACGCCATGACCGTGGCATCCTCGGCGTCGTCCCCCGACGCCTTGATCCTGACAATGGATGCTGCCGCGGTCGCATTGTTCGTGGACGCCTTGTTCGGCGGCGATCTCGAAGAATCCGTGCCGCAACAGGGCCGGGATCTTTCCCCAGCGGAGACCGAAACGGCTTCGATGGTGTTCGACGTCGTTGCCAAGGCGTTTAACGGAAGCGGTCCTCGGGCGTTCGAATTCAAGCTGCCCTTGCCTGCCGCGATTACGGGCGCCGAGCTGAAAAGGCACATCCTGCGCGATGGCCCCGCGGTACAGGTGGTGTTCTCGGTGTCGGCTGCATCGAGGAGTGGAAACATACGCCTCACCATGCCGCAGCGCGTTCTGCTCAAGCATCGCGGCGAGGCCGGAAACCAGGCGGCGGCCCATCAGCCGGAAGCAGATTGGCAGGAACGCTTCAGCGAAGAGGTGATGCGCTCGACCGTGAATTTGCAGGCCACCTTGCCGCTTGCGCGCATGACACTGGAAGAAATTGCGTGTCTGCAAGCCGGCCAGATCATAGAACTTGGTGAGGCAGCGCAATCGGAAGCGCGTCTTTCTGCGCGTAACAGCACGTTGTTTATGTGTGAATTCGGTAAACTGGGGCAACATTACACGGTGCGAATCAGGCATCCGTTCGATGCCGGCCAGGACTTGATGGACACCTTGTTGCCGGAATGACGAACGTCGTTTCGCGTATGCCCTGAATTGGAGACGGCTGATATGCAGACCAACCCGGCCCCGGAAACAGACATCCCGGAAGAACAGCTGAACCGGGCTATCGAGGAACTGCGCGGAGCTCTGCGTGACGAGGAGGCGCGGGAGCCGGAAAAGGCCCGCCCGGAGCGTCAGTCGCCCAATGCCAGCGTGATCATGAACATTCCGGTTGATGTCCAGATCGTTCTGGGCAGCGCGGAAATGCAGGTTTCCGAACTGATGTCCTTGCAGAAGGGTTCGACCGTTGCGCTCGACCGGCGGATCGGCGAGCCGGTCGACGTGGTGGTCAATGGCCGCAAGATCGCTCATGGAGAGATCACCGTCCTTGAGAACGATCCGTCGCGGTTCGGCATCAAGCTCACCGAAATCATCACTGCGGCGAAGCCGGCCTGATGTTTGACTGCGCCTTCATAGCTCGCTCCAAAAGGTTTGCGGCATGACGACGCCGCTAGCCAACCTGACTCGTGCACAGAAAGCCGCGGCCATTCTGGTGGCCATGGGCAAGCCCTCCGCAAGCCGTCTTCTCAAGTTCTTCAAGCAGGAAGAGCTGAAAGCGCTGATCGAGGCTGCCCGGCTGCTGCGCACCATCCCGCAAGCCGATCTGGAACAGATCGTCGAAGAGTTCGAGGCGGAGTTTGCGGAAGGCGCCGGCCTGCTCGACTCGGCCGAGGACATGAACGCCATCCTGAATGAATCGCTGACACCGGAAGAGGTGAACGCGATCATGGGCCGCGGCCGGAAGGGGCCCGATGGGCTGGTGCCCGTGTGGCCTGAACTCGAGAAGGTCGATCCGGGCCGCATCGGCGCGTTCATGACCACGGAACACCCGCAGATTTCGGCGGTGATCCTGTCGAAGCTAGCGCCGTCGGCGGCTGCCAAGGTGCTCCTGACGATCGAGAAGCCGGTGCGCGGCGACATCATTCGGCGCATGATGGCGCTGGGGACAGTGCCGGAGGCCGCCACGCGTATCGCGGAGAACCAGCTGCGCAGCCGCGTTCTTTCCGACCGGGCAACCAGGGATATCTCGGCCGGCCAGAACCGCGTTGCCAGCCTGCTCAACGAGATGGACAAGGAACAGGCCGAGGAGGTCATGGCCGACCTGGAGGCTCAGGGCACGTCCGATCTCGACGGCATCCGTGCGCGCCTGTTCTCCTTCGACGACGTGGTGCTTCTCAGCCAGAAGGCACGCGTGGTGCTGTTCGACAGTCTGTCGACGGAACTCGTCACCATGTGCCTGCGGGGGGCAGCGCCCGACATGGTCGAAGCGGTGTTGTCCTCCATCAGCGTGCGGTCGCGGCGTATGGTCGAATCCGAGCTGGGCCAAGAGTTCGACGGAGTTTCGATGGCCGACGTGGTAGCGGCGCGCAGAACCGTGGCCTCTACCGCCATCCGCATGTCGCTGGAAGGAGCCCTGGAGCTTCCGTCTGCCCAGAACGCCGCCTGACGCCGGCTGATCGGAAGACATCATGTCGGAGGATACCGACAAGGACAGTAAGACAGAAGAGGCGACAGAGAAGAAGATTCGCGACACGATCGAGAAGGGCAAGCTGCCCGTCTCGAAGGAAACTTCGATCTTCGCCTCCTTTCTGGCCATTTTGGTTTTCGCCGTATTCTTTGCTCAGGGCAGCATCGGCCAGCTGGGTGCATTCCTTTCCATATTCATGGAGAAGCCCGAGGCTTGGCCGCTGGCCACGGCGCGCGATGTCACCGACCTGTTTCGCGTCGTGTTCTTCGAGATCGCCAAATTACTCGGCGTGCTGATGCTGTTGCTGGTGACTGCGGGCATCGGCGCGTCCGTGCTGCAGAACATGCCGCAGTTCGTGGCGGAACGCGTACGACCTCAACTTTCACGCATTTCGATCAGCAAGGGCTGGAAGCGCCTGTTCGGCATCCAGGGCTTCGTCGAATTCCTGAAGTCGCTGGGCAAATTGGGTCTGGTGTCGCTGGTTCTGGTCTTTGTTCTGAGCGGCGACTATCGGCTGCTCCTGGCCGGCATGTTCACCCATCCTACCGCATTCGTGCTGACCATCCGCGAACTTGCCATCGATGTGGTCGTGTCGATCGTCTTCGTGATGGCGCTCATTGCAACCGTCGACCTTGTCTGGTCGCGGTTCCATTGGCGCCAGGAACTGAGGATGACGCGCCAGGAGGTCAAGGACGAGATGAAGCAGTCGGAAGGTGATCCGATCGTTAAGTCGCGTCTGCGTTCGCTCGGCCGCGACAGGGCGCGCCAGCGCATGATGCAGGCGGTGCCCCGTGCGACCCTCGTCATCGCCAATCCGACACACTTCTCCATCGCGTTGAAATACGTCAGGGACGAAGATACGGCGCCGCTGGTGCTGGCCAAGGGCCAGGATCTGATTGCACTCAAGATTCGCGAAATCGCAGAGGCGAACAATATCCCGGTCTTTGAAGATGTTGCGCTCGCCCGCTCCATGTACAAGCAAGTTTCGGTCGATAGTGTTATCCCGACTAAATTCTATCAGGCGGTCGCAGAACTCGTGCGCATCGTCTATGGCAACCAGGCGCAGCGTAAAGTCATCTCATGATCAAACAGCAGCACGCATCAAGACGCGAGATAATCGTTGCCAATGCCATCAAGGAAGTGGTGAGCGAGCTTCGCCTTGTCGATGTTGCCGATTACATCGCCTTTATCCGGCTGGAGCAGTTCGGCTGTGTGTCCGATCTGGTCGATTCTGCGGCCGAACTTTACTTCGTACCCGGCTCGCTGAAGCTCGGCCACGGCGGCGAGGCCCATGTGGGATGGACGGAAACGCCGCGGATCGTGCTCGATCTCGAATTGCGGCCAATCGGAGCAACTGTCTACTTCACCCTGTCCCTGACGGCGCTGAATGCAATCGTCGAGGTGAACTATGTCTCGTTCGCCGATCCGCATGAAGACCCGGAACTGAATACCGCGTTTCTGGCGGATACCGTCGAGCGAGCGAGAATCCGCCGCACGGCTCCGCTCGCGAGCGGTTGACCAGGCTTCGTCTATCAATCTTCCTTCTATTCGATCAGGCCCAACCGCAGTGCCTTTGCCACCGCGTGCATGCGGTTGACGGCGTTGAGCTTCTGGGTGGTGTTGGTGAGATACTGGTTGGCCGTGTGCACGGACAACTTTAGCCGGGTGGCGATCTCTTCGCTGGTCAAGCCATTGGCGGTGAGCTTCAGACATTCCAGTTCGCGCCTGGAGACCGAAGGGATCGCATCGCAATCGTCCGCGCGGATGCGCGCCACGGCGGTGAACACCGTGAAGCAGCGGGCATGGATCTCCGGAAGCTGGCCGGATTCAAGCGCCAAGTCGTTGCCGAAGAACATGACGAAGCCGCATTGGTTGCGCTCGGCAAAGGCCGGAAAGGCGATGCCGTCGGTTTCAGGCAAGAGCGGCGCGATTCGTGTCGTCCAGTCGAGCTTCTTAAATCGCTGTGAGGCGGCTGACTTGCCGCCGCTGCTCCACCAGCATGGGGTGGTGGAAATGCGGCTGTGCCGGGTCAGTTCCTCGCTGCTCATTTCCGAGATGAATTTCGCCATCGGAGAGTTGCAGGGATGGTCGGAGTCGAAACAAGGCGTCAGCCGGGCCCGCTCTACCGAGGGGCTCACAAAGAACAGCCCGAAAGCGCTGGCATTGAGGTCGGCTGCAATCCAGCGGCACCGCCGTACGGCGTCAGGTATCGTCACGGCCGGCACCTGTTCGAGGCCGGACGTCGAGGAGCCGAATGGCCGCTGCCGCTCTGCGAGCCTGGGGATGGAGAAGCTTGCCACTGCTGCCTGTGTCAAATGATGCCGCTCCTGATCGCCGTTGCCACCGCCATGGCGCGGTTGCTTGCGGAAAACTTCCGGATCGCCTGGGTGATGTAGCTGTTGACCGTGTTGGACGACACGCCAAGGATCACCGCCACCTCATCGGTGGTCTTGCCTTCCGATACCCAGAACAGGCACTCGCGCTCGCGTTCGGACAGCGGGTCCTGCGTGGCCACGGAGGCCAGCAGTTGCGGCATCCGGGACAGGGCGTAGCAGCAGTGGAACTGCGCCGTCATCAGCGCGTCCGGATCGATGCGGCCGTCGCAGGCTGCTGAAAAAAGGACGAACAGGCACCGGCGCCCGACATTCAGCTTGAGGGAGTAGATTTCGCCGTGGCCGAGCACGTCGAGCAGCCTGGCTTTTTCTCCGCTCAGTCCTTCGAGATCCGGCGCGGCCGCGGTGACGATGCTGCGCGGCCTGCCGCCCGGCGCCGTGATCAGCGCGCTCTGGGCCAGGCAGGCGATAACCTTCTGTCCGGTGAGCTGAACGGCATCGTAAATCCAGTTTGACGCTATGATCTGTGCGTCGCTCTTGTCCTGGTCATGCTGAATGGCGAGCAGCATGTAATTGTCTGCGCCAACCGCCTCCGTGGTTTCCATGAGAAAGGCAGTCAGATCGCCGCGAGACGCCGGTCTGTTGCCGGGGATCTCGGTGTCGGAAAGGTTGGCGGCGATACTTGTCATTACAAAAAGGCGGCTCGAAATTTGCCAGAATCAATCCAAATGCCCGGACTTGGCTGCGCCGCGACCGAGCTTGAGAACGCTTTCACTTGATACGAAAACACGCACCGTCGGGTGCTTGGGAATCGGCTGGCCGCTTTGAGTTGCGCCCCGTTCCGTCCACCATTTCCGCTGCAGAAAAACAGCAGTGGGGCGGTCGGTTGGGTCGCTGAATCTCGCGGATCAGCTGATTCGAACAAACTGTAACCCACGGGAATCAAACATCAAACCTGAAAATTAACCTGGTGTTAACTTTCGTGACCGGGGGCGTGCCGCGCCAGCATTTTGGCGGACTTGAGGGCGACCGTGGCTGTGGATGAAGCTGTCCGCGGGCGGAAGATTGGAGGCTCGGCCCCGGCCTCGATGCACCACCTCCATCTCCCCGGGAGGCGCGTGATCTGGCATCTGATTGGCTATTGAAATCGATTTCATTCCGGATAATATCCCCTGGATCAGTAGTCTGGGAGGAACTAATGAAAAAGCTTACTGCGCTTGCCTTGACCACCGTTGCCGCCATGGCTGTGTCGGTGTTTTCCACGCATGCGGAAGATTTCAAGATCGGCCTGAGCAATGGCTGGGTAGGCAGCGAATGGCGCACCCAGATGATCGACGAGGCCAAGGCAGCCGCTGAAGCCTGGAAGGCGAAGGGCGTCAACGTCGAGGTCGTCGTCCAGAGCGCCAACGTCGACGTGCCGGGCCAGATCGCCCATGTGCGCAACTTCATGAGCCAGGGCGTCAACGCCATCATCATCAACCCGAACAGCCCGACGGCTTTCGACCCGATCTTCAAGCAGGCCAAGCAGCAGGGCATCCTGGTCATCTCCACCGACGCCGAGGTGTCGTCGAAGGATGCCACCTATGTCGGCATCGATCAGAAGGCCTGGGGCGCGGCCGGCGCCAAGTGGCTGGCCGAGACGCTGGGCGGCAAGGGCAATGTGGTTGCCATCAACGGCGTGGCTGGCCATCCGGCCAACGAGATGCGCGTGGCCGGTTACAAGGAAGTATTCGCCAACTATCCTGACATCAAGCTGGTCAACGAGGTGAACGCCAACTGGGATCAGGCGCAGGGCCAGCAGGCTATGCAGAACCTGCTCGCCACCTATCCCGACATCAGTGGCGTCTGGGTGCAGGACGGCATGGCTGCCGGCGCCTGGAAGTCGATCATCGACGCCGGCAAGCAGTCGTCGATCGCCGCCACCGGCGAGATCCGCAAGGACTTCATCGACATCTGGAAGGCTGACAGCCTGAACTCCGGCGCTTCGGTGAACCCGCCCGGCGTCATGGCCAGCGCGCTTAACGTCGCCGTGTTGATGCTGCAGGGCAAGGAACTGAAGGAGCCGGCAACGGCTGGGCAGTACAGCAACGCCATGTATCTGCCGATCCCCTTCATCGACAACAAGAACCTCGATGAGGCGGTCAAGGCTGTCGACGGCAAGCCGGGCTACTACTCCTATACCAGCCAGCTTTCCATCGAAGACGCCGAGAAGCTGTTCAAGTAAAAAAAACCTCTCTGCGGGAGCGCGTTCCGCGTACCCGGAACGCGCTCTTGCGACTGCAAGCGGAAATGCCTGCGAGAGATAGAAGGCCGGGCGTATCGTGCATGGCGCGTGCCAATTCACGGAGACGAGGTCCTGCCGCATCGGCTGACCTCGCTCTATGGGAACCGACGACAATGTCCGAGTTGCTGATACGTGGCGCGCGCAAGGCATATGGCGCGACGCTCGCCCTGCGCCGTGGCGATCTTCATCTTCTGCCGGGCGAAGTCCATGTGCTGATCGGCTCGAACGGGTCGGGCAAGAGCACGCTGTGCAAGATCGTGGCCGGCAGCGTGAAGCCCGACGCCGGCGAGGTGCTGCTGGACGGCAAGCCGGTCACCATTGCCGGACCGCAGGCAGCGCGCGCGCTCGGCATCGGCATCTTCTACCAGGAGCTTTCGCTCGCCGCCCGGCGCACCGTGGCCGAGAATATCTGCCTGCCGGCGCTGCCGGTGAGGGGCGGAGTGTTCGTCGATCGCGCCGCTTTGGAGGCGAAGGCAGCGCGCATCATCGCCGACTTCGCCGATGTTGCTGGTGAAGGTTTTTCGGCCGACGCGCCGGTGCAAACGCTGCGCGCCGACCAGCGGCAGCTGGTCGAGATCATGAAGGCGCTGGCAACCGAGGCGTCGATCCTCATATTCGACGAGCCGACTTCGGCTCTCGATAGGGCGCAGGTCGAGCGCTTCTTCGAGATATTGCGCCGGCTCAAGGCGGAGGGCCGGGCCATCGTCTTCATCTCGCACCGAATGGACGAGATTTTTGCTATCGGCGACCGCGTAACCGTGATCCGCGACGGCGAAACCGTCGGCACGTCCAGGATCTCCGAGACCGACCAGGCCTCGGTCATCCGCCAGATGGTGGGCGACCGCGACGACCTTGCAACGCCCGCGGTGGCGCCGCCGGCGCATGCAACGCAGCGGGCGGCCGTGCTTTCGGTCGCGGGCCTGAGCGGGCCCGGCTTCCGCAATGTCGGCTTTGAGGTCGCGAAAGGCGAAATCCTCGGCTTCGGCGGTCTGCACGGGCAGGGCCAGTCGGCAGTCATGCGCTCGATCTTCGGCGCCGTGGCGCATCATGCCGGCACGATCACTTTGGGCGGCAAGCACATGGCGATGAAGTCGCCGCGCGAGGCCATCGCCCATGGCTGCGCCTATGTCTCGGGCGACCGCAGCCTCGACGGCATCCTGCAAGGCCGGCCGATCCTCGAAAACGTCACGCCGATCCATTTCCTGCGCAACCGGCTGTCGCTGGCGCGTCCGTCCTCCTTGCGCGAGCAGGCCATGCGACCGCTGCAGGCCTTGAAGACCAAGTTCCAAGCAATTGAACAACCGATCAATTCGCTCTCCGGCGGCAACCAGCAGAAGGTGGTCATCGCGCGCTGGCTGATCGACCGCCCGGACGTGCTGCTGCTCGATGATCCCACGAAGGGCATCGACCTTGCGGCCAAGACCGATCTTTTCGCGCTGATCCGCGAGCTGGCGGAGGAGGGCATGGGCATCGTGCTCTATTCGTCGGAGGACGCCGAGTTGCTCAACAATGCCGACCGCATCCTCGTCTTCAACAGCGGGTCGGTGACGCGCGAACTCACCGGCGCGGAGCGTACGCGCTACAATCTCTATCACGCCGCCTACGAGGCCGCATGATGCAACAGTCTCTTGTCTCTCCCGCGGTGAAGGGCAGCCCGCTCAAGAACGTGCTGCAGCGCTTCCCCTTCGTTCCCGCGCTCGTCATCCTCGTCGCGCTGGTCCTGCTCAACGGGCTGTTTGAGCCGCGGAGCCTCAGCTTCGGCTCCATCACCGGCCTCATCAGCACCTATCTGGCGCTGATGTTGCTGGCGGTCGCGCAGACCTATGTGGTGTTTGCCGGCGACATCGACCTGTCGGTCGGCAGCATCGTCTCGCTGGTCAACGTCGTCATCATCGTGTTGATGGAGAAGTGGGGCGGCGGAGGGCTGACCGTGATTGCCGCCTGCCTGGTCGGCATGCTGTCCGGGCTCGCCTGCGGCATCGTCAACGGCATCATGATTGCGGGCCTGCGGCTGCAGGCCATCGTCGCCACCTTCGCCACCAGCATCTTCTTCACCGGCCTTGCGCTCTACGTGCTGCCGGTGGCGGGCACGCCGGCACCGGAAGCCTATTGGCTCACCTATGGCGGCACCTATTTCGGCGTTCCCTTTGTTTTCTATATCGTCGCGGCCGTCGCCATCGTGCTTGGCATTCTGGCGCGCATGCGGCTGACGACGCAGATGCTGGCGGTGGGCGACGACGCCATGGCCGCGTTCCAGAGCGGCTTGCCGGTCACGCTGATCCGCATCAAGGGCTATGTTCTGTGCGGGCTGTTCTCCGCACTCGCCGCCCTCTGCATCACCGGCGATACCGCAAGCGGCGATCCGCTGGTCGGCGGCAAGATGACCCTCTACAGCGTTGCGGCGGTGGTGCTTGGCGGCTCGGCACTTTCGGGCGGAGCGGGCACGGTGACGGGCTCGCTGATCGGGGCGTTGATCATCGGCCTCATCAACTCGCTGGTCTTCTTCGTCGGCACGCCCTCGGAATGGCAGAACCTCGTGCAGGGCCTCGCTATCCTGATCGCCCTGATGGCCGGCATCCTCGTCAGCCGGGGAGCGCGCGCATGAGCACCGAAGCTGCCGTTTCGGCCACCGCCCCGCCTTCCAAGGCAGTGGAATTCCTGAAGCGCCCGCTGGTGGTCGCGCTGATCCTGATCGTGGCCCTGCTGGCGCTGGGCGAGGCGCTGTCGCCGGGCTTTGCCTCGGCCGAGCAGATCCTGCGCCTGCTGGTGGTCGCGTCCGTCATGGGCATTGTCGCGGCCGGCCAGAACCTAGTCATCATCGGCGGCCGTGAAGGCATCGATCTCTCCGTGGGTGGCATTGTCTCGCTGGCCGCCATCCTCGCCGGCAACGTGATGAACGGAGCCGACGGCGGCATCCTGCCGGCGGTCCTCGTCGCCGTCGGCGTCGGCGCGCTGTTCGGCCTGTTCAACGGGCTTGGCATCACCCTCCTGCGCATCCCGCCGCTGGTGATGACGCTCGGCATGCTGGGTGTGCTGCAGGGGCTGCTGGTCGTCATCCGCAACGGCATTCCGTCAGGCCGCGCCGCGCCCGGCCTGTCGCAATTCGTGACGCAGCCGTTCCTGTTCGGACTGCCCGGCATCATCTGGCTGTGGATCGCCATCGGCCTCTTCATGGCATTCCTGCTGAAGCGTACCGTGTTCGGCTATCGCATCTATGCCATCGGCTCCAACGAGCAGGCGGCTTTCATGGCCGGCGTGCCGGTGAAGACCATCCGCGTCGGCCTGTTCGTGCTTTCGGGCGCCTTCGCCGCGCTCGCAGGCGTCTGCCTCCTCGGCTATTCCGGTTCGTCCTTCTCCAATGTCGGCGAGCAATACATGCTGCCGTCCATCATCGCCGTTGTGCTGGGCGGCACGCCGCTTTCCGGCGGCAAGGGCGGCTATACCGGCACCATGGCAGGCGCCATGCTGCTGGTCATCCTGCAAAGCATCCTCACCACCATCCACATTGACGAATCCGGCCGGCAGATGGTGTTCGGTGCAACGCTGCTGGTGCTGATGCTGTTTTACGGCCGCGGCCGGGCGATGCGAGGCTGATGTGAACCGCCGGGCCAAGATCAAGGACATCGCACAGCGGGCCGGCGTCTCGCCTGCCACGGTGTCGCGTGCCCTTTCGGATTCCGGTCTTGTGGCCGAGCCGACGCTGTCGCGAATCCGCGAGGCGGCGCAGTCGCTGGACTACCGGCCCAATGTCCGCGCCCGCAATCTTCGCACGCAGAAATCCATGGCGGTGCTGCTGGTCGTGCGCGACGTCAGCAATCCGTTCTACCTCGAGATATTCAAGGGCGTGGAGGCGACGGCGCGCGAGGCGGGCTATTCGGTACTGATGGGCAACACGGAAAACCATCCCGATCGCGAGCTTGAATATTTCGACATGCTGCGCGACGGCCATGCCGATGGCATGATCCTGATGAACGGCAAGCTGCCTTCGAGCCACGCCCGCGATGCGGGGCGGCTGCCCATCGTGGTGGCGCTGGAAATCATCGAGGGTTGCGCGCTGCCGCATGTGCAGATCGACAACGTCGCGGCAGCCCATGAGGCGGTACGGCACCTGCTTTCGCTCGGCCACAGACGCATCGCGCATATCTGTGGCCCCATCCCCGAGGTGATGAGCGTGCTGCGCCGCGATGGTTATCGCAAGGCAATGGCCGAGGCCGGGCTTATCGTGCCGGAAGGCTACGAGCCGGTCGGCGACTATACTATCGCCTCCGGCGCCGCGCTTTGCCGACAGTTGTTTTCGCTCCCCGAGAAGCCGACGGCGCTCTTCGTCGGCAATGACGAGATGGCTTTTGGGGCCATCAACGAATTGAGGCGGCTCGGCCTCGAGGTCCCGGCCGACGTCTCCGTCGTCGGCTTCGACGACCTCTTCCTCAGCGAATGCTTCTTTCCGCCGCTGACCACCGTCAGCCAGCCGCGCGCCGACATCGGCAAGCGGGCGATGACGCAACTGCTAAGGGTGATGAATGGCGACACCGGCGTTGAGGCGTTGGTCGAGATGCCGACAACCCTGAAAATCCGCGGGTCCACCGGCCCGGCCAAGACATCCGACAATTGAAAGGAAAGGCCTCCATGACCAATCTGCCGAAACAGAGACTGCGCGTCGGCTTTGTCGGAACCGGCTTCATCGCCCAGTTCCACCTGAAATCCATGGTCGGCGTGCGCAACATCGACGTGGTCGGCGTCTACAGCCGCAAGGCGGAAAACCGGGTGCATTTCCAGGCGCTGGTTTCGGAGCTCGGGCTCGGCTCGTGCAAGAGCCATGACAGCCTGGAAAGCCTGCTACGCGACGAGAGCGTTGACGCGATCTGGATTCTTTCGCCCAACTACACGCGCCTCGACGTGATGCACACGTTGCACGCCGAGGTCACTGCCGGCCGCAGCAAGGTCTTTGCCGTCGCGTGCGAAAAGCCGCTGGCCCGCACCGTGGCGGAAGCGCGCGAGATGCTGCGGCTTGCCACCGACGCCAAGCTCAACCACGGCTATCTCGAAAATCAGGTGTTCTGCACGCCGGTGCTGCGCGGCAAGGAGATCGTCTGGCGCCGTGCGGCCTCCACCACCGGCAGGCCCTATCTGGCGCGCGCGGCCGAGGAGCATTCCGGCCCGCACGAAGCCTGGTTCTGGCAGGGCGACAAGCAGGGCGGCGGCGTGCTGTCCGACATGATGTGCCATTCCGTGGAAGTGGCGCGCCACCTGCTGACCGAGCCGGGTGCGCCGCGAAAGTCCCTCAAGGTCAAGTCCGTCAACGGCACAGTCGCCAACCTGAAATGGACGCGGCCGCATTATGCCGACCAGCTCAAGCAGCGCTATGGCAGCGGCGTCGATTACCGCAATCATCCGTCCGAGGATTTTGCGCGCGCCACCGTGTCGCTCGAGGATGAGCAGGGCAACGAGCTGATGATCGAGGCGACGACCTCATGGGCCTATGTGGGCGCCGGCCTGCGCATCCAGCTCGAACTGCTCGGGCCGGAATATGCGATGGAGTTCAACTCGCTCAACACCGGCCTGAAGATCTTCATGTCGCGCGCGGTTACCGGCTCGGAGGGCGAGGACCTGGTCGAGAAGCAGAATGCCGAACAGGGCCTGATGCCGGTGCTGGAGGATGAGGCGGGCGTCTACGGTTACACCGACGAGAACCGCCACATGACCGAGTGCTTCCGCAAGGGCGAGACGCCGCTTGAGACCTTCGACGATGGGCTTGCCGTCGTGGAAATCCTGATGGGGCTTTACCGCTCGGCCGAAATAGGCGAGACGGTGCACTTCCCCGCACCGGAACTCGAAGATTACGTGCCAGTCGTCGCACGCCATATCAGCTAAGAAGCCATGTCCGTACCGCCGCTCCTCATCCTCGGAAACGTCAATGTTGATCTCGTCATGGGCGAGATCGACGGTTGGCCTGCGGTCGGCACCGAGATCGTGGTGCCGCGCAGCGAGATGCGGCCTGGCGGTTCGGCTGGAAACACGGCGCTGGCGCTGAGCGGCATGGGCATTGCCCATCGCCTGCTGGCCAGCGTCGGCAATGATGCGATGGGGGCATGGCTTGCCGGCAGCTTCGATGAGGCCTGCTCGACTTGGGTGATCGACGATTCCGACACGACCATCAGCGTCGGCATCGTCCACAAGGGCGGCGATCGCGTGTTCTTCACCGCGCCGGGCCATTTGCACCATGCCCGGCTCGAAGACTTGCTTCCCCATATTCCGCCAGCACCGACGAAAGCGAGCTTCGCCTGCATTTCCGGCGGCTTCCTCATGCCATCGCTGATGGAGGGGACGAGCAAGCTGTTGCGGCTGCTGAGGCAACAGAGCTGGCAGACGGCCATCGATCCGGGCTGGCCGCCCGAGGGCTGGACCGAAGCCAACAAGAAGCGCTCGTTCGAATGGCTGGCCCTGGTCGATTATGCTCTTCTCAACGCCGAGGAAGTGAAGGGCCTGGGTGAGAGCGAGGATCTCGACGCAGCCATTGCCACGCTTTCGGCGCGGTTTGCCGCCGGCCAGACGCTGGTGATCAAGAACGGCCCGGAAGGAGCAGCTGCCCTGCGCGACGGCGTGACCGTGGCGGCAAAGGCCCCGCCGGTCACCGTCATCGACACTGTGGGCGCGGGCGATACATTCAATGCGGCGTTCCTGGCCGGCCTGAGCCGCGGTGATGAATTGCAGGCTGCGCTCGAGCGGGGTGTGCGTGCGGCTTCGCTCGCGATCTCGACCTTCCCGCGCAGGTACAGCGCCTAAGCCCTCGTCGTCAGACCCCGGCAGCGTTCATTTTCGGGTGAAACTCCCCGGAAACTGGACCTTTTGGTCCGATAAGGGTTGATATCAGCCTCGTAAACGCGTACCCAAAATAAAAAAATATTTACCATCAGTGAAATGGCCGGCGGGGTGAGCGAGTTGACGAAGACATCGACACAAGCGGCTGAGCCGCGCAAATCCAATGCAAGCAAGGTGCAACCTGATAGCAGGGGTCCGGCCAAGGATCCGGCCGCAGCCCGTGTCTTGAAGCAGAATCCGCATGCCGTGCGCGACACGCGCGAGAACGTGCTGGAAGTGGCAATCGGGCGCGAGGTTCGCGCCTTCCGCAAGAAGCTCGGCATCACCGTCGCAGATCTGGCGGTCGCCACCAACATTTCGTTGGGTATGCTGTCGAAGATCGAGAACGGGAACACGTCGCCGTCGCTGACGACGCTGCAATCGCTGTCGCGCGCGCTCGGTGTGCCGCTGACGGCTTTCCTGCGCCGGTTCGAGGAAGAGCGCAATGCAGTTTTCGTCAAGGCGGGCGAGGGTGTCGATGTGGAGCGGCGCGGCACGCGCGCCGGCCACCAATACACGCTGCTGGGCCATGTCGGCTCAAACACCAGCGGCGTGGTGGTCGAGCCCTATCTCATCACGCTAAGCGAGGATTCGGACGTGTTTCCGACCTTCCAGCATGACGGGATGGAGTTCCTCTACATGCTGGAAGGCGAGGTCGTGTACCGCCACGGCAGCCACCTCTACACCATGTTGCCGGGCGACAGCCTGTTCTTCGATGCCGATGCACCGCATGGGCCAGAACAGCTGACCAAGCGGCCGATACGCTACCTGTCGATCATTTCCTATCCGCAGGGCAGCGGCGGCGACTGAGTTACCGTGCCGCCCGGCACCCGGGCGCCCGTCATAAATCGCCCATCTTGGCGGCCTGCTGCCTGAGCCCGGCCGCAGGCCCTTTTCTTTTGCACATTGTCGAACGCGGATCGAAGCATCCGACCAGTCTGGCCATGCATCCGTGGCCGGACACGCCAGTCTTTGGCCTTCTTTGAGCATGCATGCGGACAAGCCCGCTCCTGCAGGTTTCGGCAGGGGGTCTCTGGACCAATACTCCGGTGCAAAAAATATTATTTATAGGCAAATTGGCGATTGCCGAAACGGGATCAATCAGGGAATGTTTGCATGTTCGGCTCGGAGGAGGAGAGGGGCAGCGTCAGCTGCGGCGCGCCGGTTCCGCACTGTGAATTAGTTTTCTCAGATGAAAAAAACATTCATGGTGGTTGAATTGGAATTTTAAAGCTGCTAGCCATTGAGGCAGAAATTTTTCAAGGAGGTGGAAGCCGATGTGTGGCATTGTCGGACTGTTTCTCAAGGACAAGTCGCTAGAGCCGCAACTGGGTGCCATGCTTTCGGAGATGCTTGTCATGCTCACCGATCGCGGCCCGGACAGCGCAGGTATTGCGATCTACGGATCGTCGGAAAAGGATCATGGCAAGGTCACGATCCAGTCGCCCTGGCCGGAGCGTGATTTTGCCGGCCTCGATCAGGAACTTGCCAAGAAGATCGGCGCGCCGGTGATGATGACGGTGAAGTCGACGCATGCGGTGATCGAAGTGCCGGGCGACAAGCTGGCCGCCGTTCGCAGTGCTGTCGCCGAGCTGCGCCCCGACGCGCGCGTCATGGGCATGGGCGAGTCGATCGAGATCTACAAGGAAGTCGGTCTGCCGGAAGACGTCGCCAAGCGCTTCGAGCTTTCCAAGATGAGCGGGTCGCACGGCATCGGCCACACCCGCATGGCCACTGAATCGGCCGTGACGACGATGGGTGCGCACCCGTTCTCGACGGGCCCCGACCAGTGCCTGGTCCACAATGGATCGCTCTCGAACCACAACAATGTGCGCCGCGAACTGCGCCATGAAGGCATGACCTTCGAGACCGAGAACGACACCGAAGTGGCGGCCGCCTATCTGTCGCACAAGATCGCTGGCGGCATGGCTCTCGGCGAGGCGCTGGAGGCAAGTCTGAACGACCTCGACGGTTTCTTCACCTTCGTCGTCGGTACCAAGAACGGTTTCGGTGTGGTGCGTGATCCGATCGCCTGCAAGCCGGCCGTTCTTGCCGAGACGGATCAGTACGTTGCGTTCGGTTCCGAATACCGCGCGCTCGCCATGCTGCCGGGTATCGAGCAGGCCAAGGTATGGGAGCCCGAGCCGTCCACCGTCTATTTCTGGGAGCACTGAGACGATGCCTACATCCAACCTTGCAACGGCGCCGCGCGACTCGAGCTTCGCGACCAGGGTCGTCGACCTCGACGAAGTCTCCCTGCGCGAGCTTAACCAGGCGCTGCACAATATCGACGCCGGCTCCAACGAGACTGCCTGGGAAGTTCTGAACCCCAAGGGAAGCCATGCGGTGGCTGTCGGCGTTGATGCGCCGATCAGCGTCGATGTGCGGGGCAGCGTCGGCTACTATTGCGGCGGCATGAACCAGCACAGCACCATCACGGTGCATGGC
>JAEWHN010000400.1 GCA_023387775.1 Pseudomonadota bacterium | reverse complement strand
GGGCGTGGCCTGCGGCGTGGCCGCCGCGCTGGTGTTCGCGCTGGCCTTCGCCGTGCTCGTCGTCAGCTTCCGGGCCAATGAAGTGGTGGTCGGCCTGGCGCTCAACATTCTTGCCGGCGGCATGACGGTCTCGCTGATGAAGGCGATCTTCGGCACCCGCGGCTCCATCGTCGGCCAGGGCATCGTCGGCCTGCCCAAGGTGCAGATCCCGGGCGCCAAGGCGCTGCTCGGATCGTGGGCGCCGCTGGTCTCGGGCTACACGCCGATGGTCTATGTCGCCTTCATCGCCGTGCCGCTGCTGATCCTGTTCTACAAGCGCAGCCGGCTTGGCCTCTACATCCGCGTCGTCGGCGAGAAGCCGGAGGCCGCGGAAGCGCTGGGCATCTCCATCACCCGCATCCGCTACACGGCTTCGCTGCTGTGCGGCGTGCTGGCCGGCCTTGCGGGCGCGCACCTGTCGCTCGGCTACATCACCATGTTCACCGAGAACATGTCGTCCGGGCGCGGCTTCATGGCGGTTGCGATCCTGATCTTCTCCAACGGCGATCCCTGGAAGGTGCTGGTGGGCTGTCTGCTGTTCGGCTTCGCCGACGCCTTTTCGCTGCGCCTGCAGACCTTCGGTGGCTTCCCGTCATACCTCATCCTTGCGGTGCCCTACCTGGTTGCGCTGGCGGCGCTGTTTGCCCTCTCCTACCGCAGCCGGCCCAAGATCATCCGCGAGACCGCGGAAACCATGCGCAGGCTGCTGAGTGCCGACAAGAACCCGGCCTAAGGGCCGGACCATTTCACGCTGAAAGGCTTTTTGACGAATGGAACGCATTATTCTCGACGTGGATTCGGCGGGCGACGACATCCTCGCCGTGCTGTTTGCCGCGGCAAACCCCAACATCAAGCTCGAGGCCATCACCACCGTGACCGGTGCGGCCGGCCCCATCGAGCAGGTGACCAATGTCGTGCTCAACACGCTGTCGCTCGCCGGCCGTGACGACATTCCCGTCTATGCCGGTGCCTGGCGGCCGATCGTCGGCCATTCCAAGGCCGACATGGAAGCGCCGGTGCATTTCGAGAAGCAGCTGACCGAGCGCTTCGGCGACCGCCTGAAGAAGTTCAACCCGCCGGCGCCGACGCCGACGCGGCAGGCGACGCCCGGCCACGCGGTGGACTTCATCATCGACACGGTGATGTCGAACCCGGGCGAGATCACGCTGGTGACCACCGGCCCGCTGACCAATGCGGCCATGGCCCTCTTGCAGGAGCCGCGGCTGACCAAGGCGCTGAAGAACCTGCTGGTGCTAGGCGGCAACTTCCACACGCCGGGCAACATCACGCCGGTGACCGAGTACAACATCTGGGCCGACCCGGAAGCCTCGCGCATCGTGCTCAATGCCGACGTGCAGAAGATCCTCGTGCCGCTCGACATCTGCGAGGACAACCGCGTCGCCCCCTCCATGCTGACGCGCAACGACATTGCCGACATGCAGGCGACCGCCAGGGACAACCCGGTCGTCGACATGATCGCCGACGTGTTCCCGATCTATATCGACATCTGGCGCGAGTTCTTCGGTCTCGTCGGCTTCCCGATGGATGACGTGATCACCGTTGCGCTGGCCTTCCAACCCGACCTGGCGACCACCACCGAGCCGCTGTTCGTCGACGTGCTGACCGACGGCAGCGTGGCCCGCGGCCAGACGGTGGCCTATCGCGGCTTCCAGATCCTGCCCGGCGGCGGTCCCAAGACCACGCGCATCGGCACCGACCTCGAAGGCCGGCGCTTCCTCGACATCTTCAAGAATACCATCGCTCGCTACGAGCGGGCAGCATGAACGGCAGCGACATGACCCCTACCCCCATTCTCTTCGACTGCGACCCCGGCCATGACGATGCCATCGCGCTGGTGATGGCGCATCGTTCGCCGGCGATCGAACTGCTCGGCGTGACCACCACCTGCGGCAACGCCGAGCTGGAAAAGACGACGGCCAACGCGTTGCGCATCCTCGAATATATCGGCGCCGGCGACGTGCCGGTTGCGGCCGGCTGCCACCGCCCGCTGGCGCGGCCGCTGCTTCTGGGCACCGCCGACGGCCCGAGCGGCCTGGAGGGCTCGCCCTACCTGCCGCAGGCCACCATCAAGCCTGTCGACCAGCATGCGGTCGACTTCCTGGCCGAGAAGCTGCTGGCGCGCCCCGAGCCGACCCTGGTGGTGGCGACCGGCCCACTGTGCAACATCGGCCTCCTGCTGCTGAAGCACCCGCATGTGCTGCCCAAGATCAAGGAAGTGATCTGGATGGGCGGCGCATTCTACCGCAAGAGCGAGATCATCACGCCGACCGAGTTCAACGCCTATTGCGACCCCGAGGCGCTGAAGATCGTGCTGGATTCGGGCGTGCCGATCACCATGGTCGGCCTCGACGTGACCATGCAGGTGCTGATCGAGGAGCCGCAATTTGCCGAGCTCGCCAAGATCGACACGCCACTTGGCAAGCTGGTCAACGACTGGCTGCGCTTCTACGAGAAGCTTCACCGCAACTCGATGGGCGTGGGCGGCGCCATGCACGATCCGCTGGCGCTGGCGCTGGCGATCGACCCGACGCTGGTGAAGACCCGCCCGGCCCACATCGCCGTGGACCTGAACGGCACCTACACCTTCGGCGCGACGGTGGCGGACTTCTGGGGCGAACGCGGCGAAAAGGACAACGCCCGGATCGCCTACGAGGTGGATGCCGACCGCTTCTTCAAGCTGATGTTCGACCTGCTCAGGGACTGAGCTAGGGGCACAGCCGTCCCTTTGACCGCGGTTGAACTCAGGCCCCGGACGCTTCCTGCGCCGGGGCCTTATTCATTGGTCAGTTCGACAGCAGGTCGCCGAACTGCTTGCGCAGATCGGCTTTCTGCACCTTGCCCATGGTGTTGCGCGGCAACTCGGACACGAAGACCAGCCGCTTCGGCTGCTTGAAGCGCGCGAGAGACGTTGCCACCGCCGCCTCGACGGCCGGGCGCGCGGTCTCGTCGCCCACGATAACCGCCACCGGCGCCTCGCCGAAATCGGCATGCGGAAGGCCGATCACGGCGCTTTCCACCACGCCCTCGACCTGGTCGATCACCAGCTCGATTTCCTTCGGATAGATGTTGAAGCCGCCGGAGATGATGAGGTCCTTGGCGCGGCCAACAATGTGCAGGTAGCCTTCCCTGTCGATCATCCCGACGTCGCCGGTGATGAAGAAGCCATCCTGGCGGAATTCGGTCCTGGTCTTTTCCGGCAGGCGCCAATAGCCGGCAAAGACGTTCGGCCCGCGCACCTCGACGCCGCCGATTTCTCCATTCGGCAGCGGCTGGCCGCTGTCATCGGCGATGCGGATTTCCGTGCCCGGCAGCGGGAAGCCAACCGTGCCGGCGCGGCGCTCGCCCTCATAAGGGTTGGAGGTGTTCATGCCTGTCTCGGTCATGCCGTAGCGCTCGAGGATGCGGTGGCCGGTGCGCGCCTCGAACTCGACATGGGTTTCGGCAAGCAGCGGCGCGCTGCCCGAGACGAACAGGCGCATGTGGCCGACGAGGTCGCGATTGAGGCGGTCGCTGGCCAGCAGTCGGGTGTAGAAGGTGGGGACGCCCATCAGCGCGGTCGCGCGCGGCAGGTCGTCGAGGATGGCGTCGGCCTTGAACGCCTGGTGGAAGATCATGCTGCCGCCGACCGCCAGCATGACATTGGTGGCGACGAACAGGCCATGGGTGTGGAAGATCGGCAGGGCGTGGATCAGCACGTCATCGGCGGTAAACCGCCATTCGGCCACCAGCGCGCGCGTGTTGGACAGAAGATTGTTCTGGGTGAGCATGGCGCCCTTGGAGCGCCCGGTGGTGCCGGAGGTGTAGAGCAGCGCGGCGAGATCGTCGTCGGCTCGGTCGGTCACGGCCATGAGGGGTTCGGCGGCTGCGATCGCGTCGGCGAAGCTTCCGGTGCTGTCGGCCGAGATGGAAAGCATGCGGCCCCTGCCCTCCAGCAGCGCCGCGATGTCGGCCTCCTCCTCCGGCGCGCAGACGCACAGCTTCGGCTCGGCATCGCCAAGGAAGAAGCTCACCTCGTCCAGCGTGTAGGCGGTGTTGAGCGGCAGGAAGACCGCGCCGACCTGCGCGCAGCCGAAGAACAGCGCAAGCGTTTCCGGCGTCTTGGCGGCATGGACGGCGACCCGATCACCGGCTTCCACGCCCTGGGCCCGCAGCACGGCGGCGATGCGGCCGACGAGCGATGCGAAGCCGGCATGGCTGATCACGCTGCCGTCGGCGAGATGGAGGAACGGTCTGGCGTTGTCGCGGTGAATGCCGACAAGCGCGTCGTAGATCGGATTGGCCATGCTGAACCCCGGAAGTTTCGGCCGAAGCCTCGCGGCCGCTTGCTGGCGGCCGGCAAAGCGGCGGCGGTGTTACGCTCCCAAGCGCGTCGCACCAAACCGAAGCATCAGTCAAGCCTCAGCCGGCGGCGCGCAATCCTTTCAGGCGGGCCGGGCCGAGCTTGGCCTCGTCGAGGCCGAAATCGGCGATGCGTGCCGGCAGCGGCAGCCCGCGCACCAGCGCAGCGCAGGCCTCGCCCATCGCCGCCGAGGTCTGGATGCCATAGCCGCCCTGGGCGACGACCCAGAACAGGCCCGCGACCTTCGGGTCGAAGCCGCCGACGAGGTCGCCGTCGCCGACGAAGGAGCGCAAGCCCGCCCAGACGCGGGCCGGACGGCCGACGGTGAGCGTGGTCATCTCCTCGATGCGATAAATGCCCATTGCGATGTCGAGATCTTCCGGCTGCACGTCCTGCGGCGCGGTCGCGTCGGCATTGGCGGGCGAGCCGAGCAACATGCCCGCATCGGGCTTCACATAGCAGTTCTCCTCGGCGTCCATGACCATCGGCCAGCGCGAGATGTCCATGCCGGCGGGCGGCGCGAAGATGAAGGCGCTGCGACGGCGCGGCTCGAGCCCCAGCGGCTCCGCCCCGAACAGGCGCCCCACCTCGTCGCCCCATGCGCCGGAAGCGTTCACCACGATGGGCGCGACATATTCCCTGCCCGAGGCGACGACGCGCCAGTCGGCGCCCGAACGCTCGGCGGCGGTCACCTCGGCATTGCACACCACCGTGCCACCCGCCTGGCGCAGGCCGCGCAGATAGCCCTGGTGCAGCGCATGCACGTCCATGTCGGCGGCATCGGGTTCGTAGACCCCACCCACCGCCATTTCGGGCCTGAGCACCGGGACCATGGCCTGCACGGCCGCAGCGTCGAGGCGCGAACCGGTCATGCTGACGGCGCGGATGATTTCCTCATGCTCGTCCAGCATATGCGCCTTGTCGGCCGAGGCAACGACCAGGCTTCCGCGCGGCGACAGGATGGGGAACTCGGCGAAGCCGGGCGGCGTGGCTTCGAGAAAAGCCCTGCTGGCCAGGGTCAGCGCGCGCACCTGCTGCGTGCCGTAGCTTTCGCTGAACAGGGCCGCCGAACGCCCGGTGGAATGATAGCCCGGCTGGCTCTCGCGCTCCAGAAGCACGGTCTTCACATGCGGCGCCAGCCAATAGCCAATAGAGGCGCCGGCAATGCCGCCGCCAATGACGATCACATCGGCTTTCACCGGGCCCGCTTGTTCTGACATCACGAAAGGCTCCTCTCCCATGCGGCGGGCCCAGCCGCGTTCGCCGGAAACCCGCAATCTCAATAAGGCAAGATTTGCCATGTGCAAATCGATTTCAGAACCGGAAAACGGCTGCAGCCCCGCCCAGCATGTTGCCTGAGGGCATCATTGCGCGGGGAGAAATGTGAAATCCCCGCATGCCGCGGCAAGAAGCCCCCGTTACCCACGGGCACCCGGCCATGCCCTTGTATTTCTTTTGCTTTCACCTATATTGAAATCATGTGCATGAAAACCTTCATCATGATTTCGAGGCTGGCCGGAGAAGCGCATGTCTTCTCCCGGAGCGGCTTCATGATGGACTGAATACCGCACAGAACCTTCCGCTCCGGGACCACCTTCTCGAACCGAATTGCGGTGGAACCTTGCGCGATTTTCTCGCGCCGCCCGGAGCCGACGAATGATCACTTCCTATGCCTTTCCGAAATGCAAGTTCTGCCACCGCGGCCTGCCGCGCGCGGCGGTTCGCTGCCCCTGGTGCGCCCACCGCCAGCACCCGCCGGTGATGCCGCGGCCTTTCGCGCCGAGCCTGTCAGTTTCCGCTGAGGGATACGCCTCCGGGATTTCCGGCGAGGGCTGCCGATGACAGCGCTGGCAAGACAACACGCCGCGCCGAGTGCAGCGGAGAGCCTGCTTCAATACGGCGCCCTGCCCTGGCGGGTGAGCCGTCGCGGCGGCGTCAAGGTGCTGCTGATCACCTCGCGCGAGACCAAGCGCTGGCTGGTGCCCAAGGGCTGGCCGGTCAAGGGCAAGAGCCCGAGGCACGCGGCCATGCGCGAGGCCTTCGAGGAGGCCGGCGTGTTCGGCGACATCGATCCGGAGCCGATCGGCGCCTATGACTACCTCAAGACGCTCAAGGACGGCTCGGAGGCCCTCTGCTCGGTGGTGCTGTATGGCCTGCAGGTTCGGGGCACGCTGGTGCACTGGCCCGAACGGGCCGAGCGCAAGCGGCGCTGGCATGACCTGACCGAGGCGACGGAAGCCGTTTCCGACACCGGGCTGAAGGGCCTGTTCCACTCGCTGCGCAAGGACCTCCCGGCGCGCGCATGACGGGGGCGATAGCCCCCGCTCTGCAATCGCAATGATGCCGGCAGCGGCTCGCCGCTAGGCGACGCTTTCGGCCGCCCGCGCCGGCACGTAGTTCAGCACCGGCCCGAGCCAGCGCTCGACTTCGGCAACCGCCATGCCCTTGCGCCTTGCATAGTCCTCGACCTGGTCGCGCTCGACCTTGGCGACACCGAAATAGTAGCTTTCGGGATGGGCGAGGTAGAGGCCGGACACGGATGAGCCCGGCCACATGGCATAGCTCTCGGTCAGGCTGACGCCGGCCTTTGTCTGCGCGTCGAGCAGGCGGAACAGCGTCACCTTCTCGGTATGGTCGGGCTGGGCCGGATAGCCGGGCGCCGGGCGAATGCCGCGATAGGTCTCGGAAATCAGCTCGTCCGACGTCAGCGCCTCGTGCGGCGCGTAGCCCCAGAATTCCTTGCGCACGCGCTCATGCATGCGCTCCGCGAACGCCTCGGCGAAGCGGTCGGCCAGCGCCTTGACCAGGATGGACGAGTAATCGTCATTGGCGCGCTCGAAACGCTTGGCGATGGCCACCTCCTCGATGCCCGCCGTGACCACGAAGCCGCCGAGATAGTCGGGCTTGCCGCTTTCCAACGGCGCGACGAAGTCGGACAGCGCGACGTTCGCCCTGCCGTCGCGCTTGGAAAGCTGCTGGCGCAGCGTGAAGAAGGTGGCGAGCTCCCTTTCCCGGTTGCCGTCGTCAAACAGGCGGATATCGTCGCCCACCGCATTGGCCGGCCAGAAGCCGATCACCGCCTTGGGCGCGAACCATTTTTCAGCAACGATCTTCTCCAGCATCGCCTGGGCGTCCTCGAAGAGCTGGCGCGCGGCCGCCCCCTGCTTCTCGTCCTCCAGGATCTTCGGGTAGCGGCCCTTCAATTCCCAGGTCTGGAAAAAGGGCGTCCAGTCGATGTAGCGGGAAAGCTCGGCCAGGTCCCAATCCTCGAAGACGCGGGTGCCGAGGAAGGACGGCCGCGGCGGCTCGTAGCCCGACCAGTCTATGCGGTGGGCGTTGGCCCTTGCCGCGGCCAGCGGCAGGCGCTGCTTTTCGGCCTCGCTGCGCGCATGGGCATCGGCAACTTTCCTGTACTCCGCCCGTGTTGCGTCCACATAGCCGCCCTTCGCCTCGGGCGACAGAAGGGTGGAGACGACACCGACCGCGCGGCTTGCATCCGTGACATAGACCGTCTGGCCGCGTTCGTATTTCGGGTGGATCTTCACCGCCGTGTGCACGCGGCTGGTGGTGGCCCCGCCGATCAGCAGCGGGATATCAAAACCCTCGCGCTCCATCTCGGTGGCGACATGCACCATCTCGTCCAGCGAAGGCGTGATCAGCCCCGACAGTCCGATGATGTCGGCCTTATGCTCGCGCGCCGTTTCCAGGATTTTCGAGGCCGGCACCATGACGCCGAGGTCGATGATCTCGTAGTTGTTGCAGGCCAGCACGACGCCGACGATGTTCTTGCCGATGTCGTGCACATCGCCCTTCACGGTCGCCATGACGATCTTGCCGGCGCTTTCGCGCGCGCCGCTGCCGCCGTTGGCCGCCTTCTCGGCTTCCATGTAGGGCAAGAGCACGGCGACCGCCTGCTTCATGACACGGGCCGACTTGACCACCTGCGGCAGGAACATCTTGCCCGAGCCGAACAGGTCGCCGACGACGTTCATGCCGGCCATCAGCGGTCCCTCGATCACATGCAGCGGGCGCTCGGCCTTCTGCCGCGCCTCCTCGGTGTCAGCCTCGATGAACTCGGTGATGCCGTTGACCAGCGCGTGCTCCAGCCGCTTCTCCACCGGCCATTCGCGCCAGGCGAGGTCCTTTTCCCTGGCTTCCCTGCCGCCCGCGCCCTTGAAGCGCTCGGCCAGGTCCAGCAGGCGCTCGGTGGCGTTGCCGCCGTCCTTCGGCACGCGGTTGAGGATGACGTCCTCGCAGGCCTCGCGCAGCTCGGGGTCGATGGATTCGTAGACCACCAGCTGCCCGGCATTGACGATGCCCATGTCCATTCCCGCCTGGATGGCGTGGTAGAGGAACACGGCATGCATCGCCTCGCGCACCGGCTCGTTGCCGCGGAACGAGAAGGACAGGTTGGATACGCCGCCGGAGATGTGGACGTGCGGCAGCGTTCGCGTGATGTCGCGGGT
>JAEWHN010000397.1 GCA_023387775.1 Pseudomonadota bacterium | reverse complement strand
GGCCCGAAGTGGGCCGACGTGCCCTATGAGATGCGCCCCGAGGCCGGCCTGCTGCGCCTGCGCAAGGACATGCAGCTGTTCGCCAACCTGCGCCCGGCGATCTGCTATCCGGCGCTGGCTTCGTCCTCGTCGCTCAAGCCCGAGGTGGTCGAAGGCCTCGACATCCTCATCCTGCGCGAGCTGACCGGCGGCGTCTATTTCGGCGAGCCCAAGGAGATCATCGATCTCGGCAACGGCCAGAAGCGCGGCATCGACACGCAGGTCTACGACACCTACGAGATCGAACGCATCGCCGGCGTGGCCTTCGAGCTGGCGCGTACGCGCGGCAACAAGGTCACCTCGATGGAAAAGCACAATGTGATGAAGTCGGGTGTGCTGTGGAAGGAAGTGGTCACCCAGACCCACAAGGCCAAATATGCCGACGTCCAGCTCGAGCACATGCTGGCCGACGCCGGCGGCATGCAGCTGGTGCGCTGGCCCAAGCAGTTCGACGTCATCCTCACCGACAATCTGTTCGGCGACATGCTGTCGGACGTGGCCGCCATGCTCACCGGCTCGCTCGGCATGCTGCCGTCGGCCTCGCTCGGCGCGCCGGATGCCGCCACCGGCAAGCGCAAGGCGCTCTACGAGCCGGTGCACGGCTCGGCGCCCGACATCGCCGGCAAGGGCATCGCCAACCCGATCGCCATGATCGCGTCCTTTGCCATGTGCCTGCGCTATTCCTTCAACATGGTGGCCGAGGCCGACCGCCTCGAGGCAGCGATTGCCGCCGTGCTGGATGACGGCCTGCGCACCAAGGACATCATGTCGGAAGGCAAGACCGAGGTCGGCACCGTCCAGATGGGCGACGCCATCGTGGCAAAATTCCTGGCGCTCTCGGCATAACGCCTGCAACTTCCAGCATTCTCCGGCAGGTGCTGTGGCCTTGCCGGGGAATGCGCAGCCGTCTTCATGGCGGCCGCTCATTGACTATTTGCGCAAACCGCGTAAAAGCAGCCGCGAACAGGGAACCCTCCGATGCGCGGCCATTTTTCGGCTCATCTCGCATTCGATTTCCCCGGCCTCGATGCTGACCATCGGGCCGGGCGCGGAGCCGCATCCCTGCTTTCGACCGAAACTACGGCCAAAAAAACGACCACTACGGTCTGATTTCCCTTGGCCTGCTCACCCTCTCCCGGGTCTGGCCCGGGGGTGAAGAGCCCGCAACGGCCGGCGGGCTTTCTCCAAGAAGCGAGCGGAGAGGGACAGGAGTAATCTGAAGATGGGTTTCAAGGTTGCGATCGCCGGCGCCACGGGCAATGTGGGCCGGGAAATGCTCAACATCCTCGAGGAACGCGGTTTTCCGGCCGATGAGGTGGTGCCGCTTGCCTCTCGGCGCAGCCAGGGCACCGAAGTGTCCTATGGCGACAAGACGCTGAAGGTGAAGTCGCTCGACACCTACGACTTCTCCGACACCGACATCTGCCTGATGTCGGCCGGCGGCAACATATCCAAGGAGTGGTCGCCAAAGATCGGCAAGCAGGGCTGCGTCGTCATCGACAACTCGTCGGCCTGGCGCTACGACGCCGAGGTGCCGCTGATCGTGCCGGAAGTGAACCCGGATGCCATCGTCGGCTTCTCCAGGAAGAACATTATCGCCAACCCGAACTGCTCGACCGCCCAGCTCGTGGTGGCGCTGAAGCCGCTGCACGACAAGGCGAAGATCAAGCGCGTCGTCGTCTCCACCTACCAGTCGGTTTCCGGCGCCGGCAAGGAAGGCATGGACGAGCTCTTCACCCAGACCCGCGCCGTCTTCGTGGCCGATCCGGTGGAGGCCAAGAAGTTCACCAAGCGCATCGCCTTCAACGTCATCCCGCACATCGACGTGTTCATGGAGGACGGCTACACCAAGGAAGAGTGGAAGATGGTGGCCGAGACCAAGAAGATGCTCGACCCCAAGATCAAGCTGACGGCGACCGCCGTGCGCGTGCCGGTGTTCATCGGCCATTCCGAAGCCGTCAACATCGAGTTCGAGAACCCGATCACGCCGGAAGAAGCGCGCGAGATCCTGCGCGAGGCGCCGGGCTGCCTGGTCGTCGACAAGCACGAGGACGGCGGCTACGTCACGCCGATCGACGCTGCCGGCGAGGACGCCACCTACATCTCGCGCATCCGCGAGGACGCCACCGTCGAGAACGGCCTTGCCATGTGGATCGTCTCCGACAATCTGCGCAAGGGCGCTGCGCTGAACACGGTGCAGATCGCCGAGCTGCTGGTTGCGCGCGGGCTCATCAAGCCCAAGAAGCAGGCGGCCTGATCCGCGCATCCTGTTTTGCGGCGCGCCCTGATCGGCGCGCTGCACACCCTGACCGGGCCTGGGACTGCCGGTTGAGAGATCGAGGCATGGATCCCCGTGATCCTTCGCCTGCTCGCTGCGCTCGCGCTCAGGACGCGAGGATGATGGGGTGGGGCGTCGGTCTCATTCGACCGTCAACGTCGGAGTTTGTTCGCAAGCCGCAAACACATCCGTCATCCTCGGGCCGGAGCACGAGCAAAGTCCCGATCGATCCAGGCGGTGAGATGTGCAAGGCGGTTTTCTCCTCTCCAAGGCCGCGAAACGCGCGGTTTGCCTTGACTCCGCCCCCGTTTTCCTGTCTACACGCCCACAATTCCGCGACGAGTAGTCCACTCCGAGCAGCCGACCGGGACCCATAGCGGTATAAAGAGATCCCGGAGGCCAACACCCGGCAGCGCGATGCGCCCCCGGGTGCTTTTCGGCTTTGGGCTTTTGTCTGGCCTCGATGCTTGGCTCTTGCGCGCGGAACCATTACCTCTGGCGGGGAAACCAGTCAGAGACAGAAGGAAGAACGATGTTCGAATCGCTGCAAGAGCGACTTGGCTCCATTCTCAACGGCCTAACAGGCCGTGGCGCGCTGTCGGAGGCCGATGTCTCGGCTGCCCTGCGCGAGGTGCGCCGCGCCCTCATCGAGGCCGACGTGGCGCTGGATGTCGTGCGTTCCTTCGTCGATCGCGTGCGCGAGAAGGCCGTCGGCGCCGCCGTGCTCAAGTCGATCAAGCCCGGCCAGATGGTCGTCAAGATCGTCCATGACGAGCTGATCGAGATGCTGGGCGCCGAGGGCGTCGCCATCGACCTCAACGCCCCTGCCCCGGTCGTGATCATGATGGTCGGCCTGCAGGGCTCGGGCAAGACCACCACTTCGGCCAAGATCGCCAAGCGGCTGACCGAGCGCCAGGGCAAGAAAGTGCTCATGGCCTCGCTCGACACGCGCCGTCCGGCCGCGCAGGAGCAGTTGCGCCAGCTCGGCGAGCAGACCGATGTCGCCACGCTGCCGATCATCGCCGGCCAGAGCCCGGTCGACATCGCAAAGCGCGCGGTGCAGGCGGCCAAGCTCGGCGGCCACGACGTCGTCATCCTCGACACCGCCGGCCGCACCCATATCGACGAGCCGCTGATGGTCGAGATGGCAGACATCAAGCGCGCGTCGAACCCGCACGAGATCCTGCTGGTGGCCGACAGCCTCACCGGCCAGGACGCCGTCAACCTCGCCAAGAATTTCGACGAACGCGTCGGCATCACCGGCCTGGTGCTCACCCGCATGGACGGCGACGGCCGCGGCGGTGCGGCCCTTTCCATGCGCGCCGTCACCGGCAAGCCGATCAAGCTGATCGGCGTCGGCGAAAAGATGGATGCGCTGGAGGAGTTTTATCCGAAGCGTATCGCCGACCGCATCCTCGGCATGGGCGACATCGTTTCGCTGGTCGAGAAGGCCGCCGAAACCATCGACGCGGAAAAGGCCGCGGCGATGGCCAAAAAGATGCAGTCGGGCAAGTTCGATCTGAACGACCTCGCCGGCCAGTTGCAGCAGATGCAGAAGATGGGCGGCATGGTCGGCATCATGGGAATGATGCCCGGCATGGGCAAGATGAAGGATCAGATCGCGGCCGCCGGCTTCGACGACAAGATGTTCGCCCGGCAGCTCGCAATCATCTCCTCGATGACCAAGGCCGAGCGTGCCAACCCCGACATTCTCAAGCACAGCCGCAAGAAGCGCATCGCCGCCGGTTCCGGCACCGATGCTGCAGAGATCAACAAGCTTTTGAAAATGCACCGCCAGATGGCCGACATGATGAAGGCCATGGGCGGCAAGGGCAAGGGCGGCGGCATGATGCGCGGCCTGATGGGCGGCATGGCGCAGAAGATGGGCCTTGGCGGCATGATGCCTGGAATGGGCGGGATGCCCGACCTCTCCAAGATGGACCCCAAGGAGCTCGAGGCGCTGAAGAAGCAGGCGGAAGCCGCCGGCCTCGGCAAGGGCCTGCCGGGCGGTCTGCCGGGTCTCGGCGGCAATGGCGGTCTGCCGGGCCTTCCCGGCGGCATGAAGCTGCCCGGCCTCGGCGGCGGGCTTCCGGGGTTGGGTAAGAAGAAATGAGCGCTGCGATGAACGATTTGGACGTCAAGAACCTGCTCACCCAGTATCGCGCCTCGATCGACAACATCGACGCCGCGCTGGTCCACATGCTGGCCGAGCGCTTCCGCTGCACCCAGGCGGTGGGCCTCCTCAAGGCCACCTACGGACTGCCGCCGGCAGACCCGGCGCGCGAGCAGGCGCAAATCGCCCGCCTGCGCCGCCTTGCCGACGACGCGCAGCTTGACCCCGATTTCGCGGAAAAGTTTTTGAACTTCATTATCCGCGAAGTGATCCGCCATCACGAGGCCATCGCCGCTTCGTCGAACGGCTCCGAGAATTCCTCCGCATCACGCGGCGGACAATAGACCACCTGATTAGAACGAACCCTAGGAGAAAAAAATGTCGTTGAAGATCCGTCTGGCCCGCGCGGGCTCCAAGAAGCGTCCCTATTACCACATTGTCATCGCCGACGTGCGTTCGCCGCGCGATGGCCGCTTCATCGAGACCGTGGGCGCCTGGAACCCGATGCTGGCCAAGGACGCCGAGCGCGTCAAGATCGATGAAGAGCGCGTCAAGCACTGGCTCGGCCACGGTGCCCAGCCGACCGACCGCGTCGCCCGCTTCCTCGCCGAAGCCGGCCTGACCAAGCGCGAAGCCCGCAACAACCCGACCAAGGGCGAGCCGGGCAAGAAGGCGCAGGAACGCGCCGCCGCGATCAAGGCTGCGCAGGAAGCTGCTGCAGCGGCCTTGGCTGCCGCCAATGCTGCTCCTGCCGAAGAAGCTTCGGCCGAGTAATCCTTCGGCTTCGGCTGAAATTGCAGACGGCGGGTTCTGGCCCGCCGTTTTCTTTTCGCGCGTCGTCCCCCAAACCTGTCCGCACCGGCGCCCGTCGCCGGGCCGTCTGCCGCCGCAACCTCACAGCGTTCGAAACCATGATTCGCATCGAAAACGTCAGCAAGCAGAGCAGCCACCGGCTTCTCTTCATCGAGGCCTCCGCGACCTTGCAGAAGCAGGAGAAGATCGGCCTGGTCGGCCTCAACGGTGCCGGCAAGACGACGCTGTTTCGCATGATCACCGGCGCGGAACTGCCCGACGAGGGCCAGGTCTCGGTCGACCGCGGCGTCACCATCGGCTATTTCAACCAGGATGTGGGCGAAATGGCCGGCCGCAGCGCGGTGGCCGAGGTGATGGAGGGCGCCGGCCCGGTGAGCGAGGTGGCCGCCGAGCTGCGCGAGCTGGAAGCCGCGATGGTCGACCCGGACCGCGCCGACGAGCTCGAGGCTGTCATCGAGCGCTATGGCGAGGTGCAGGCGCGCTACGAGGAGCTGGACGGCTATTCGCTCGACGGCCGCGCACGCGAGGTGCTGTCAGGCCTCGGTTTCAGCCAGGAGATGATGGACGGCGATGTCGGTGGCCTGTCCGGCGGCTGGAAGATGCGCGTGGCGCTCGCCCGCATCCTCCTGATGCGGCCGGACGTCATGCTGCTCGACGAGCCGTCGAACCATCTCGACATCGAAAGCCTGATCTGGCTCGAGGAATTCCTGAAGGGCTATGACGGCGCGCTGCTGATGACCTCGCACGACCGCGCCTTCATGAACCGCATCGTCAACAAGATCATCGAGATCGACGGCGGCGCGCTGACCAGCTATTCCGGCGACTACGAATTCTACGAGCAGCAGCGCCAGCTCGCCGACAAGCAGCAGCAGGCCCAGTTCGAGCGCCAGCAGGCGATGCTCGCCAAGGAGATCAAGTTCATCGAACGCTTCAAGGCGCGCGCCTCGCATGCCTCACAGGTGCAAAGCCGGGTGAAGAAGCTGGAGAAGATCGACCGGGTCGAGCCGCCCAAGCGCCGCCAGACGGTGGCCTTCGAGTTCCAGCCGGCCCCGCGCTCGGGCGAGGACGTGGTCACGCTCAGGAATGTGCACAAGCGCTACGGCAGCCGGATCATCTATGAGGGCCTGGATTTCCAGGTCCGCCGCAAGGAACGCTGGTGCATCATGGGCATCAACGGCGCCGGAAAGTCGACCCTGTTGAAACTGGTTGCCGGCGCCTCCGAGCCAGACGACGGCACAGTTGCCCGCGGCCCCAGCGTCAAGATGGGCTATTTCGCCCAGCACGCCATGGACCTGCTCGACGGAGACAGGACCGTGTTCCAGCAGCTGGAGGACTCCTTCCCTCAGGCCGGGCAGGCGCCGCTGCGTGCGCTCGCCGGCTGCTTCGGCTTTTCAGGCGACGAGATCGAGAAGAAATGCCGGGTCCTGTCGGGCGGCGAGAAGGCGCGCCTGGTCATGGCGATCATGCTGTTCGATCCGCCGAACCTGCTGGTGCTTGACGAGCCGACCAACCACCTCGACATCGCCACCAAGGAGATGCTGATTGAGGCGCTGTCGCAGTATGAGGGCACCATGCTGTTCGTCTCGCACGATCGACATTTCCTGGCCGCGCTCTCCAATCGCGTGCTGGAGCTCACGCCCGACGGCATCCACACCTATGGCGGCGGCTATGTCGAATATGTGGAACGCACCGGCCAGGAAGCCCCAGGTCTGCGGGGCTGAGCGGCCGATCGGGCAGAACGTCGACGTTCAATTGGCGCGGGAAGTCGTTCGACGGCAACCTGCCTGAAACGGCATCTAGGAATAATAAAACCGCTCGGGAGATATCATCTTGGGCGCCGTCTCGCCCAGCGCCTCGAACACCGAGATTTCGCAGACGCGGCACAGCGCGTCCAGCGCGAGATCGTTGGCCTGGGTGCCGAACGGGTCTTCCAGCTCTTCCGACAGCGCGTCGAGACCGAAGAAGGAATAGGCGATCAGCGCGGTGAAGAATGGCGTCGCCCATCCTGCCGAGAAGGCCAGGCCGAAGGGCAGCAATATGCAGAATATATAGGCCGAGCGCTGCAAGAGCAGCGTGTAGGCGAAGGGCAGCGGCGTGCCGGCGATGCGTTCGCAGCCGGCTTGCAGCGCCGTGATGGACGCCAGGCGTTCGTCGAGTATGCGGAAGTCCATCGCCTCGATCAGGCCCTCGCGCTTGAGCGCGCCGATGCGGCGTCCCATGCGGCGCACCATCTCGTCGGGCCTGTTGGTGAAGGCTGGCACGGTATCGGCTTCCGCGCCTATGAAAGCGCGCGCCTCTTCCACTGCGTCGACCTTGCGCAGCTCGCCGCGCAGGAAGTGGCAGAAGGCCAGCGCGTCCATCAGCAGGGGCCGCACCTGGCCGCTTTCGGCCGGCACCAGGGCCAGCGCCGCGCGCGAAAAATTCCGGATCTCGAACACCAGCTGCCCCCACAGCTTGCGCGCCTCCCACCAGCGGTCATAGGCGGCGTTGTTGCGGAAGCCGAGATAGAGCGACAGCGTCACGCCGAGCAGGCCGAAGGGCGCCAGGCCGTAATTGCCGAAATCGAGCCCCAGCGCCTTGATGGCCGCCACCACCGCCACCGCATAAAGGCCGAAGCCGATGATGTGCGGCGTGATGCGGGGCACGATGGAGCCGCGCATGATGAAGAACAGTTTCAGCAGCCCTGGACGGGGACGAACGATCATCGGCGGCGGGCTCTCCAAGAGCGGGAATTTGCGGCCATCATGGCCTGCGGCGAGGGTGCGGCATGGCATGATCCGCGACGCTTTTTGTCGCGCGCTTCGGCGGTCTTGTCGACGTGGCATTATGACGAGAGTGTGACAACCCGCTTAATCGAATGGTAAGTCGCCTCGCATAGGTTTCGGCCCAGGCAGCCCGCGCGGATCCCGGCGCGGAGGCATGATGCCGAGCCGCCGCACCGGCCAGCCCGGTATGAAAGATCAGCCACCGATTTGCCGCCCCAGGCGCCCTTTCCCGACGTTTATCGCGGCGGCCCGTGCGCGTGTCCGGTCTTTCGGCTACGAACGAGGCGCGGAGTCCCATGCCGACGACACAGCTCCTGCCGAACCGCCAGCTTCCGGGCCCGGAAGCCGAGGCCGCCGAGCGGGATTTTTTGCGCATCGACACCGAGTTCGACGACGTCCGGCTCATCCTGCGCCGCTGGCAGTCGGTGCGCCCAGCCTCGGGCGGCCTGCCGCAATATGAAGAGATGGCGCTGGGCAGCGTCGGCCGGTTCGCCGACGAGATGGCCGTGGTGCGCCAACTCGAGGGCGACGAGCCCGTCATCCTGCGTGCCGGCCCGCGCTTCGAGGCGATCGTGGGCGAGGCTTGCGTCGGTCGCATGGCCACGCGGCTGCTTGGTCCGCACGCGCTGGCCATAGGCGAGGCGCTGGCGGCGGCGCGCGAGGCGGCAAGCCCGCGCCTGACGCTGTGCCGGGCGCTGGTCGACGGCATGGTTTCCACCGTCGAGACCCTGGCGCTGCCGCTCGCTTGCCGCTGGCGCGGCGATTATTTCATGCTGTTCCTGCGCCCGCGCCGCAGCCAGCTCAACCTGGCGCGCCTGCTCATCAACGCCACCGGCGAAGGCATCATGGCCCTCAGCGCCGTCGAGCGCGGCGGCGTCATCCGCGACTTCTCCATCCTCAGCATCAACGAGGCGGCCGCGCATCATCTCGGCTCGCAGGCCGACCGGCTGCAGTTCGCGCTGCTATCGGAGGCGCTCGTGCGGCCCGGCCTGTCCGATGCGTTCGCCCGCTTCCGCGAGGCGGCACAGCACCGCCGCGCCACCAGTTTCGAGCTGGAATACAGGCTGGAAGGCCGCCAGGTCTCGCTCAAGGTAGGCGTGGCGATCGCCGACGATCTCCTGGCCGTCACCTTCACCGATGTCGGCGAGCTCAAGGCGCGCGAAACGCTGTTCCGCTCGCTGTTCGACGAAAACCCGGTGCCGATGTATGTGCGCGACGAAAGCGGCGAGCATTTCCTCAACGTCAACGAGGCGGCACTGCGCCTCTACGGCTATGAGCGCGAGGATTTCTTCACCCTCGGCCTGCCCGGCCTGCGCGCCGACGCGGCCGACGCCGGGCAGAGCCCGGCCGGCGAAGCGAGCTCCCGCCATGTCACGGCCGACGGCCGCCTGCTCGACGTGGTGGAATATGCCCGCGGCATCGTGGTGGACCATGCGCCGGCCACGCTGTCGACCATAGTCGACGTCACCGAGCGCAAGCGCGCCGAAGAGCACGTTACCTTCCTGGCGCTGCACGATCCGCTTACCGGCGTGGCCAACCGCACATTGTTCACCCGCGAGCTTGCCCGCGCCGCCCAGAACGAGGCGGCCTTCGCGGTGCTGCTGCTCGATCTCGACGACTTCAAGGTGGTCAACGACACGCTCGGCCATGCCGCCGGCGACGCGCTTCTGGTCGAAATCACCGGCCGCCTGCGCAAGCTGCTGCGCGGCTCCGACCTTATCGCGCGGCTCGGCGGCGACGAGTTCGCCGTGCTGCTTCCGGGCGCGGCCTCGCGCGAGGCGGTCTGCGGCCTGGCCGGGCGGCTGCTCGACGAGATTGCCGCCATCCATACCGTCCAGGGCTCGCAGGTTTCGGTCACCGCCAGCGTCGGCGCCGCGCTTTCACCGCAGGATGCGACAGATACTGAAAGCCTGCTCAAATGCGCGGACCTTGCCCTCTATCGCGCCAAGAACGTCGCCAAGGGCTCGCTGCGCTTCTTCGAGCCGGAGATGGACAGCCAGGTGCGCGACCGGCGCGCGCTGGAGATGGAGTTGCGCGGCGCCGACATAGGCAGGGAGTTCGAACTGCATTTCCAGCCCATCTTCGCGGTCAAGACCGGGCAGCTGCGCGGCTTTGAGGCGCTGTTGCGCTGGAACAACCCCAGGCGCGGCATGGTTTCGCCCGGCGTCTTCATCCCGCTCGCCGAGGAAACCGGGATGATCGACGCGCTCGGCCGCTGGGTGCTGCGCGAGGCCTGCCGGCAGGCGGCCGGCTGGCCGGGACAGCTCGTCGTCGCCGTCAATGTCTCGCCGGTGCAGTTCCGCGGCACGGCACTGGTCGCCACTATCGGCGAAGCGCTGGCGCTGTCGGGGTTGCAGCCGACACGGCTGGAAATCGAGGTCACCGAATCCGTGCTGCTGGCCGACACCGAGTCCAACCTGGCCACGCTGCGGCGCATCCGCGATCTCGGCGCCCGCATCGCGTTGGACGATTTCGGCACCGGCTATTCCAGCCTCAGCTATCTGCGGCAGTTCCAGTTCAGCCGCCTGAAGATCGACCGGTCATTCATCCGCGAAATTGGCGCCAGCGCCGAGGCGCTCGCCATCGTGCGCGCCATCATAGGCCTTGGCGCCAGCCTCGGCATCGACACCACTGCCGAAGGGGTCGAGACGGTGGAGCAATTGCACGCCCTGCAAAAGGAGCAGTGCGGCGAACTGCAGGGTTTCCTGTTCAGCCCGCCCGTGGCCAGGGATCGCGTGGCCGAGGTCATCGGCACCTATTACGAAACGTCAGCGGCCTGACGAGCGCGGGGCGGTATGCGTCCTTCTCCGATTTGACGGGCGGCGCAAATGAAACGGGCGGCGGAGCTGAAAACTCCGCCGCCCGTTGCGTTCGCTCGTCTTGGGAGGAGACTTAGCGAGCGTTGCCCGCCGGCAGCGCTACCGATCCGGCGCTGTCGCCGGAGGTCTGGCGCGACGACACCGGCTCGGTGGTCTTTTCCGTGCCTGCGGTCTTGATCGAGGCGGTCGTGGAATAGTCGAGCCTGGGTGCCGCGGCCTCGAAGCGGGGGGAATCGGGATAGCGCAGCGTGTCGGCAAAATCGGCGGCGAAAGCGGTACCCGACAGGGTCAGAAGGGCGGCGAAGCCGATAAGGGTCTTTTGCATCATGATTTCTCCAAAAATATGTACGTGTATAATATGACGTACATATACGGAGACGAATTCGCCTTTGCAAGCAGAAATCGTACGCGTACGAAAAATTGGCCGAACGCGGTGCGGCTCTCAGAGAAACGGGAAAGGGCGCGGGCGTGCATGGTCGGCCCGCGGCGGCATCTGCGCGCCGGCCAGGATTTGCCGCACGTCGTTGCGCGGCCTCGGGATGTCGGGTCTATGGGTGGGGCTAGGCTAGCAGCGCTCTTCCGGCGGCACGAGGGCTTCGACCTTCTGCGCCATCAGCCCGGCCAGCGCCACTTCCATGGAGGCCGCCAGGAATTTGCTGGGTTCGCCGAACGGGTAGAACGGAAAGGCGAGCTGGAGGGAAATGGCGCCGTGGCCGCAGCTCCACAAGAGGGTGGAGATGGCATGCACATCGCCCTTGAATATGCCGGCGTCGACGCAGGCCTGCACGCGCTTCAACAGGATGCGCAGCGCCGGGTTCCCGCTTTCGAGCTTGCCGATCTCGGTCACGTCCTGCCCGCGAAGCCCTGCCGGGTCACGGGTCATGAAGATGGTGCGGTATTCGTTGGGGTTCTCCAGCGCGAAGACCGCATATTCCTCCATGATCTTGCGCAGGCCCGCCAGCGGCTCGGCCGGTGCGTCGCGTTCCATGCGCTGCGCAAGGGTCTCGAAGGCGTCCTCCGCCAGCGCCAGCAAGATGGCGTGCTTGTCGGCGAAATAGGAATAGACCGACATCGGCGCATAGCCGACGCGCTGAGCGAGCTTGCGGATGGTCAGGCCTTCATAGCCCTCCTCCTTCACCAGCTCATGCGCGGCCTCCAGCAGTTCCGCGCGCAAAAGCGCCTTCTTGCGTTCGCGGGGGCTGGTGGGTGTTGGAGTAGGCTGGGTCATGGGATCCTGAAGGCGACAGGCAGAAACAATATACGCCGTACGGCGGCCCAGCAAGCGCGGCCGGGATTTCCCCGGCGAGGAGGGTCGAAAAGCAGGCTAAACGGCAAGGTGAATTGCTGACAGCTTCACGCGCCGACCCGCGCCCTGCAGCGGAAATTCCCCTCAAGCGGGGATGGAAAGGGCCCCGCAAGACATATGAGCCAGCTTGCCACATTATGCCCTTGATCATGGGGAATTTGCTCCCCAGTGCCAGCGGGACGGGCTGTACACGTCATTTTAACCATGACGCGACAAGCGTGCGGCGCGCGGCTGGCGGAAGACGCAACAGCGACGTGATTCAGACGATCTCAGGAGAACAGCATGGCCTTCATAGCCAAGGGAAAGATTTTTGCGGCTGCCGCCTTTGCCGTGCTCGGTCTGGCGACCGGCAGCGCCCATGCGGCGCAGTGCGGCAACGACAGCAGCGGCTTCGCCGCCTGGCTGGAAAGCTATAAGGCAGAGGCCAGGGCCCGCGGCATCGACACCTCGCCGCTTGCCGGCGTGAGATACGACACCGGCGTCATCAAGATCGACCGCAACCAGAAGGGCGCCTTCAAGGGCACGCTCGACCAGTTCATGGCGCGGCGCGCGCCGGCGTCCTATGTCAAGAAGGCCAAGGGGCTGATGAAGACCCACGCCGCCACCTTCGCCAAGATCGAGCAGCACTTTGGCGTTCAGCCCGAGGTTCTGCTGGCCATCTGGGGCATGGAGACCGGCTTTGGCGCCAATTCCGGCAACAGGAGCGTGTTTCAGCCGCTGGCCACGCTGGCCTATGACTGCCGCCGCTCGGCCTTCTTCACGCACGAGCTCGACGCTGCGCTGGAGATCGCCCAGAAGGGCTACATCTCTGCCGACCAGATGCGGGGCGCGGGCTTCGGCGAACTTGGCCAGACGCAGTTCCTGCCCTCCAAATACCTGCAATATGCGGTCGATTTCGACGGCAATGGCCGCCGCGACCTGATCCATTCCACCGGCGACGTGCTGGCCTCGACGGCCAACTTCCTCAAGGGCCACGGCTGGCAGGCCGGCGGCGGCTACGGCCCGGGCGAGGTCAACTACGCCATCTGGAACGAATGGAACCGCGCCACGATCTACCAGCAGGCGCTGTCCAGATTCGCCACCCTGATTGCCAACTGATCTTTTCGGCGAAGGACAACAAAAAACCCGGCGTTTCTGCCGGGTTTTTCTTTGCGCGTGTCTGGTCGCCTCAGCCCCTGCGGTCGCGAGCGGCCAAAGTGCGCAGGCGCAGCGCGTTCAGCTTGATGAAGCCGGCGGCGTCCTTCTGGTCGTAGGCGCCCTGGTCGTCCTCGAAGGTGACGAGCTTGTCGGAGTAGAGCGACTTTTCGCTCTCGCGGCCGGTGACCATGACGTTGCCCTTGTAGAGCTTCAGCGTCACTTCGCCTTCGACATTCTTCTGGCTGAGGTCGATCGCCGCCTGCAGCATCTCGCGCTCCGGCGAGAACCAGAAGCCGTAATAGATGAGCTCTGCATAGCGCGGCATCAGCTCGTCCTTGAGGTGCGCGGCACCCCGGTCGATCGTGATGCTCTCAATGGCGCGGTGCGCGGCAAGCAGGATCGTGCCGCCGGGGGTCTCGTAGACGCCGCGGCTCTTCATTCCGACGAAGCGGTTTTCCACCAAGTCGATGCGGCCGATGCCGTTGTCGCGGCCATAGTCGTTCAGCTTGGCCAGAAGCGTCGCCGGGCTCATGCGCACGCCGTTGATCGAGACGGCATCGCCCTTCTCGAAGCCGATCTTGATGACCGTCGCCTGGTCAGGCGCGGATTCGGGCGAAATGGTGCGCATATGCACGTATTCGGGAGCCTCAACCGCCGGGTCTTCCAGCACCTTGCCCTCGGACGACGAGTGCAGCAGGTTGGCGT